>JBEKBT010000096.1:0-10506 GCA_050015255.1 Acidimicrobiales bacterium
GCCTACGACCTCGGGGTCGAAGGCGCCCGGCTGTTGTTGAGCCGCCTGGAGGGCTACACGGGCGCCGCCAGGACCGTCATGCTGTCGACCACGCTGCAGGTGAGGGGGAGCTCGGCGCCCAAACGTCACCTCACCAACAGGCGCTGAGCGAGCCTCTCGGAAACCAGAGCCGCTGAAGACTGGCTAATGCTAATGCTGACCAACATCGAGCTACTCCCGCCAGCGGAGCTGGTCTCGGCTTGGCGGTCGCACAGATCCGCGCCTAGGAGGAGGAGGGCTACCTCGTTCTCCCTGATCTTCTCGATGACGAGGACCTGGCGCCTGCCCCAATACGGCGCAGGGTTCCTCGCCCGCAGCCACAAGCATCCAGAGCGTGTCGCGAGCCTGGAGGACTCGCTCGCCGAACGCCCGGAGGCGTCGCCGAGCTGATGATCGTCAGCCAATGCCGTCCAGTTCGTGGTTACGACGAAACGCCATTGATATGTTGGGACGGTGCCATCACGCGAGGTGGGCATTCCAACGATTGACGAGCAACTGGAAGCGGATACGGACGAAGACTGGCGCGTCCGGTTCCCGCGCCGCACCGTGCATCTCGACTTTCACATCGGTCCCGACATCCCGAATGTCGCGAGCGACTTCGACGCTGACAGTTTCGCCCGCACTTTCGCCGACGCCCACGTCGATAGTGTCACCGTGTTCGCCAAGTGCCACCACGGTCTCTTGTACTACGACACAGACCGGCCGGAACGGCATCCCTCTCTGTCCCGTGGCCTCGACCTTCTCGGTGAGCAGATCGAGGCCCTGCACGGTGCCCGGATACGTGCGCCCATCTACTTGAGCGTCCAGTGCGACGAGTACGCCGCCCACGAGCATCCGGACTGGGTGGCGCTGTCTCCGGAGCTCACCCAGGTCCGGCGCCCGCCCGCTGGCGCATACGAGGCCGCCTGGACGGTGCTCGACATGTCGAGCCCGTACCAGGAGTACCTGGCAGAGCAGCTCGCCGAGGTGCTCGATCGTTACGCGCCGGTTGACGGCATCTTCCTCGACATGTGTTGGGATCAGCCGAGCGCTTCCCGCTGGGCCATCGCGGGTATGAAGAAGGCACAGCTCGACCCCTCAGACCCGGGCCAACGTGACATCTACGCGCGACGGGTAGCTCTTCAGTACATGGCTCGCTTCTCGGCGATGATCGAGCCTGCCCTGGTTCGAGGTTCCGCGACGGGGGCATGGTTCAACAGCCGACCGAAAGCCAACCTCGTCGTCGAACGTGACTACCTCCGCCACATCGAGGTCGAAGCCCTGCCGGGAGGACAGTGGGGATACTCCTATCTGCCCTACGTCGCTCCGCTCGTCCGCAATCTCGGACTTCCGGCATTGAGCCAGACCGGCCGGTTCCATCGCAGCTGGGGGGACTCGGCCTCACTGAAGACACCGGCAGCCTTGAAGTACGAGTGCTGCCGGATCTTGATGTACGGATTGTCGAACGGCGTCGGGGACCTGCTGGCTCCTTCGGGCGTACCGAATCGAGCCGTGTACTCGCGCATCGGCGAGGTGTACGAGTACATAAAGGCGTGCGAGCCGTACGTCGAGAGAGGCAGGCACCTCGTAGATATCGCCCTCGTCGCCGACCCGGCACAAGGCGATCGACCCGCCGACGGTGTCAGCGGCGCGCTCCGCGCCCTCCAGCGATTGCGCCAGCAGTTCGATGTCGTGCCACCCGATGCTCCCCTCGAGGCATACAAGCTCGCCGTCGTGCCGGACGGGACACCTGTTGACACCCAGCTGGCGGGGCGGCTGGAACGCTACGTCGCCGGTGGCGGAGCACTGCTCCTTTCGGCATCTGTCGCTTCCTCCGGTGAGGAAGCGACCGCTTTGTTCACCCGTCTCGGATTCGAACTTGAGGGACTCTGGCCCTTCGATCCTGTGTTCCTGGCACTCACCGAGGCCGGACTGCTCGATCCGCCTCCGGGCATCGATGTGCGCGTACCTGGCCGGAGCACAAAGCTGAGGACCCCGAACGACGGCAAGGTCCTCGTGGATCTGGTGCTCCCTTATTTCCAGCGCGCGTACGACCACTTCAGCGGTCACTCCTACACGTCACCGTCGCAACCTTCCGGCTACGGCGCCGTCGTGCAGCGCGGGCGAGTCGTGGTCCTTGCCGTGCCGCTGTTCGCGGCTGTGGCGACGGAGGACAACCTCGAGTACCTGCAAGTGCTTGGCGCCTGCTTCGAGCACCTCCTGCCGAGACCGCTCCTGCGGGCGAAGGGGCCGGTACACCTCGAGACCGCCGTCGTCGATGCCGCGTACCACACGTCGGTTCACCTGTTGAGCTTCGTCCCGGCCCGGCTCGCGCGAGACCTCGACCTCGTCTTCGATCCGTTTCCCCTGGTCGATGTCGAGGTGTCCCTGCGCAGCCTTGCTGCTCCAAGACGAGTCGTGTTGCAGCCGGCGGGCGACGTGCTCGCCTGTGAATTCGACGGCCAGTACGCCTCGGTGTCTGTCAGCGTCCCCGACGGACACGCGATCATCGTCTTCGAGCGGTGATCTCGGCTCTCAAGTACCCAATCCACTGACTACGAGCCGATTCGCTCCTCCATTCGCTGCAAGCGTCTGGTCTTCAGGGGCCAAGTCGAAACGAATGCGGTCTTGCACCAGGCTCCCGGCATCACGACGGGAAGCGAGGTGCGGAACTGGTGTTGCCTCCCAGACCGACGCCAGCGAGCTGCTCATCCTCGGCGACGACTGCGTCCTGCATGGGGTCGTGACGTAACCCTTTTCCAGTCGCGAGAGTCCCTGCCTCCGGCTGGCGAAGAGACCTCGCCGCTAGGGCTAAGGCTGCCAGCCAGCCCGCAGGCGGTAACCTCCAGGCCATTTCCGGCACGAGTGCGCGAAGGGATCGCTGTCGAGGCCGACGACCCGATCCCGATCGGCTGTGAAAAGCTAGCGGAGTAGTGCAAGGTCTCGTGGTCGAAGACGACGACGCCATCGGCGAGCCATTGGCAACCGGGTTGCGACGTGAAGGCTTCGACGTGACTCTCGTCCAGACGGCCGCGGCCGCGTTGTCAGCACCGCCGGTTGACCTCGTGTTGCTCGACCTCGGGCTTCCCGACGCCAACGGTCTCGAGGTCTGCAGGCAGCTGCGGGCACGGTCATCGGTCCCGATCATCATCGTCACCGCACGAGATGACGAGATCGACCGAGTGGTGGGCCTCGAGATCGGAGCGGACGACTATGTCGTCAAGCCGTTCGGTTTCCGTGAGCTCGTCGCCCGCATACGCGCCGTGAACCGTCGCAGCACGTCGCCAGCCCCTGTCTCAAGTAGACAAGTGATCGGCGAGCTCGAGATCGACCGGCGCTCGCACCGCGTGCTCCTGTCCGGCCACGAAGTGCAGCTCACTCCAAAGGAGTTCGACCTCCTCGCCTTGCTCGCTGTGGACCCCGGCGCGATGGTCACCCGACGGGAGGTCCTCGCCGAGGTCTGGGACCCCCATTGGTACGGCACCTCGAAGACTGTCGATGTCCACATCGCCTCTCTCCGCAAGAAGCTCGGCGACCCGAGGTGGATCGAGACGAGCCGAGGCGTTGGCTTCAGGCTCGCTGTTCCGCAATGAGGCGGCGGCTTCTCGCGGGGTTCTTCCTTTTCGCATTCGCGCTCGTCGTCGCGCTCGAGGTTCCGCTCGGCATCAGCCTTGCCCGCAACGACCGGACGACGTCGATGTCGGAGGTTCAACGCGACGCCTCCTCTCTCGCCGTGCTCGTCGCCGCGGGATTGAACAACCGCGGACCCAAGCTTCAACTCGTCGTCCGCCAATTTGCCCGTGCTGACAACGCTGTCGTCGCGGTCGTCTCGTCCAGGCACGTCTTGGCGGCAGCAGGAAGGGGCGCCGTCGAGGAGCTGAGCGACACTCGCACGAAGGCGATTATCGGCTCCGCCGCCGCTGGCCACACCTCGGGAGAGGAGGGTTCCGCCGACCCTGACGACGACTTCTTGTATGTGGCCCTCCCCGTGGCGGTCCCGGCACCTGGCGCGAACAACCCCTCGTCCGAGACCCACGGGCCGGACGTAGTTCTCCTCGTAGCCGAGTCGGCCGCGCCCCTCCACGCTCGCATCCGCAACCACACGATCGCTCTGATCCTCTTCGGACTCGGGGCGATCGCCGTGGCCACCGCCCTCGGGACGATTCTCGCGAGATCCCTCACAAGCCCGTTGGAGGGCATCGAAGTCGCTGTCGCCGCAATCGGCGCCGGCCGGTTGTCGAAGCGGGCACCGGTCGGCCGCGGACCAGCTGAGCTCAACGCGCTCGCCGAAGCCGTCAATGAGATGGCGGACCGCTTGGAGGAGCTCGTCCACGCTCAGCGGACATTCCTCGCCGATGCGTCCCACCAGCTCCGCACTCCTCTCACGGCGCTGCGTCTTCGTCTCGAAAACCTCGAGGGCACGCTCGAGCCTGGCCAGAGAGTCGATTTCACTTCTGCGCTCGCCGAGGCCGACCGGCTCTCCAGGATCGTCGACGGACTGCTCACACTCGCCCGATCCGAGGGGGGTCTCCGGCCAACAAGAGATTCGGTCCAGGTCGAAGCCGTCTTGCGCGACCGTGCACAAGCATGGAGCGCCCTCGCCGAAGAGCGTCAAGTGACTCTCGTGCACGAACCGCCGGCTGCTAGCGGAACGGCTGGTCCGGCGCTCAGAGCTCTTGCCTGCCCCGGTCATCTCGAGCAGATCCTCGACAATCTCCTCGCGAACGCGCTCGAGGCGACACCTGCTGGTGGAAGAGTGAGTTTGAACACCGCCCGCGCGGGGGACAACGTCGAGGTGCATGTGGTCGACGACGGGCCCGGCATGAGTCCTGCCGACAGGACGAGAGCCTTCGACAGGTTCTGGAGGCGCGAAGGCGCCCCGCACGGTGGCACTGGGCTCGGTCTGGCCATCGTGGCGCAACTCGCAAGGTTGTCGGATGGAACGGCGTGGCTCGAGGCCTCGCCAAGCGGTGGGCTCGATGCGGTGGTGCGATTCGAGGCCTCAGATGGTTGAGGCCGCAGTCGCGAAAGGCGCGCGGCGCAGGTGGAGATCGCGCCTCGTCCGAGCCGTCCTCGTGGTGTTGGGGCTCTTTGTGGCTGTTGCTCTCGCCGGATTCGGATACGAGCTGAGCCTCCCGAGTGTCGCGAATGCACCGGCAAGCGTGGCGGCGATCGTGAGGGCGCATGGAGGCAAGCTGGGCAACCTGCCCTTGCCGACCAAGCTGGCGGAGGCGGAGGTCGCCGTCGAGGACGAGCACTTCTACTCGAACGTGCTGCTGAACATCTTCGACGGCGCGGCGCGGGCCGCACTGACGGCGCTGCACACCAGCGGCGACCCCGGCGGAAGCACCATCGCCCAGCAACTGGCAAAGCAGCTCTACCCTTCGAACTCAGGTTTCGCCGATACTTTGGAGCAGGTCGGGCTCGGGCTCAAGCTGTCGCTGAGCTACTCGAAGCCAAGGATCCTCGAGATGTACCTCAACGCCATCTACTACGGGAACAGTTACTGGGGTTATCTAGATGCTGCTCGTGGGTACTTCGGAGTCGATCCCAACGCGCTCAACTGGGCGGAGGCTTCCATGCTCGCCGGATTACCCCAAGCGCCGTCCGACTACGATCCGGTCCTGCACTTCGCTCTTGCCAAGGAACGCCAGCGACAGGTTCTCAACCAGTTGGTCGCCAATCACATCCTCACCGCAGCACAGGCGGACCGTGTCTACAAGACACCACTTCCCCTGCATCGTCGATCATCGGGAGACCGCGTCCTGTGGCCCGCGAAAATGCCGGCCTCCCAGAAACAAGTCGCTCCCACGATCAGATGAGCCAGAGAACCGTGAAGAGAGAGAACCCCGTGCAGCAAGGAACTCATGAGCCTCCCCGGCGGCACACCGCCGCGAAACAGGAGACCGGCCGCAGGACACAACAGTTCTCGCGAGTGGCCATCGTTCTCCTAAGAACAGGCTCGTATCTGGAACCTACGGCTGCAGACGCCCAACACGTCGCCAGCAATTGGTAAAGACTCGGCAAAGAGTGCCAGAAACATGGCGATTGTGGTGCTCGGCACTCATCTGGCCTCTTAAGATTGACGAGTGTCAACTCCAACTGAACTCTCGGGGCAGCGTCCAGACTTGGCCCTGATCGGCACACTGGCGGCTCTCAAGGTCGATTTCGCCCCCGAGCACAAACAGCCCGCCGCCGTACGCGTCCTCCTGGCGACGCTCGTGGCTCTCGTCGGATCCTTGGCAGCCAATGCGATCCTCGTGGGGATCGGCACGCGGATCTTCCCCTCGACGAATGGCTACGCGCATTTCCGATTCTCGGACTACGGCAAACTGACGACCATCGGCGTGATCATCGCCTGTCTCGCCTGGCCCGTCGTGACTCGAATCTCGTCGGCTCCCCGTTGGGTGTTCGTGCGAATGGCTGTCCTCGTGACGGCGGTGCTCTGGTTGCCGGACCTGTACATCCTGGTAAAAGGCCAGCCCGTCACGGCCGTGCTCGTGTTGATGATCATGCACCTGGCGATCGGCCTCGTGACCTACAACGCCCTGGTGCACGTTGCCCCGGCCAGGACAAGCAGGCGAGATTCGGTCGGTGATCGACGTCGGGTCGATAGAGAACATTGATCAGGCAGTCGACCGGCTGGACAAGGATCATCAGGTTCACACCGAGGATCCCCGAGATTCGACCATCTCATTCACAGCAGGTTCAAGGTTGTCTCTCAGTTCTGCCCGCGAGGATCGTCGCCATGAGTCCCGTCAGCCGGTTCGCATCCAAGACTCGTCCCGCGAGCAAGCGCCTCGCGATCGCCATTGGTCACCGACCACGCCGGCCAGGTCACGCGCCGCGTCCCTGGATCGCCGACGCGTGCGTCGCGCTCGCCGGGATCGGCTTAGGCGCGACTGTCGGCACCGTCATCATCGGAGAAACACGGGGCTCGCTCGCGGCACCTGGGGGCCTTCTTATCGCAGGCGGTAGGTTTGCGGGCTTCACGGGCGCCTACCTCATGCTTCTGATGGTGCTCCTCATCGGACGCCTCCCTTGGCTCGAGCGAGCAGTGGGCCAGGATCGGCTGGTTCGTTGGCACCGTCGCATCGGCCCATGGGCTCTCGGGCTCATCACTGCCCACGTCGTGCTCATCACGCTCGGCTATGCGCAGTTGTCGAAGACCGGGACGCTCCGCCAACTATGGATCTTTCTCACCTCTTACCCAGACTTGCTTGCCGCGGCGGTTGGTTTCGCCCTCCTAGTGATGGTGGCGATCACCTCCATCAGGCTCGCCCGAAGACGACTCAAGTATGAGACGTGGTGGATCGTCCACCTTTACACGTACATCGCGCTTTCCCTCGCGTTCGCGCACCAGATCGTCACGGGTGGCTCGTTCGTCGGGCACCCGCTCACCCGGGCCATCTGGCTCACGGTCTGGGCCTCGACTGCGGGCCTCGTCGTCGTTTACCGCGTAGCGCTCCCAATTGGTACGAACCTCAGGCATCAGCTACGCATCGTGAGTGTCCGCGAGGAAGTGCCCGGCGTGTTCTCCGTCGTCTGTTCAGGACGTCGCCTGGATCGCCTCGCGGTGTCGGGAGGCCAGTTCTTCCAATGGCGCTTCCTGACGCGCGAGCTCTGGTGGCAGGCCCACCCTTACTCCCTTTCTGCGCTCCCAAGGCCCCCGCTCATTCGGGTGACGATCAAGGCGGTTGGCGACCAGAGCAGCGCAGTCGCGCGACTGAAACCAGGCACGCGGGTCGCCATCGAGGGACCGTATGGAGCCTTTACCCACCACGCCCGATCGGCGGCAGGCGTCGCGCTGATCGGCGCGGGTGTCGGCATCACCCCGCTGCGCGCGCTCCTCGAAGATCTGCCGCCGTCAGTCGATGTGGCCGTAGTCATGCGGGCATCGAGACCTGGTGATCTGGTCCACCGCGACGAGGTCATCGCGCTGGTCGACAGGAGAGGGGGTCGAGTCCACGAAGTGATCGGCCCGCGCCACAAGGTGCGCCTCGATGCACGGGCGCTACGACGTCTCGTGCCGGACCTCGCAGAACGAGACGTCTATGTCTGCGGACCTGGTGGGTTCAGCGAAAGCATCGTCTCGGCAGCACACAGGTTGGGAGTGCCGGGGCACCGGATCCATCACGAGGCCTTCGCGTTCTAGAACCGGAGAAAATCCCTTGAGACCTGACAACAAGAAAGGAGAACGATGAGACGGGCACCGATCGTGACCGTGGCAACGGTGGCGGGACTTGCCGGGGTGCTGAGTTTCCATACGAAGTCCGCGCCGCTCACGCTCGGCACGGCTGCGCGCAGTGCTGCGACGCGAGGCTCTTCGCCAACCTCTGTTGCTGCCGCGTCGCCGCCAAAGAGCGGGTCCAACTCAACTGGGTCGTCTTCCCCCTCAACGACGACACCTTCGGCCAAGCGAACCGCGACCGGAGTCGCCGTCAACTACAACTACGGGATCTTGTCGGTCTCGGTGACGGCAACTGGCAAGAGGATCACGAAAGTCCAGATCGCCTCGATCGACGACGGTGGGAACTTTCGCTCGGAGTCGATCGACCAGCAGTCAATCCCGATTCTCGAGCAGGAGGCTCTACAGGCACAGAGCGCCAACATCCAGAGCATCTCCGGTGCAAGCTACACGAGCGCGGGCTTCAAGCAGTCGCTTCAGTCGGCGCTCACCAAGCTCGGAATAGAGTGAGGGGCTTGCATCAATGAGGGCGAATTCACTGGAGGTCTCGCCCAGGATTCATCATCGAGAACAGGTCATGGGCACCGTGGTGACCTTCGACATCTACTGCGATGACCACGTCGCGCAACACAAGGCCCATGTGCACATCGCCCGCGCGCGGGCGATCCTTCATCATGCCGACGCGCTCTTTAGCACGTGGAAGGAGCACAGCCCTATCAATCGTCTCCGTCGCGGGGACATCACCTTGGACGAGGCGCCAGGGGAGGTCAAGGCGGTGCTCGGAACGTGCGCCGAGGCCCGAGCGAAATCGGGAGGCTGGTTCGACCCGTGGGCAATGCCAGGAGGGGTTGACCCAACCGGCTACGTCAAGGGCTGGGCTGCCCAACGCGCCCGCGATGCGCTCGCGCGGGCCGGTATCCGAGGCGCGATCGTCAATGCGGCCGGTGACATCGCGACCTACCGGTGTCCAGAGGCCAGCAACCTGTTCAGGATCGGAATCGTCGACCCGCAGGCGCCACATCGCCTCGCCTGTGTGGTCGAGCTAGACGGAGCGATCGCCACCTCAGCGGCCTACGAACGCGGCGAGCATCTCATTGATCCTCATTCCGGTCAGCCGTGCTCGCGTGTTGCTTCGGCAAGCGTCACCGGGCCGGACCTCGGGCTTGCTGACGCGTTGGCAACGGCTCTCGCCGTCGCTGGAGAAGAGGGCCTCGCGATGATCGAGACGCACAAGGACTATCACGGGCTCGTCATCGGCTGGGATGGCTCATGGAGCAGCACGGCAAACTTTCCTTTCGCACCGGACCTGTCACCGGCACCGAATGCCGGCGAAGGGTGCCGGTGTCGGGCCGGCGAGCCAGAGCCGTCTCCACTCGGCGTCAGTGATTGATGCCATTTCGCTGCGTTGCGACCAGCGCCTAGCAGCAGCACCCTCTTCCACCTCTCAGCCGGCAATCAGCGAGAGCGGCCCGTCGGCTTGCCGCAGCGTCCGATGCGTGATGTTGCAGATGGATTGTGCGGGTGCGCCTCGCCCCTAAGTAGCGTGAACTCATGGACGAGGCACAGATTGACGAGCGCGGGCGGCCCATGCCACCGCAAGAATCAGGGGAGACCGCGACGCTGCTGGGCTTCTTGGACTACCAGCGCGCGACGCTGGAGTGGAAGTGCCGGGGACTAAGCGATGCCCAGCTGCGGGTAGCACTGCCGCCGACGTCGATGACGTTGGGCGGGCTGTTGAAGCACGTGGCCTATGTCGAGGACTACTGGTTCACTCAGGTGGTCGCCGGCGAGCCGCCAGCCGAGCCGTGGACCATCGAGGACTGGGAGGCCGATCCCGACTGGGACTGGCACAGCGCGGCCGACGATCTCGGTGACGAGCTGCGGAGCTTGTGGACGGAGCGGGTCGAACGGTCTAGGGCCGTCGTGGACTCACGGCTGGCGCAGGGTGGGTCTGAGGCGCTCGACGAGGTCCACCCGGCGTGGGGTGGCCAGGGACGCGTCTCGCTCCGATGGGTGCTCGTGCACATGATCGAGGAATACGCCCGTCACAATGGCCATGCCGACCTGATCCGAGAGTCAATCGACGGCCAGACGGGCGAGTGACGCTGCCGTCAGCGTCAGACGTGACCGGCGTCAGGTTCTCAGTACTGGACCGGCGTCGACAGCTGACACACTCGTCCCCAAGCTTCCTTAACGCGACAGGGCAGCATTGAGCTTCTGTTCGGCATGTCTGACCAGGCGATCGGCCACCTGCACAGCCTTTCGAGCTTGGGCCACGCTCACCGGAGCCGGGTCGCACT
>JBEKBT010000097.1:0-10490 GCA_050015255.1 Acidimicrobiales bacterium
ACCCGCCCGGGCGGGTCGAGGAGCCCGGCGGCGGCGAGGGCGAGGGTCGTCTTGCCGCATCCCGACTCTCCGGCGATCCCGACGATCTCGCCGGCGGCGACGCTCAGGCTCACCCCTCGGACGGCGATCACCGAAGGTGGCAGCTGCCACCCGTAGCCGATGGTGAGTTCGGAGATCTCGAGGAGGGGCGGCATTTCAGTCTCTCCTCAGGCGGGGGTTGGCGATCTCGTCCACGGCGAAGTTGAGCAGCCCAAAGGACGTGCCCAATAAAGCGAGGCATAACCCCGGCACGAGGAGCCACACCCACGCCCCGAGGAGTATGGCGTCACCCTCCTGGGCCCAATAGAGCATGGTCCCCCAGGTGATGTCGTTGATGTTGCCGAGGCCGATGAACTCGAGACCGGCTTCTGCCAGCACGGCGAACAGGGCTGCCCCGAAGAAGTTCGAGACGATGATGCCGAGCATGTTCGGCACGACGTGGGCGAAGACGATGTGCCAGCGGCTCTCACCGGTGACCCGGGCCGCTTGGACAAAGGGTCGGTCCCGGAGGGCGATCGCCTGTGACCGGAGCACTTTGGCCCCCCATGCCCAGCCGGTTATCGTGATCACCCCGACGAGCATGAGGAGGCCCCCGCCCCGCAGGTAGGCGGCCAAGATGATGAGCAGCGGGAGCGAGGGGAGCACGAGGAAGACGTTGGTCACCGCCGCCGCCACCGTGTCGAACACGCCGCCGACGTAGCCGGCGAACACCCCCATCACGAGCTGCACCAAGCTGATCAGGGCACCGGAGACCAGCCCGACGAACAGGCTCGCCCGAGCCCCCCAGATCAGCTGGGAGAGGATGTCCTGGCCGTTGATCGTGGTCCCGAGAAGGTGCTTCGCGCTCGGGTGGAGCAACGGGGTGAAGTTGATGTCGGTCGGCGAGTAGGGAACGACGACCGGCGCCAACAGGGCGACCAGGCAGAACAAGGCGAAGATGAGGGCGCCCGCGACGGCGCGGCGGTTGTGCAGGAGGGCTTTCCAGTTCACTTGGCCGACTCCATGCGGACACGGGGGTCGAAGAAGACGTACAAGACGTCGGCGAGGAAGCTCGCCACCAAAAGGGTGACCGTCAAGATGAGGAAGATCCCCTGCATGAGGGGATAGTCCTCGTTCTCCACCGCTTGGAGGAGCATGTACCCGATTCCTGGGTAGGAAAAGACGATCTCAATGAAGACTTGCCCGCCGACGACGATGCCGAGGGCCAAGGCGAGCTGGGAGAAGACCGGCAGAATGGCGTTGCGGGCGGCGTAGTGGTAGGCGACGGTGCGATCGCGGAGACCCTTGGCCCGGGCGAACTTGACGTAGTCGTCGCCGAGCACGGTGAGCATGTTGTTGCGCATGAGGAGGATCCACATGCCCATCGATATGAACGTCAGGGTGATGGCGGGAAGGGCGGCGTGGTGGATGAGGGAGGCGAACCCGGACCACGAGGCGATCCCCTGACCGGGGTTTAGGCCACCGCCGATCGGAAACCAGCCGAATTTGAAGGCGATGAAGTAGAGCAGGATGAGGGCGATCCAAAAAGACGGGAGAGCGCCGAGCATCAGGCCGAAGGGGACGAGGACGGAGTCGACGAGCGACGCTCGGCGCCACCCTGCCGTCCCCCGCCGCCAGGCTGCCACCATCCCGAGTGTCGTCCCGAGGAGGAAAGCGAGGATGGTGGCGAAGCCGACCAGCCCGAGAGTCCACGGGAGGGCCTCACCAATCAGCGTGCTCACGCGGGCCGGGAAGTACGAGAAGGAGACGCCGAGGTTGCCCGTGAGGGTGTGCCCGAGGTAGTCGAAGTACTGGCCGAGCTCGCCCGTCTTTGTGTTCAGGCCGAAGTCGAGCTCCATGGCGCTGATCGCAGTTGGGCTCACTTTGCCCTGGTAACGGGCGAACATGGTTTCCACCGGGTTGCCGGGCATGAGCCGGGGCAGGGCGAAGTTCACCGTCAGCGCCACCCAGCAGGTCACCAACAGGGCCCCAAAGCGCCGGACCACGTATCGCACAGGCCTACACCTCTCCTACTGCCGCCCCGACAGCCAGGGAGCGACTCACCGTGACGGCGAGCCGCTCCCTGTCGGCCTTCTTACCAGCGTCCCGATGCGAACGTCGGGAGCGTGTCTTCTTACCCTCTTACTTCTGGTACACGTTCACGTACGTCAGCATCGAACCTTCCGCGTCCGACGCGCTCCCGTCGTTGTAGGGGTTAGAAGCGTTCGGGAACCCGGTGAAGGTACGGGTCTGGTAGACGAGCCAGTCCCCCCGGCCGGTGAGCGCCACCACCGGCACGTTGGTCAGCACCTGCTTTTCGATCGCCACCATGTCAGCCTTCTGCACTGACGCGCTGCTGCTCGAGGCGTAGCTCGACAGCGCGTTCGTGATCGTCGGAGAAGTGAATCGCTCCCAGTCGAAGATGGCGACCTTGCCAATCGGCGCATACGCTGCCGGCGAGAACATGTCGTAGTACTGGTAGTACGGCGTCGACCCGTTGTCGTTGCCCCACGAAATGGCAAAGGTGAAGTTGCCCAGGTTGAGGTCGTTGGAGTACGTCGAGTACGGCTCCTGCACCACTGTCGAGCTGATGCCGATCGCCTTCAGCTCGGCGGAGACGTTGTCAGCCTGCGAGATGTAGTCCGTCCAACCCGGCCCTCCGATAAGGACGGTGTAGCTCGGGTAGACGACTCCCGCCGGCGATTCGAGCTGACCGCTCGACGACCACTTGTACCCTGCAGCCTTCAGAATTGCCTTCGCCTTGGTCACGCTGTAGCTCCACTCCAGGCTCGAAAGCGAGCTTGAGAACCACTGCTTCACCTGAGGTGGCGTGACCGCCGCCTCCTCTCCACCAGTCGCTCCCGGAAGCGCCCCGAAGTACGCACGGTTAGCAAGGAACGAGGTGTCCATGGCGTAGGCGACCGCCTTGCGGAAGTTCACGTCGCTGAACGGCCCCTTCGCCATGGTGTTGAAGTAGAGGTAGTTCATGCTAATGACCGGCCAGAAGAGGGCGTTCGCCTTGTTCTTGCTGAGGAAGGTCGCGCTGGGGTCGCTGATGGCATCGTACGACATGTCGATGCTGCCATTTTCCAGTCCGAGCTCAGCGGTCGTGTTCGAATCGGTCGAGCTGAACACCACCGAGTTGATGTACGGACGCCCCGCCTCCCAGTAGCTCGGGTTCTTGGTGTAGACGACCGAACTCGTCGAGAAGGACGTGAGCGTGAACGGGCCTGTGCCGACCGGGCTGGTGTTCGTGAAGGTCGCAGGGCTCTTGATGGTCGCCCAGATGTGCTGGGGCAGGATGACCGTCGAGATTGGGTCCGAGCCGTACAAGATGGCCACGGCTTCGGGCGTGTCCGGCTTGGAGAATGTGAACACCACGGTGTCGGGCCCCGTCGCCACGACCGTCTTGAGGGAGCTCGTCCAGACGCCGTTGAGGTCGAGGGACTTGTTAGCCTTCAAGTAATTGAACGTGAACGCCACGTCCGCGGCGGTGAACGGCGTTCCGTCACTCCACTTCACTCCGGAGCGGGTCGTGACGACCAGCTTCAAGCCGTTATCCGTCCACGTGTAGTTCGTCCCGAGGAGCGGGGTCTCCGCCCCTGTCGCTTCGTTGACATAGTAGAGCGACTGGTAGAGGCAGCTTTCCGTCCCGGGTGCATTCGCGCCTTTGGGCGCGTAGGGGTTGAAGTTGTGAGGAATCGTTCCCCACGGTTGCGCGGCGTAGAAGGTCCCGCCTGTGGCGATCGCTCCCGTCCCGCCTGTGGCGATCGCTCCCATGCTGGCCCCTGCGGAAGGCAGGCAAACCAGCGTCAACGAGAGCCCGGCGGCGGCCATGACCGTCCCGAGCCACTTTTCTCTTCTGTGCAGTTTCATCTTGTCGCTGTCCCTCCATTTCAGCCGTCTGGCGTGAACTCGCTTTCCTGTCGCAACCGACGCCCGCGAACGCCACTGAACTACTTCTCTCGAACCTTAGCTTTTAACGCGAGAAAAGTCGAGGGGAGCGTATCGCACTCGGCCTCAGGCGCTGCCCGGGCCCCCGGGCCGGGCGTGTTCGATGCTCAGAGCGGCGTTGGCGCGATGAAAGCCCAGGTGGTGGGCGGCGTTGGCTCGCGCCAGTCTTCGGCGGTGGCTTCAAGGAGAGCGAAGCAGGTCTCGTCGTCAGGGATGTAGAGGCCCTGGATCGGCCCACGATGCGCGAGAGGCCCGCAAGCTTTCGGCGGCCGTGCTGCTGCTCGGCCCGCGTCCAGCATCTGTCAAGTGTGAAGGGCTCTTCCGGACCAGGCGGCCCGGTCCATCCTCCAAATGCAGCTCACCCCTGTCTCGCCGGGCGCCTCAACCTTCACCGGCTGTTCGCGCACCATCTCGAAACCCAGCTTCAAGGGAACACGACCGCTGGCCACGTTCGACTTGTCGTGATGGATCTCGATGTGGGTCACTCCCGGAAGACTCAGCCCGAAGGTGGTCAGCACCTCCGCGGTGCTGGTTGCGAAGCCACGACCGACGAACTCGGGATGCACCCAATAGCCGATCTCGAGCCCGTCCTCAGCGATGCGTCGCATGAGCCCCGCCCCGCCCACCACACGTCCTCCGCGAAACATCCCGAATGAGTACTGAGTGCCCTCGGTCCAGTCACGATCCCACTGGGCGAGAAGTTTCTGGCGGTCCTTCAGCGTCGTCGGCTCGAGGGCCACCCACGGCATCCAAGGACGCAGATGTTCCAAGCTCTCGCTCACGGCCACCGCCAGCGCCGGCGCATCCTCCTGCTGGTAACGCCGCAGGACGAACTCCTCGAGAACAAGTTCTCCAGGAGGACGAGGCGCTGTCTTCATCATGCCTTCCACAATATGGCCAGGGGTCCGCCGACGTCGCCCGGTCGCCGGAGCCCGGCACAGCTCGTACGATGCCGGGGTGTCTGACGAAACCCCCTCCGTGGGATCTGACAAGTGGGACCCCGACCAGTACTCGAAGTTCGCCGCCGAACGTTCGAAGCCGTTCTTCGATCTCCTCGCGATGGTGCAGCCTGTTCCTGGCGGCGACGTGATCGACCTCGGCTGCGGGACGGGCGAGCTGACGGTCAGGCTGCACGAGCACACCCAGGCCGGCACGACCGTCGGAGTCGACAGCTCGCAGGCGATGCTGGCCAGGGCACGCCCCTTAGCGGGGAACGGTTTGCGGTTCGAGGCCGCCGACATCGGCCGCTTCGAGGCGGACCAGAGCTTCGACGTCGTCTTCGCCAACGCCAGCCTGCAATGGGTTCCCGATCATCCGCGACTGCTGCGCCGGCTCGCCGCGTCCCTTCGTGCGGGAGGGCAGCTCGCCGTTCAGGTGCCGGCCAATTTCGATCACCCGTCCCATTCCATTGCCGCCGAGGTTGCTCACGAACCTCCTTTTCTGGCGTACATGACCGTTGCTCCGGCGGCCGTCGCGAGCCCGGTACGCCCACCGGAGCAGTACGCCGAGATGCTGCACGAGCTCGGTTTCTATCAGCAGAACGCCCGCTTGCAGGTCTACGACCACGAACTTGCCTCGACTGGCGCTGTGATCGAGTGGACAAAGGGCACCGTGCTCTTGCGGTTCCAGAACCTGCTGCCCCCTGAGCTGTGCGATCGGTACGTGGAGCGCTACCAGCAACGTCTCGGGGAGGTTCTCGGCGACCGGGCCCCGTACTTCTACGCATTCAAACGGATCTTGTTCTGGGCACGCCTTCCAGATAGCACCATCGCTCCCGGGAATTGACCGGAAGAACCGTGAACGGGACCAGGAGGACCTCAGCAGGCATATTCGCGTCCGCATCGACCCCGATCGGATGTTCACCTTCCACATGGAGTGATCCCGGACAGCCGTCCGGTATCCCCCTCATGCCTATGCGACTGCTACCGGCGCAAAACGAGCCAGGAAGAAACGGAGCTCTTCCGGTTCATAGGTGAACTTCAACCCGCCGATGCTCTCGCGCTGGGAGTACACCTCGGCCACCGACTCTGCGACCACGTCCATGTGCGCCTGCGTGTACACGCGGCGGGGAATGGCCAAGCGCACCAGCTCCAACTTGGGGTGGTGGTTCTCACCGGTGAGGGGATCGCGGCCGGCCGAGACGATCCCCCTTTCCATGGTGCGCACCCCGGCGTCGACGTAGATCGCCGCCGCCAGAGCCTGGGCAGGAAAGCGTTCCTGGGGAACGTGGGGCAGGATTGAGTGCGCGTCGAGAAAGACTCCGTGCCCACCGATGGGAACCACGATCGGGATCCCGGCCTCGATGAGCCTGTTGCCGAGGTACTCGACCTGGCCGATACGGGCGCGAACGTGATCGTCCGTCTCGACCATCTCGCGGATCCCGGTCGCCAGAGCCTCCATGTCCCGGCCCGACATGCCGCCGTAGGTGTGAAGCCCCTCAAAGGCAACCAGAAGGCCGCGGGCCTTGGCGGCCAGCTCCGGGTTCCGCAAGGCGAGGAAACCACCGATGTTGACGAGGTTGTCCTTCTTCGAGGAGACAGTTGCACCATCGGAGTTGGCACAGATCTCCAACAGGATCTCCTTGATGCTGCGATGGCTGTAGCCGGGCTCGCGTTGCTGGATGAACCAGGCGTTCTCCAACGCCCTTGTGGCATCGAGCATCACCAAGATGCCGTAGCGCCGGCACAACTCGTAGGTAGCACCCAGGTTCTCCATGGACATGGGCTGTCCACCGGCCATGTTGACGTTCGTCTCGACCGAGATGTAGGGGACCCGTTCCGGCCCGTGCTCGTCGATGACGGCTTGGAGCTTCGCCAAGTCGACGTTGCCCTTGAAGGGGTGGAGACTTGCTGGGTCGTGTGCCTCGTCGATGATCACGTCGACGAACGTCCCACCGGCGTGCTCCTGGTGGAAACGGGTCGTCGTGAAGTACATGTTGCCCGGAACGACATCGCCGGGCTTGATGAGGATCTGGCTGAGGATGTGCTCAGCGCCTCGGCCTTGGTGAGTCGGTATGAGCTCGGGGTAGCCGTACACATCGCGCACGGCGTCCACCAGGTGGTAGAAAGAGCGGCTGCCGGCGTAAGCCTCGTCGCCCACCATCAGAGCGGCCCACTGCCGGTCGGACATTGCCGAGGTCCCGGAATCGGTCAGAAGATCGATGTAGACGTCCTCAGCGCGGAGCAGGAACGTGTTCCAAGCCGCTTCTGCCATCGCCGTCTCGCGGTGCTCCCGCGTGGTCATGGAGATGGCCTCAACTACCTTGATGCGAAACGGCTCTGCCCAGCTGCGACGACGCTCGTTACTCGACGTGACTTCTGACATCTCGCCTCCTCGGCCGAGGATTCTGCTTGTCCCAGCTGGGTTGCTCCCAGCGGCCCAAGCCAGCCCGTGGAAGCGTAGATCGCCCGCGTGGCGCGCACCGTGGTCGCTCGCCGGTCTTGGACAATGGCGCCCCCGCGACGGTGAGACGACTTTGAACATGTCTCCCCCGGCTACTGTCCCGGGGGAAACAGGAGCATCGAAAGGAGGTCCCGTGGTTCACACCTGCTGTTACCCGACTGACGAGAGGCTTCTGGACCGTCACGGTGGGTGATACTGGCAGGCCTGACACACAGCTTCCGGTCCGCGTTGCGACTGGAAGTCCGGCATCAGGCCTGCGGGAACTGGTCGGCTTTCTAGGTGCGGTCGCGGGTTGCGAAGCCGTCGGTGCGCTGGGGGCGCTCGTGACGCTGCCGGCGGTCGCGGACTGGCTGCCGACGCTCGACCAGCCGCGCTTCCAACCGCCCGACTGGGTATTCGGACCCGTGTGGTCCGCGCTCTATGCACTGATCGGCATTTCCTGGCGTCTCACCCGCCGGACGCAGCCCGGTGCCGATCGCCGATCGGCTGAACGATGGTTGGCCGCACAGCTCGTGCTCAACGGCCTGTGGTCCTATGTCTTCTTTGGCCGCCGGCGGATCGGCTGGGCCCTCATCGACAGCGCAGCGCTGGCGATCGCCGTTGGCATCAGCGTGAACAGGGTGCGCCGCGTCTCGCGCTTGGCCGCGGTCCTGCTCATGCCCTATCTGGGGTGGGTCGTGTTCGCGACCGCTCTCAATGCCTCTCTCTGGCGCCGAAACGCCACCGGCCGCTGAAACTCTGGCCGGGAATCACCGGGTGCAGGAGTTGCCCGTTTACCAGCGGCCGCGGTGGACCACTTCCTCGAATGGCCGCCGGTTCGGCTTTGCGATCGGCTTCAGCGGTCGATCGGCCGGATAGCCGAAAGCCAGCATGTAAGCGCAGATGTGGTCTGAGGGCACACCGAGGACGCGCCGACACGCCTCCTGGTCGCCGATGGCGGAGTGGCCGCTGTCGATGCCAAGGTCCGTGGCCGCCAGCATCATCGCCATTGTCGCCTGGCCGAGGTCGTACTGGTCGAGCGTCCACACCCGCTCGTTGTCCGGCTCAGGGAGGACCAGGACAATCGCCGCCTTCGCCGTGGCCAGGTGATGGGCGCCGGTCCACACCGTCGACAGCTCCTGCAACTGGCCAGGGTCCGTCACCAGGACGAAGTCCCAAGGCTGGCGGTTCGACGCCGACGGCGAGCGCCATCCGGCTTCGAGGATCCGGTTGAGGTGTTCGGCAGCGATGGCCCGGTCCTCGTAGGTGCGAACGTTGCGACGAGCTCGGATGGCGTCCCAGGTCTCCATGCTCCGAGGCTACCGGTCCTGCTCGTCGCCGAGGACACCTAACCGGATGGAGCCGCAAAGACGTGTGCATGAGGCAGAATTGGACTAGGCGCAGCCTATTCGCCGAGCAGTTGTCGAAAGTGGGGGCGTACCATGATCGAGGTCGAGCGCAGATTCGTCGTCGACGACGACGTCGAGCTGCCGGCTTTTGAGTCGTTGGCACCGTCTCTCCGCGTGGGATCAGTGGAAACGGTCGACCTCGACGCCATCCACTACGACACGTCCGATTACCGGCTCGCCCGCACGGGGGCCGCCTTGCGACTGCGTCTCGGAGGAAAGGACTCCGGGTGGCGCCTCAAGCTCCCGGGCAAGAGCGCCGGCACTCGGATCGAGTTGCGACGTCCCGCTCCTCCCCTCGACGCAGCCTCTCTTCTTCTCGAACCGCCGGCGGTCCCCGAGGAGCTGAGCGATCTGACCCTCGCTCGCACCGGCGGCCGGACGCTCCAGCCCGTCGTGAGGCTTACTACCCGACGCACGAGGACCGTTCTCGTCGGTCCGGAGAGCCGCCCGCTCGCGGAGGTGGACGAGGATGAGGTCGGAGCGTTCCTCAACGGCCGCTCGGAACCTCATGACCGCTGGAAGGAACTGGAGATCGAGCTGCTCGAAGGCAGCCCTCGGGAGCTCGCGAAGATCAGCCGGGAGCTCGAGCGTTCTGGCGGCCGACCGGCCGAGTATCCCTCCAAGTTCGCACGCGCCATCGGGGCAGCCGCAGGCAACCCGCTCGTAGCCGAGCCTCGCCCGTCCAAGAGCGCAGCCGACTCCGTCGGCTGGGTCTTCACCAGACGGTGGCACGATCTCGTCCTCGAGATCATTGAACGCGATGTCGGAGTGCGCTTGGGCGACACCGAAGCAGTGCACAGGATGCGAGTCGCCATTCGGCGACTGCGGAGCGCGTTGAGGACATTCACCCCGGTGCTGGACAAGGAGTCCGCACGCTGGCTGCGTGAGGAACTTGGATGGCTGGGGAGCGTCCTCGGGCCGCTCCGCGATACCGACGTGCTCAGGAGCCAACTCGAAAGGCTTCTCGACACGCTCCCACCCTCCGAGGTGATCGGCCCGGTACGCGACGAGATCGACAGTCATTTCGCCGAGGCTCGCCAGCAGGCACTGGCCGCAGCGCTCGTTGCGATGCGTTCGGATCGTTACCTGACTCTGCTGAACGTGCTTCGAGCTGTGAGCGCCGCACCTCCGACCCGGCCGAAGGCAAAGCGGACTGTCCACAGCGCCGCGCCGTGGTTGCTGCGTCGCGACCTCGAGCGAGTGGCGGGCCGCTTCGAGGCGGCGCAGGCCCTGGAGGCCGGCATAGAGCGCGAGCGCGCGTTGCACGAGGTCCGTAAGGCCGCAAAGGGCATGCGCTACGCGGCCGAGGCCTTCGAGCCCTTCCTGGGAAAGGCGGCCACACGGATCGCGAAACGCTTCGAGGCGATCCATGAACTGCTGGGAGCAGGCCAGGACGCCGTCGTGGCGGGAGCTGTCCTTCGTGAGCTCGGAGCCGGCATGGGCGCGCACCCAGGCCACAACGGCTACACCTACGGCCTGCTGGCCGGGCTCGAGGAGCGCCGCTTCAACGATGCGGCCTCGGAGCTTCCGGAACTTTGGGAGTCGGCTTCACGGGCCAAGCTCTGGGATGCCCTGGACCGCTGAGGAGAGCCCTGAGACCGGGCGACTCGTGGGTGGTGCCAAGCCAGGAGCCAAGCAATTTGCCTCTAAGGTTGGGCACGCCGCATGCCGATGCAATACTGGTAGCACTGCGCGAAAGACCGAGAGGGACTAACCGATGTCAGACGC
>JBEKBT010000098.1:0-10383 GCA_050015255.1 Acidimicrobiales bacterium
TCACCTACCAGCCGGAGGACCAGGCCCTCGACGTCGCTCTCACCCTCTACGATGACGGGCGAGGTGACGCCGGCACCTCCGCACAGGTTCGTGCGGAGGACTGGTCGGCGCCCCCGGCAGGACTCGAACCTGCGACACGCGGTTTAGGAAACGTATCCGGTCCATTTCACGGGTTGCCGACGGTCCCCGATTCATGCCGTGACCTGCTCAGATGTTCCTACCGCTTGCCATCCGTCCCGGAGTTTGGCCGGGAGTAGTAGTCACGTTGTAGTCGCGGATCATGCGCTCGCCCTACGCATCCGGCGCCGATCCCGCTCGTCAGTGCCGGCCCAGATCCCTTGCAGATCGGGCGAGGCGAGGGCGTAGGTGAGGCACTCCCGCCGTACCGAGCAGCCCTCACAGACCGCTTTGGCGGCGTCTAGCGCCTCGGCGTTACTGGCGAACCAAAGCTCTGAGCCTTTGCCTCGGCACGCGGCCCTCCGCTGCCAGAACGGGCGCTGACCATCGAGTGAGAGACCGGCGAAGTTGTCGATGTCTGAGGGTCGCATGAGCACCTTTCTGTCGTGGGGCGTAGCGTGCGGGCAGGGTCCAACAAGGAGGCCCCCCATGGCAAGTACGTTGAGTCAAGAGGAACGGATCGACCGGCTAGAGGATGCGCTCAAGGCGTACGTTCTCGTGGACCACCCCAACCCGGTATCGTTGACGAACAATCCACTCAACGCCCCGCACGGACAGGTCGTGCTCGACTTCGTCCAAGCGATCACCAGGGAGCGGAGTTAGCTAACAAAAGTCCAGGTCGCAGATCATTTCTGCGACCCTAAGACAGGCAGGGTAATGGTGTAGGTGCCGCCTACTTGCCCAGCCCGAAGATCCTCAAGAGCCGGCCAGTCGCGCCCATGCTCTTCGAGTACGTTCTCCGCCTCACGACCCGCTTGGCGTACGCGCCCGGGCCATGTGAGGCGGCACAGGCGGCTGCAACCGGCCCGGCTGTGGGTGCGGTGCAGGCCAGGGCATGCCGGGGAAGTGCCACGCCGGTGGCCAGGGCTTCGCCCGGTGACAGGGCACGTAGGCAAACTTCCGGCAATGAAGACGGTGCGCCCGCCAGGACACCAACCGGTGCAGACGCTTGGGTTGGCTTCCTCGCATGCCAGAAATTCTAAGCCCTTTCTGGGCAACCACTGGTCAGCGGGGCACTCACGCTAGGCAACACAATAGGCAACACAGCGGGCTGGAACACCCAGAAAAGGTGCCATCTAGCTGGTCGGGCTGGCCGGATTTGAACCGGCGACCTCTTGACCCCCAGTCAAGCGCGCTAACCAAGCTGCGCCACAGCCCGTCGACGTCTGCACTGTAGTTGCCCTGGGCCAGGGGCCGCGAGGCAAGGGCGGTGAGGCACTCGGCCGGCCGTGCAGGTGGAGCACCGACGCGCATAGCGTGGACCCATGGAGAAACGGCGGCTGGGAAAGACTGGCTGGAACGCGAGCGTCATCGGTTTCGGCGCCTGGGCGATCGGCGCGGACTGGGGTGAGGTCGGCGACGACACCTCAAGAGCGGCCCTGCGAGCGGCAGCCGAATCTGGCGTGAACTTCTTCGACACCGCCGACGTCTACGGAGACGGGCGCAGCGAGCGCCTCGTGGCCGAGCTGCGCAAGGAGGTCTCAGAGCCGATCTTCATCGCCACCAAGGCCGGGCGCCGCGCACCTGAGCAGCGCGTCAAGTACTACAGCCCGGAGAACCTCATCGCCTGGGTCAACCGGAGCCGCGAGAACTTGCAGATGGAGACCCTGGACCTCGTCCAACTGCACTGCCCACCGACAGATCTCTTCTATCACCCCGAGGTCTTCGCCACGCTCGACGACCTCGTCTCCTCCGGCGCGATCGCCCACTACGGCGTGAGCGTCGAGCGCGTGGAGGAGGGACTCAAGGCGCTCGACTACCCGGGGGTGGCGACGGTCCAGATCATCTACAACATCTTCCGCCAGCGTCCGGCCGAGCGGTTCCTTCCCGCCGCCAAGGCTGCCGATGTCGGCGTGATCGTACGCGTTCCGCTCGCCTCGGGCCTGCTGACGGGCAAGATGACGCGAGACACGCAATTCCCCGCCAACGACCACCGGAACTTCAACCGCCACGGCGAGTCCTTCGACGTCGGCGAGACGTTCGCCGGCGTGAACCTGGAGACAGGTCTCGAGACG
This sequence comes from Acidimicrobiales bacterium, assembly GCA_050015255.1. Taxonomy (GTDB): domain Bacteria; phylum Actinomycetota; class Acidimicrobiia; order Acidimicrobiales; family Bog-793; genus Fen-455. The sequence goes on from JBEKBT010000098.1 coordinate 2,193, forward strand.
ATCGAGGAGGTGCGTGCGCTCGTGCCTCCCGGTGAGACGATGGCCTCCTTCGCGCTGCGCTTCTGCATGTCGGACCCGGGAGTCTCGACTGTCATCCCAGGTGCGAAGAACCCCGAGCAAGCACGGCAGAATGCTGCAGCCGGCGAGCTCGGGCCCCTCGACGGGCCGACGCTCGAGCGGCTAAGGCAGATCTACCAGGAACGCGTCGCCCCCGAGGTCCATTACCGCTGGTGAACCCGCCCGCAGCGGCCCTGTGAGTGAGTGCTGATCAGGACGACGGCTCACCGAGCGCCGTGATGGTCCCGAGCACCCCCTCCTGGTCTCTCGGGGCCTTCTCAGCTCGCGCGGGGCCGTTCGACTGGCGTCCCGCGTCTGCCGGCATCACGTTGCGCAACCCGTTCAAGAACCCGCCCAGCTCCATGGGCACCACGATCTTCGTCGATGACGACGAGCCGACCTGTTTCAGGGTCTCCAGGTACTGCAGCTGCATCGTGTTGCCGTCGAGACCGCTCGCGACCTTGAAGATCCGGTCCAGACCCGTCGCAAGACCCTCGGCGCGCAGGATCGCGCTCTGCCGATCGCCTTCGGCGGCGAGGATGGCCGCCTGCTTGGTGCCCTCGGCGAGAGTCACGGCGGCTTGCTTTTGCCCTTCGGCCTCTGTCACCGCCGCACGCCGGGTGCGCTCGGCGGACATCTGACGGGTCATGGCCTCGAGCACGCCCGGAGGCGGGTTCACCTCGCGCACCTCGACCGTCGTGACCTTGACACCCCATCGCTCGGTGACGTCGTCCAAGCGCACGCGAAGCGACGCGTTCATCTCCTCGCGCTTGGAGAGCACGTCGTCGAGCGGCATGTCTCCGACGACACTGCGCAGCGTCGTCGCGGCGACGTTCTGCGCAGCCGCCGCGAACCTGCCGACCCGCAGCACCGACATCGAGGGATCGACGACCTTGTAGAAGATGATGAAGTCGATCGAGATCGACGCGTTGTCCTTCGTGATCGCCGTCTGGTGAGGGATCTCGAGAAACTGCTCGCGCAGGTCCACCCACGTCGTCCGGTCGGTGACGGGATTGATGAAGACGAGCCCAGGGCCCCGGGTGCCAACCGCTCTGCCGAGGCGAAACAGCACGATTCGCTGGTACTCCCGCACGATCCTCACGGAAAGCCCAGCGAGGATGAGAAGGAAGAGCACAACCACCCCGACTACGATCCCGACGACCATTACCGGCCTCCTTCGCTCGTCGTTTCACTGGGCGAGGACGGCCCGCTCCCGCCGGCACTGCCGTCGTCGGGCAAGGAGGCGCTGAGTTCGTCAGTATCACCGGACCCCACTACTTCGTCGGCCCAGACCTCGAGGCGGACTCCTGCGACACGCAGTACCTGGATGGGCGTCCCCGCCCGCACTGCCCCGTTCAAGGCCACGGCCGACCAATTCTCGCCGTTCACACGGACAATCCCCTCCGGGTTGAGGTCGCCGACCGCAAGGCCTTGAGCCCCGTTGGGCGAGACCAGGTGGCGATCGGCCACGTAGATCCCTCGAGTCGTCATTCCCTTCCAGGCCAGAACGCCGATACCGCCAGAGACCACCACATCAGCGCTGAGCAGCGCCCAGAGAACTGGTGCAGTCCGTCCGTCGACCGCCATCGCCACGAGCCAGGCGGCCGCAAGCACACCGAACACGCCCGCCGCCACGTGCGCGTGCGGGCCGACGTGAAACCCGAGCAGCGAGGCGAGCACGACCAGACCCAGAAGAACCCCTGCTATCACCCACATGGCGCCTCCTTCCGCGGCTGCGCTGAGTCCAAGGTTATCGGCATTTGGGCGCCATTGGCGCGAGCCCCACTGCGCTAAGTACACGCAGCTCAGGCCGCCTTGAGCCCAGCTAGAGCATCCAGAGCTCAGGCGTGATGGATCAGCCAGCCGATCCCTTGGTAAAGGCGGTACCCGAGGTAGCTGACCGAGCCCAGCACGAGCAGCTTGAAGTGCCAGGGGGCCTTGGGGTGGGTGTCCTCGTCATCGGTGCCGGCCTCATCTCCGAGCACCGAGCCGCAGCTCGGGCAGCGGTCCTGACGCTCGGGCTCGCTCTCGTGCGCCGCTCCGGCGCCGGGCGCCTCAGCCGGCCGGCCTGGCGGCGCCGGGACGAGATCGTCCTCTTCGACCTCCTGGCCGCACCTGTCGCACCACGGCATGGCGCTGACCGCCCTCTAGAGCCGGGCCCGCGGGTAAGACGCCCTGGTGCCGGCCGGCGTCATGTGCGGCCCGTGCCCCCAGGCCGGGGGCCAGGGCACCGGCGGCCTGCTCATCTCTGCTGGCGGAGGCGGACTCGAAGGTCGATGGGTGTCGGCCCTAGTCCGAACCGCTCCCGCAAGGAGCGCTCCAGGTAGCGCAGGTAGGTTGCCGGGAGCCGCCTCGTGGCGAACAGCGTGATCGTCGGGGGGTCGACGGCGCCCTGCACGCCGTAGAGGATACGAGCGCCACCGGGTGCCGGCTGAGCCGCCTGAGCGCTCCGCAACCCGTCGTTGAGCCGGCTGGTCGGGATGCGGCGGTGATAGGCGCTCATGGCCTCTTGCACCGCGGGCAGGAGACGGTGCACGCCGAGGCCCGTCTTGGCCGAGACCCGCAACACCGGCGCGTAGCCGAGGAAGGCAAGGCGGTCCCCCACCGCTTCTGAGACCTGGAGACGGCCCTCGGTGTCAAGCAGGTCCCATTTGTTGAGAAGGATCACGACCGGGCTCCCCGAGGCGTCGATCCGCTCGGCGAGACGCTGGTCCTGGTGGGTCACGCCTTCGGTCGCGTCCAGCACGAGCAAGGCAACATCCGCGCGGTCGAGCGCTCGCAGTGCCCGCACGAGCGAGTAGTACTCGGGCCCCTCGCCGCTTCGCGCCCGGTGGCGCATCCCGGCGGTGTCGATCAGCTTCACCGTCCCGTGGTCGGTCTCGATCAAGGTGTCGATGGCGTCACGCGTCGTGCCGGGAAGATCGTGCACGACGGAGCGCTCCTCGCCCGAGAGCCGGTTGAACAAGGTCGACTTGCCGACATTCGGGCGTCCCACGATCGCCACGGCCGGCACGCCCCCTTCGGCCTCTCCAAGCGCCCCGACGTCCGTGGCCCCGACCTGCCCGGCGACCGGTGCGCCAGCCGGCGCAGACACCTCGGGCAGCTGCTTGACCACCTCGTCGAGGAGGTCCCCGACACCTCGCCCGTGCAGGGCGCTCACCATGGCGGGCTCGCCCAAGCCGAGGCCCGCCAGCTCCCAGGCGTCGATCTCGCGCTTTTCGGAGTCGACCTTGTTGGCGACCACGATCACGGCCCCGCCGTTGCGCCGGACCAGCTGGGCCACCACGGCGTCTTCGCCTGTCACCCCGGTGGTCGCGTCGAGCACGAGCAACACCAGGTCCGAGACGTTCAGCGCCCGCACAGCCTGTTCGGTCACCTTGAGATCGAGCGAGTCACCACGTTCCACGACACCGCCGGTGTCGACGACGAGAAACGATCGCCCGTTCCACTCACACTCGACCTCGAGGCGGTCGCGTGTCACACCCGGCTGGGCTTCCACGATGGCGAGCTGGCGACCCGCGATCCGGTTCACGAGCGTCGACTTACCGACGTTCGGGCGCCCGACTACGGCGACGACCGGCAACGGCCGGGACCCTTGCGCGCTCATCGGCCCGCCTCCAAGAGCCTGCGCAACGATGCCCCGTCGCTCGGGACCACCTCGACGACCACAGGGAGGTCCTCGGGCGAGGAGCCGTCGATGAACCTGCCCTTCGACAGGCAGACGTCGGGGAGCAGGTAACGGCCTCGCGCCGTCTCTTCGCGGAGTGTCCGGGAGACGTCGGGGCCCGCCATGAGGCCGGCAACGGCGATGTTGCCTCCGAAGAACTCGTTGCGGACCGGAAGCACGCGCACCTCGCCAAAGCCGCCTTGATCGAGCAGCGGTCTCAGCACGAGCTCGCCGTAGCCACCGGTGAGGATCGTGATCGGCTGGTCCCTCCCCGCCCGGGGACGAGGGCCCAGGCGGACGGCGGCGGTCCGCGGGGCGCGATAGCCCTCGGCGGGCGCGCCCTCGACCCAGGCGAAGAAACCAGACCGGCCGGGCACGCTCGTGCCGGCGGCCAGGAAGGGCGGCTTCTCGCCGGGGGGCCGCTCGAAGTCCTGCTCGAAGGAACGCACCATCCCGACGCCGTTCTCGTGCTGAGGGAACCCCTCATATGCCGCGGCCTCTGGCAGTTCTAGCCCCGCGAGCAGGTAGTACTCGTCCGACGCCCACACGAGCCGGCGGCCGACGGCTCGGCTGGAGCGCTCCTGCCACTCGTGCACGGTCTCGACGGTCGCCCGTGCCTCCTCGGCCGTGTGCGGCCGCATCGCCGGCTCCTTGGAATGACGGCTCACGCCGAGCGGGACGACGGCCACGGTCGCAAGCTCGGGGAAGCGCTCGAGGATGCCGGCGAGCGTCCCGTGCAGCACCGCGGCGTCGTTCAGACCGGGGCAGACGACGACCTGGCCGTGCACCTCGATGTCGTGGTCGAGGAGGCACCGCAGCCACCTCAGGCTCATGGCGCCGCGGCGGTTGCGCAGCATGCGGGAGCGGACCTCGGGGTCGGTAGCGTGGATGGAGACGTACAGCGGCGACAACCGCTGGTCGACGACTCGCTCGAGGTCGGCCTCCGTGAATCGGGTCAGCGTCGTGAAATTGCCATAGAGGAAAGACAGCCGGTAGTCGTCGTCCTTCACGTACAAGCTCCGGCGCATCCCCTTTGGAAGCTGGTAGATGAAACAGAACTCGCAGTGGTTGTCGCAAGTGCGCACGCGATCGAATATCGCGGCCGAGATCTCGAGCCCGAGGGGCTCACCTGCTTGCTTGAGGACCGTGACCTCGAGCTCTACCCCACCACGGACGACCTCGAGGTCGACGATCGGCTCGTCCGCAAGCAGCTGGTACTCGATGACGTCTCGGGGCACCTGTCCGTTGATCGAGCGAAGCTCGTCTCCCGGCCAGACCCCGGAGCGCTCAGCCGGCGAATGCTCGGCCACGGCCACCACCTGCGGTAGCGGCATGTGCAAAGGCTACCCTGGTCTGCTGTGACTTCGGTCCACGAAGAGCCGGTCGACAGAGCAGCAGGCCGGGTCGAGCTCGTGCTGCTCGCGCAGCCCCGCGGTTTTTGCGCCGGCGTCGAGATGGCCATCAAGGCCCTGGCCTGGATGGTGCGCGTCTTCGAGCCTCCCGTCTACTGCTACCACGAGATCGTGCACAACCGCCTGGTCGTCGACGAGTTCGGGCGCCAGGGCGTTGTCTTCGTCGACGACGTCGACGAGGTTCCGCCCGGGGCGCCCCTCATGCTGTCTGCGCATGGGTCCGCACCCGAGGTCGAGCAGGCCGCGGGCCGCAACGGGCGCGTCGTCATCGATGCCTGCTGTCCTCTCGTGACAAAGGTTCACCACGAGCTCAGCGTGCGGGCCCGGAAGGGTTACACAATCGTCTATGTCGGCCATTCAGGCCACGAGGAGGCCATCGGCACGATGGCGGTGGCGCCGGAGGCGGTGCATCTCGTCGAGCACGAGAGCGACGTCGACCGGCTCGAGCTCGATCCGGAGGCACCGGTCGCGCTGCTCGCCCAGACCACCCTCGCCCATGAGGAGTGGGAGGGGATAGTCACACGCGCACGAGACCGCTATCCGGAGCTGTGGATGCCGGGACGCTCCGATCTCTGCTACGCCACGACCAACCGTCAAGACGCGGTCAAGGCCGTGGCGCCCCGTTGTGACGCCATGGTCGTGCTGGGTTCGGCCAATTCTTCCAACACCGTCGCCCTCGTGAAGGTCGCCGCCGCCGCCGGTTGCCCGAGGGTGCTCCGGGTCAACTCCCCGGGCGAGGTACCAGGAGACCTCTCAGGCGTGGTCGGTGTCACTGCCGGCGCCTCTGCCCCGGACTGGCTCATCGACGACCTCCTCGACCGCTTGGCCCCGAGGCAAGGCATCGAGATCGTCCAGACCACCGACGAGGACGAGTACTTCCCTCCCCCGCCGGAGCTGCGCGACCTGCTCCGTTGCCTCGCCATGGCGGCGAGCCTCACCCTCGGTGCCGCCGCGTCTCTCCCGCCTTCCAGGGCGACGGACCGACAGGTGACCGCGACCGACATGCTCATCGGCGCCTCGAAACGGCCCTCTCTGTGAACGCCCGCGCCGAGCGACGCCGGCGCCAGGTCGACGAGTTGGTCGATCGCGTCGCCCTCGAAGAGCTCCTCGCCGCCCAGGGCCCCCTCGAGATGGCCCCCGTGGCGATCGTGATCGCGGCATACAAAGAACGCGAGAACATCGCCGAGGTGGTGGGCGGCATGCCGAAGGAGATCTGCGGGCAGCCGGTCTCGGTGCTGGTGGTCGTCGACGGCGAGGACGACGGCACAGGTGCTGAGGTGCGCGCCGCCGGTCACTACGCCTGCATCGCGCCGGTCAACCGCGGCCAGGGGGCGGCACTGCGACTCGGCTACCGGATCGCGAGAGAGCATGGCGCGGCCTTCATCGTGACGGCGGACGGAGACGGCCAGACCGACCCCGATGACCTCGAGGTCGCCCTCGAGCCGGTCATGTCCGACCGGGCCGACTTCGTCAACGGGTCCCGACGCCTCGGCGAGACTCATGTCACCGACCTCGTGCGCAACACCGGGGTCGTCGTCTTCGCCACCCTGATCTCTTTGCTCACCAAGGCGGCCGTGACCGACCCGGCCAACCCGGTCCGGGCTTTCGGGGCAGAGCTGCCCGCCCAGCTCACCCTCGAGGAGCCGCAGTACCAGGCATCGGAGCTGCTGATCGGGGCCATCATGCACGGCTGCCGCTTCGAGGAACGACCCGTGACCTTCCGGGCCCGCCGCCAGGGCGAGACCAAGAAGAGCGGGAACTTCCTCTACGGCCTGCGCTACGGTCGGGTGGTCCTTCGCACCTGGCTCCGAGAGCGCGCCCGGACGCGCTAGCCGAGCTCGCCAGACCGGGTGCTAAGCCTGGCTACCGGCGAAGACGGACCTCTCGAACCACTCCCAGGTGCGACGGATCCCATCTTCACGGCTGATGCTCGGCGCGTAGCCGAGGACCTCTTGCGCCAGGTCGTAGGAGGCGAAGTTGCGCTCGACCTCACCTGGCCGCTTGGGCCTGTGCTCGATCGGGTGATCGGGCACGCCCGCCGCCGTCCGACACAAGTCGGCCAGCTCCTGCACGGTGGTCTCGACACCGGAGGCGATGTGGAGCACGGTGCCACCGGCGACGTCACTCTCGAGCGCCAGCTGCAGGGCGCGGCAGATGTCGTCGACATGGGTGTAGTCGCGCGAGGCCGAGCCGTCACCGTAGATGACGATCGGCTCGCCGGCGTTGATCGCCCGGAAGAACAGCGTCATGGCCCCCTTCTTGCGGGCGCTCCAGGGCCCGTAGACGTTGGCGAAACGCAGCACGACCGTGCCGAGGCCGTAGGACTTCGCGAAAGCGTGCGCGTAGCCCTCGCCGGCCAGCTTGCTGGCGCCGTAGGGAGAGATCGGCTTGGGAAGCGAACGCTCGTCGACCGGCGGTACGGCGTCGCCGATGAGCGCCCCTCCCGTCGAGGCGAGCACGATGCGCCCGATCCCAGCCCGCCGAGCGGCGTCGAGCACCTGGAAGGTGCCGAAGACGTTGACGTCGAAGTTGGCCGCCGGATCCTCGACCGACATCACGACCGAGCCGGCGGCCGCAAGATGCACCACAGACAGGGCACCGGCGAGCGCGCTGTCCATGGTATTGGCATCGCGAATGTCACCTTCTACTAACTCGGCGTCCACGCCGTCCAGGTGCGAGGCGTGACCGGTGGTGAGGTTGTCGAGGACGCGCACCTCGTACCCGCTCCCTACGAGCCGCCTCACCAGCGTCGCCCCCACGAAGCCGGCACCGCCTGTCACCAGCACCCTTGGTCTCTCAGCCATTTGACATCACCGGCGGAAGTTAGCAGGCGGCGGACGCCGTGCCCCAGCCAATGCCTGCCCACGGCCAAGAGGCCAGGGACGCCCCAAGGCCTGCACGGGCTCGGAAAGCATGGCCTCAGCGCCGGAGGCTGGCCTCGGCGGCGTCGAAGGCCTGCTGGATGCCCGCCCTGACTCGGACCGACTGCTCTGTGATCGCGGCCCGCCCGATGCGCCCCCGCCGGCGAGCTGCCGGGGTGCCATCGGGGCTGCCC
>JBEKBT010000099.1:0-10166 GCA_050015255.1 Acidimicrobiales bacterium
TCTCGTGGCCGCCGGGGGGGCTGGGGGCGGCGATCGGAGGGCCGACCACGACATCCACGCGCGTCGGCCGGGGGAACTTCGAGCCGCGTGGCATGGCGCGCTCCGAGCCCCCGATCCCGACGGGGATGACCGGGGCGCCGGTGCGAAGCGACAGGTAGGCGACACCGTCTTTCAGCTCGTGCACCACAGGCCCCGAGCGCCGCGTGCCTTCGGGGAACATGACGAGAGCCTCCCCGCCCCCGAGCACGGCCTGGCAGCGCTGCAGCGCCTCGCGGTCTGTACCCGACCGGTTCACCGGGAACCCGCCGCAGGCCTCGATCACCCCGCCGATCAGCTTCGACTTCCACACCTCTTCCTTCACGATGTAGCGCAGGCGCCGCCGGCCGGTGATTCGGGCGACGATCAGCCAGTCCACATACGAGCGGTGCACGGGGGCGACGATGCAGGCGCCTTGGGCCGGCAGGTTCTGGCGCCCCTTCACCGTTCCAGGGAAGTACACCCGCGACACGCCGACGGCTATGGACCAGCAGAGCCGGTAGAGCTGCATCTCCCAGAACGAAGGCCGCGTCAAGGGCATCTCGGGATCCGTCGCACGAGGTTCCGGCACGGGAGCTTCGGTCACAGCAGGGAGAGCACCTCCTCGACGACGGACTCGACGCTGCGGCCCGTCGAGTTCACCACGATCGCCCCCGGCGCAGCCACCAGGGGCGATGCCGCCCGGCCCGAATCGAGCTCGTCGCGGCGCCGGATCGACTCTTGCGTCACGACGAGGGCTTCGGGGGCGGCTCCCTCCTCGGCCGCCCGACGCCAGGCGCGTTCGGCCGAGTCGGCAGTGAGGAAGATCTTCACGTCGGCGTCGGGGAGCACGACGCTGCCGATGTCACGACCCTCGACGACTCCCCCGCCGTTGGCCGCCACCCAGTCTCGCTGCCGGCGCACCAGCTCGGCGCGCACCTGCGGGTGGACCGCGACGACCGAGACTGCCTCGTTGACCGAAGGCGCCCGGATCTCCTCGGTGACGTCCTTGTCATCGAGCACGACGCGCTCGCCCACGCTCAGGTTCATGAACCTGGCGAGCGCCGCGCAACCCTCCGCGTCGCGGACGTCGACCCCTTGCTCGAGAGCGAGCAGGGTGACGGCTCGGTACATGGCGCCGGTGTCGAGGCGCTCCAGGCCGAGCCTGCGGGCCACCTCCTTCGCCACGGTCGACTTGCCGGCGCCGGCGGGACCGTCGATGGCGATGACCGGTCGGTGCCTGGCGCTTCTGCTCAGGCCGAAGCCGTGCTCGCCGAGGGAGCGGCGAACACGCTCCGCGGCATCCGCGGCAACGGTGAGGACGAGGACACCTCGCGGCTGCTCCTGGGAATGGACGATCTCGAGATCCTCGATGTTGACCCCGAGCTCCCCGGCGATCGTGGTGACCTGGGCCAGCACGCCGGGACGGTCGGGGATCAGCACGTGCAGCTCGGTGACCGAGCTCGGCCGGCTGGCGCGCGGCGGGAGGTTCCGCCGTGCCAGCTGGGCCTGGTCCAAGAGCGCCACGAGGCTCACGCGGTCGTCCTCGGCGACGATGCGGCGCACCTCGTTCAGCCTGGCGATGAGGTCGTCGAGGACCGGGACGATCGCAGGCGCGTTGTCGCGGCAGATGTCGGGCCAGATCGCCGACGATCCCGCCGCGACGCGTGTCATGTCCCTGAAGCCACCGGCAGCCAGCCTCAACAGCGCCGTATGGGCGTCGGTCGCCTCCGTGGCGAGGCCCATCATGGTGGCAGCCGTCAGATGCGGCACATGGGAGACGAGCGCCACGAGCTCGTCGTGGCGCCCCGGCGCGAGGGCCACGAGGTCGGCGCCGAGCTCGGTTATGACCGACTGGACCCTGGAGAAAGCGGCGGGATCGGTGGACGAGGTGGGTGTGAGCACCCACGTCGCGCCCGCGAACAGGTCCGGGTCGGCCCCGTCGGGGCCCTCTTGCTCAGATCCGGCCATGGGATGGCCACCGACGAAACGGGGATGAGCGATCCGCGACACGATCGGCCCCTTGACACCGCCGACGTCGGTCACAACGAGCCCGCCGGATCGATCCCCGGCAAAAAGGGCGTTCACCTCTCCGGCGATGGCCGCGACCGGGGTGGCCACGAACGCGACGGCGGCGAGGTGGTCCACGCCCAGCTCGTCGATCGCCCCGAGCTCGCGGGCGCGCCGCGCCCTGGCCTCGTCCAGGTCGCGACCCGTCACCCTCCAACCGCGCTCTCGGAGCGCGAGCGCGATCGAGGTGCCCACGAGCCCGAGGCCGGTCACCTGGGCCCGCCTTGGCACTGACGGCTCGCCCATGCCCGCGGACTCAGTCGGGGAGGTCATCGCGCAGCCCGCGTGCGCCTTCGAGGTAGACGTGGTGCAGCGCCTCTCTCGTGCGCTCGGTGTAAAAGTGCATCAGGACCCGGACGCAACGTGGCATGGCACCGGTGATGGCGAGCTCGTGGGCGCAGATGAGCGGGACGTCGCCGAGCCCGAGCGAGCGGGCCGCGGCCGCCGGGAACATCGAGGAGATGTCGTCGGTGGCCGTGAACAGGATGCTGACGAGGTCGTCGTGAGCGATCCCGTTTCGCTCCAGCATCGCCGAGATGAGAGCCCGGACCCGATCGTTGACCTGCTCCGCGGTGTCCTCCTCGAGCGTCGTCGCGCCACGGAGAGCCCGCAAGATCGCTGTCATGGGCGGGCAGCCTACCTACCGGCCGGAGGGCGAGCGAAGCGCAGCCTCGGCGAGAGAGCGCACCTCTCGGGCCTCGAGCGGCCTCCAGGAACCCGGGCGGAGCGAGCGGTCGGTGATCGGGCCGATCCTGGTCCGCACGAGGCGGATGACAGGATGGCCTATCGCCTCGCACATGCGCCGTACCTGGCGGTTGCGGCCTTCGTGGATCACGAGGCGGATGACTCCCGGCGAGACGGCCGTCACCCGGGCGGGAGCCGTCGTTTCCCCGTCGTCCAGCACGACACCCTGCCTGAGGCGACGCAGCTCCCCGGGGCTCGGGTTCCCTCTCAGCTCGGCGAGGTATTCCTTCTCGACGCCGAAACTGGGATGGGCGAGCAGCTGGGCGAGCTGGCCGTCGTTGGTCAGCACGAGCAGCCCCTCGGTCTGGAGGTCGAGGCGCCCCACCGAGAAGACCCGGGGCTCGCCGGGGACCAGTTCGAGCACGCTCGGACGGCCTTGTGGGTCGTCAGCGGTCGTCACGACCCCGGCGGGCTTGTTGAGCAGGTAGTACACCAGCCCGGGCAGGACGCCCACAGGGGCGTCGTCGACCGCGACGAGGTCGGTCTCGACGTTCACACGCCGGCCGAGGACCGCCACCTCGCCGTTGACGGTGACACGCCCTTTTGTGATCAGCTCCTCGCAGGCCCGCCGAGAGCCGTAGCCGACACGGGCAAGCACCTTTTGCAGCCGCTCGCCTTCGGCCTCGCTCACTCGCCCGGCTCGGAGCGCAGCACGTTCTCGAGCATCTCGACCGTCGACGCGGGCGGGACGAAGGCGGCAAGCGGCGGGAGATCCTCGATCGAGTCGAGGCCCAGGCGCTCTAAGAACATCGAAGTCGTGCCGTACAAGATGGGCTGCCCAGGGCCCTCGTCACGTCCGACCGCCTGTACGTAGCCGCGGGCGACGAGCATCCGCATGACGCTCTCGACATTGACGCCGCGGATGGCCGAGACCTGCGAGCGCGAGATCGGCTGCTTGTAGGCCACCACCGCCAGCGTCTCGAGAGCCGCCGGCGACAGCTTTTGCGGGCCACCGTCCAGGACGAAACGTTCCACGTACGCCGCGTACGCCTCGCTGCTCTGGAACCGGTAGCCACCGGCAACCCTCGCCAGGGCGAAGCCACGCCCGTCTGCCTCGTAGCTCGCTGCCAGCTCAGCGCACAGCTGCTCGACGCGCTCGACGGGAAGCTCGAGCAGCTCGGCCAGGAGGCCAGGTGGTACGGGCTCGGTGGCCACCGTGAGCACGGCCTCGATGGCGGCCGCCTCGCCTCGGGCCTCAGCGGCGTTGCCGCGCCCCTCGCCGGTGCCGTCGCCGGGCAGATCGTCGGCGGGATCCTCGGGCGTCACGCCAGGGTCTTCGAAGCTCATCCGTCGTAGTCGAGATCCGCGAGCGATACCGACACCGGTTGCCGCGGGCCGGGTCTCGAGGCGAGCTGCTCCCCTTCGTCGGCCTCCGGCACCTCGGCGAGGCCGCCCGTCCAGCACACCCGCAGCTCGCCGAAGGTCGTTGCCTGCTCGAGCTCGACGAGGCCCTGCTTGTACAGCTCGAGAAGGCCGAGGAAGTGCACGACAACTTCCATACGCGTCGCGGCCGCCGCCGTCAGCTCCCGGAAGGTCGTCGGCGAGGTTGCGGGCAGGCGGGCGCACAACGCCTCCACCACCTCGGCGACGGTGACCTCGTCCACAAGGACGTGGTCGGTCTCGATATGAGGTGTCGGCCGGGGCTCGAGAGCCCGTAGAGCCGCCGCCCGGACATCCTCAGGGCTCAAGAAGGCCAGCAGATCTGGCTGGAGGCCTTCGAAACGCTCGTCGAGCCCGGCGAGGCGGGGCCAGGACTTCGAAGCGGCCAGCTCGGCGGCGGCAAGCTGGGCTCCCGCGGCAGCAAAGGTCGTGCACTCGACCAGGCGCGCTAGCAGGTAGTCGCGCTCTTCGAGCAGGGCCAGGCACTCCTCCTCGGACTCCTCGCGGCCCGGCAGCAACCTGCGGCATTTCAGCTCGACCAGCGTCGCCGCGATGACCAGGAACTCCGTGGCGACTTCCAGGTCCAGCCGCTGCATTTCGGCGACCTCGGCCAGGAAAGCATCGACGATGTCCGCCAGGACGACCTCGTAGAGGTCGACCCGCTGCTCGGCGATCAGCCTCAGCAACACGTCGAAGGGCCCCTCGAAGACGTCTGTGTGGACCTCGTATGCCACACGGGCGAGGTTACCGGCCACACACGCCGGACGGTCGGATACCCGATGACCAAGGATTTCCCGGCATTGGGACACCGCCCGATATCCTGCAGGCGATGGAACGGGTCTTCTCAGGAGTGCAGTCGTCCGGATCGCCGCATGTCGGCAACTATTTCGGCGCCTTTCGTCAGTGGGTCGCGGACCAGCAGAGCGCGGACTCGGTTTTCTGCGTCGTCGATCTGCACGCCCTCACCGTCGAGCAGGACCCCGCGCAGCTTCGCAGCCGCACGCTCGAGACGGCGGCATGGCTCTTCGCGAGCGGGCTCGACCCCGAGGTGTGCACGGTGTTCGCGCAGAGTCACGTGCCCGAGCACACCGGGTTGAGCTGGTTGCTCGAGTGCACCGCCACCGTCGGCGAGCTGCGGCGCATGACCCAGTTCAAGGAGAAGTCCAAGGGCAGCGAGTCGGTCAGCGCAGGGCTGTTCACCTACCCGGTGCTCATGGCCGCCGACATCCTCCTCTACGACACCGACAAGGTGCCCGTCGGGGACGACCAGCGCCAGCATCTCGAGCTCACCCGTGACCTCGCGGTCCGCTTCAACGGCCGTTACGGCGACACCTTCGTCGTCCCCGAGGCCGTCGTGCCGAAGGTCGCCGCCAGGGTCATGGACCTCCAGCACCCGGAACGCAAGATGTCGAAGTCCGTCACCTCGCCGCTCGGGACGATCGATCTCATCGACGAGCCGGAGACCATCCGCCAGAAGATCCGCAAGGCCGTCACCGACACCGACGGCGAGGTGCGCTACGACCCCGAGCACAAGCCCGGGTTGTCCAACCTGATAGAGCTCTTCGCGGCGGCCTCTGGCCGCTCGATCGAGGACGTGACCGCTTCTTATGACCGGTACGGGCCTTTGAAGGCCGACCTCGCCGAGACCCTCGTCGAGGTGCTCGCCCCCGTCCAGGAGCGCTACGCGAAGATCACCGCCGATCCGGAGGCCGTCCCCCGACTTCTCGAGATGGGCGCTCGGAAGGCCGGCGCCGTCGCCTCGGGGACACTGCGCCGGGCTCGCCAGGCGATCGGCCTGCTGGCGCCGTAGCGGGACTTTGCCACCGGCTCTGGTCAGCCGCGCCCCGGCCGGCCCCTTGAGCTCAGAAGACCAGGTTGATGTACCAGTTCTCGACGTGGCCGAGGAGTGACGACAGCAGGCTCTGGTCGAGGAAGACGAAGAGCAGCACCAGGACCATGAAGCCCATCCGCAGCTGGTAGTAGGTGGGCAACGCCGAGGTGGGCAGGAGCCGCTCGAGCACTGCCGAGCCGTCGAGGGGCGGGATGGGGATCAGGTTGAACACCGCCAGGAGCACGTTCACGATTCCGAAGTAGAACAGGACCTGCTCGATGAGGGCCCACTGCGAGATCGGGGCATAACAGCGGTACGCGCCGCACGGCACGATAGGCAGGGGCCAGACATGGAGCACGGCGTGCAGGACGACACCTGTGATCGTCGCGAGGATGACATTGGTGAACGGGCCGGCAAGAGACACCAGCACCGCGTCGTTGCGCGGGTGGCGGAGGCGGCTGACGTTGACCGGGACGGGCTTGGCCCAGCCGACGACGGGCGCCTTGATCAGCGCGAGGACCAGCGGCAGCAGGATCGAACCCACTGGATCGATGTGCTTGAGCGGGTTCAGGGTCAGCCGGCCCGCACGCTTGGCCGTGTCGTCGCCGAACCATAAAGCGACCACTCCGTGGCTCACCTCGTGGAGGATCACGGCGGGGAGGAAGACGAGAAAGAAGATCAGCGTCTGCTCGTCCACCACGTGGTGGCGGATCGCGAGCACGACAAGGGCGACCCCAATGGCGGCGAAGAGGATGTAGGTCGGTAGCCGCTGGTTCGACTTGAGAGAGCGCCACCACGATTCGACGGTCAACGGCGAACCGAGGCACACTCGATGCAGAGGGCGGTCGCCGGCTGGGCTTCGAGACGAGCCGGGGAGATCGGCTTGCCGCAGCGCTCGCAGATCCCGTAGGTGCCCTGATCGATCTTGTGGAGAGCTTTTTCGACCTGGCCCAGCGCCTCTTGCAGCTGGGCGGCCAGCGCCTCGGCCTCGCCACGCTCCGCGGTTACCTGGGAGGAGTCGGCGAAATTGGCGTCGTAGGTCAAGTTGCCGTCCTCGCCGAAACCGATCTCCTGCAGTTGGTGCAGGAGTGAGGCGCGCTCCTCCTCGAGGAGGGCGCGGTAGTCAACGGCAGCTGCTTCGTTCGCCATCGGCGCAACACTAGTCCCGCCACGCCCCGAGGCGGCCTACAAGTGCCGGTCAGCGCCGTGCGGTCAGCGCCCGGGGATGGGCCTGCTCGTAGACACGCCGGAGCAGCTCGGGCGAGACCCTCGTGTAGACCTGTGTCGTCGTGATGGTCGCGTGCCCGAGCAGCTCCTGCACCACCCGGATGTCCGCCCCGTGCTCGAGCAGGTGCGTGGCGCACGAGTGCCGCAGCACGTGAGGCGACACCCGGTCCTCGAGCTTGACTTTGACGGCCGCTCTCCGCACGACCTGCCACACCGCCTGGCGTGACATCCGCCTTCCCCGCGTCGAGATGAACACGGCCTCGGCGTCTGCCCGCCGTGCCCAGCGCACCGGCGCCATGACCGCCCGCCCCTCTGGGCCCAGCCAGGCCTCGAGCGCCGCAAGCGCATGCCTCCCGACAGGCACGAGGCGCTCTTTCGAACCCTTCCCGAAGGCGACGGCCAGGCCCTTTCGCATGTCGAGATCACCTAGGCGCAGGCCGGCCAGCTCCGAGATGCGCATCCCGGTCGCGTACAGGGTCTCCAGGATCGCTCGGTCGCGCAAGGCGCGCGGGTCGTTGCCGATCACGGCCGAGAGCAGGAGCTCGACCTGTTCCTCGGAGAGGGCCTTCGGGATGGCCTGAGGGATGCGCGGCGTTGAGACCCCGTCGGTCGGATCGAGGGTGGCCCCGCGCTCGTCCACGCAGAAACGGTGCAGGCCGCGGACGGCCGCGAGCGCCCGCGCCGTCGAGCTGGGGCGCCGCGATGCTCCGAGCACCGCTACATACGCCTCCACGAGACCCGTGTCGGCCTGCGACAGTGCCACGCCGTGCTCTGACAGGAACTGCT
The DNA here is from genome assembly GCA_050015255.1 of Acidimicrobiales bacterium. Taxonomy (GTDB): domain Bacteria; phylum Actinomycetota; class Acidimicrobiia; order Acidimicrobiales; family Bog-793; genus Fen-455. The sequence continues at coordinate 8,054 of JBEKBT010000099.1, forward strand.
CGTAGGCGGCGAGATCGCGCCGGTAGGCGGAGATGGAGGCGGGCGCGCGCCCTCGCTCCACTGCGAGATAGGAGAGGAACTCCTCGGCGTCCCGGCTCAGCACGGCCAAGGACTGCCCCTCAGCCGAGCGGGTCGCCTGGACGGGCCGTGCTCAGCAAAGAGCGCGTCAAGAACAGGCCGGCGATCGTCTTGGCGTCGGCGATGTCACCTGTGGCGACGAGCTCGTCGACCGAAGAAAGGGCGATCCGTTCGACGACGAGATGTTCCTCCTCGACCCCGTCCGCGGCGCGCTCTCCCGCCCTCAGCTCCTCGGCCAGAAAGCAAACGGTCAGCTCGTCACAGAACCCCGGTGAGTTGTAGAAGTGGCCGAGCTCGGTGAACCGCTCCGCCTTCATGCCGACCTCCTCGTTGAGCTCGCGCGCCGCGCAGTGCTCGGGCGCTTCGCCCGCGACGTCGAGCTTGCCGGCGGGCAGCTCGAGCAGGGCCTGGTCCACCGGCCCCCGGTACTGGCGCACGAGCAGCACGTGCTCGCGGTCGCTCTCGAGCGGCACAACACACACGGCGCCAAAGGTCCGCACTATCTCACGCTCGAAGGTGAAGCCGTCCGGGCCGACGAAGGTGCCGACGACGACGTTCAGGCGCTCACCGGAGTACCTGGCCCGCTCCCCGATCTGGCGGAACGCCCCCCGGTCGTATGCCGGCGAGCCCGTCGCCACCCCGGTCGGCTCGCCCGGTGGACCTTGAGCCTCAGGTTCAGGAGGGCACATTGTCGAGGTCGTAGAGCCGCGGGGTGCGCTCGTGCGCCCGGTTGAGCGCGGCTCCGACCAGCCCGCGGAACAGCGGGTGGGGCCTGTCCGGCCGGCTCTTGAACTCCGGGTGAGCCTGGGTGGCGATCCAGAAGGGATGGCCTGGCAGCTCGATGAACTCGACGAGCCGGTCGTCAGGCGAGGTGCCCGAGCACCGCAGCCCGGCGGCGGTGAGCCGGCCGCGGTAGTTGGGGTTCACCTCGTAGCGGTGCCGGTGCCGCTCGGAGACGCTCTCGGAGCCGTAGATGGCGGCCACTTGCGAGCCCGGCTGCAACTGGGCCCAGTAGGCGCCGAGACGCATCGTGGCGCCCTTGTCCTCGACGCCTATCTGGTCGTCCATGAGGTCGATGACCGCATACGGCGTCGTGGGATCGAGCTCGCGGCTGTTGGCTCCCTCCAGGCCGGCGACGTTGCGGGCGAAGTCGACGACCATCATGTGCAGGCCGAGGCACAGGCCCAGGCACGGCACGGCGTGCTCACGCGCATAGCCGGCGGCGGCGATCTTTCCCTCGAGGCCGCGCTCGCCGAAGCCTCCTGGGATCACGATCCCGTCCAGGCTGTCGAGGCGGGTCAGGGCGAGCATGCCCGTCACCTCCTCGGCTTGGACCCAGTCGATCTCGACCTTCGCCCCGTGGTGGAACCCGGCGTGCTTGAGCGCCTCGACCACCGACAGGTAGGCGTCGGGAAGGTTCACGTACTTGCCGATGACCCCGATGCGGACGACCTCTGAGGCGGCCCGCACGCGCTCTACCAAAGCCTCCCAGCCCGTGAGGTCGATGCTGCGATCCGCATCGTCGAGGCGCAAGATCCCGCAGACGATGTCGTCGAGGCCCTCCTCATGGAGCGTGAGCGGTATCTCGTAGATGTTCTCTGCGTCGATCGCCGAGACGACCGCGTCGGTCGGCACGTCACAGAGCAGGGAGATCTTGCGCTTCAAGTTCTCCGAGATCGGCTCGTGGCTACGGCACACGATCACATCGGGTTGGATACCGCGCCCGCGCAGCTCGGTGACCGAGTGCTGCGTCGGCTTGGTCTTCTGCTCCCCTGAAGGGAGCGAATGGGGCACCAGGGTCAGGTGCAGGTAGCAGACGTTGTCGCGCCCGACGTCACGGCGGAACTGGCGGATCGCCTCGAGAAACGGCACGATCTCGATGTCACCGACCGTGCCGCCGACCTCGACGATCACGACGTCTATGTTTTCCCGCCCGAGGCGCCGGATGCGCTCTTTGATCTCGTCGGTGATGTGAGGAATGACCTGCACGGTCTTGCCGAGGTAGTCGCCGCGGCGCTCCTTGGCGATCACAGAG
>JBEKBT010000100.1:0-10143 GCA_050015255.1 Acidimicrobiales bacterium
CTTGTGCAGGTACTCGTCGATGAAACGCTCGTAGTGCCCGAGGTCGAGGTCGGTCTCGCCCCCGTCTTCGGTGACGAACACCTCACCGTGCTCGAAAGGGTTCATCGTGCCCGGGTCGACGTTGATGTAAGGGTCGAGCTTGCACATCGTGACCCGGAGACCACGCGACTTGAGGAGCCGGCCGAGGGAGGAGGCAGTAAGCCCTTTGCCGAGGGAACTCATAACGCCACCCGTCACGAACACGAACTTCGTCACGCTCTCCTCCCGTCCCGGTTCACTCAAGGCTACCGGAGCCGCCAGAACCCATGTCGGACCTCGCGCCTAGCGCTAGCAGCTCTTTCGCGTGGCGGCGGGCCGCCGCGCTGTCCGGATGGCCTGAGAGCATCCTCGAGAGCTCGACGACGCGATCCTCACCTGTGACAGTGCGAGCACGGGCCACGGTGCGACCCTCCGACTCGTTCTTGGACACGAGGATCTGCTGATCCGCGAACGCGGCCACCTGGGCGAGGTGGGTCACGACGAGCACCTGGTGATCACGCCCGAGGGCGCCCAGCGCGCGACCGACGGCCAGGGCCGCCTCCCCACCCACGCCGGCGTCGACCTCGTCGAACACGAGCGTCGGCGGTGCCGCCGACAGCACCAGGCGCGTCGCCAGCATTGCCCGGGAGAGCTCCCCGCCGGAGGCGACCTTCGCGAGAGGCAGGGCCGGCTCGCCAGGGTTCGCCCCGAGAAGGAATTCCATCTCCGACCCCGCCGGGTCGTCGCCGATGCGCACCTCGAAACGGGCGCCGGCCAGGGCCAGCTCTTGCAGGTGGGCCTCGATCGCGGCGGCCAGCTTGGGGGCAGCTTCCCGGCGCTCTGCTCCGAGCCGCTCCTCGGCCTCGCGCAACAGCGCAGTCGTTGCGACCCGGCGCGCCTCGAGGACAGTGCGTGTCTCCTCGGTCGCCTCGAGCTCGGCCAGCTGCGCCCGGTTCGCCCGCTCGAACTCGAGGACGTCGGCGAGACTCGGGCCGTACTTCCGGCGCAGCTCGGAGAACAGCTGCAGGCGCCGGCGGACCGCCTCGAGCCGCTCGGGGTCCTCCTCGAGCCGCTCGTCTCGCAGTCTCAGCTCCCGGGCCACGTCCTCGACGTCGGCCTGGGCAGATCTCAGCGGCACGGCGAGCTCTGAAAGGGCGGCGTGAGCCGACAGCTGGGACACGGCGCGACCGAGCAGGTCGCCTGCCCCGAGGCCGTTCTGGGACTGGGACGCATCGGATCCCGCCAGAGCCTCTCGTGCTCCGGCTATGGCGCTGCGGAGCGTTCCGATGTGAGCGAGCACCGACTCCTCGGCGGCGAGCTGCTCGTCCTCGTCCGGAGCAGTGATCGCCGCCTTGGCGATCTCGTCGACTTGGAACCGGAGCAGGTCGACGGTGCGGGCAAGCGCCCGCGGGTCGCCGCCGAGATCGTTCAGGCGGGCGTCGATGGCGGCGAGCTCCCGTCTCGCTTGCGCCACAGGCTCGAGGTCGGCCCCGGCAAAGGCGTCGAGCGCCTCGCGTTGCGCTGCCTGACGCAGCAGGGACTGGTGCACGTGCTGGCCATGGAGGTCGACCAGCTCGTCGCCGATCTCCGACAGCAGCGACACGGCCGCCATGCGGCCGTCGACATAGGCGCGCGAGCGCCCGGTTGTCGGAAGGGCGCGCGAGAGCACGACCTCTCGTTCGCCCACGACGAAGCGCCCTTCGACCGCCGCTTCCGACGCGTCGGCGCGCACCATCGTGGCATCGGCCCGACCGCCGAGCAGCAGCTCGAGGGCTTCGACGACGAGCGTCTTGCCGGCACCGGTCTCACCGGTGAGCGCCGTCATGCCGGGACCGATCACCAGGTCGAGGTCTGCGATGACACCGAGGTCCCGCACTCGCAGCTCGACAAGCATCGGCGTGCTCAGCTATCTGTCAGACCGAAACGATGCCGCAGTGCCGAGTGGAAGTCGCGTACACCGAAGCTGATCAGGCGCGCGGGCTCAGCGGCCGGGCTGCACAGCACGCTGTCACCGAGGGCAAGCTCGATCACCCGTGCGCCGTCGATCACCGCCGCCGCGGCGCGCTCGTCGACGACGGTCAGGCGCACCTTCTCCTCCGGCTCGAGCACGAGGGACCGGTCGAAGAGCATGTGGGGCGACACGGGAGTCAGCACCATGGCCTGCAGCTTCGGGGAGACGACCGGACCCCGTGCAGACAGGTTGTGGGCGGTGGAACCGGTGGGCGTGGAGACGAGGATCCCGTCGGCGATGTAGGTGAGAAACGGGCGCCCGGCGATCTCGACCGCCACGTGGATAGTGTGCCCGTGCCCTGCCCTCTCGACACTGACGTCGTTGAGCGCCGTGAACCGCCCCGGTGCGCTGCCCGCGACCTCCACGTCGAGGCCCATGCGCTCCTCGACGAGATAGTCGCCCACCAGCATCCTCTCAAAGGAGCGCTCGATCCCGGCCGGCTCGACAGCGGTCAGGTACCCCATTCGCCCCAGGTTCACTCCTAGCACCGGTACCCGCTTCGCCAGAACGAGCTCTACGGTGCGCAGCATCGTCCCGTCACCGCCCAGGCTGATGGCGAACTCCAGGTCTTCGCTGCCTGTGAACGACACCCCCGCCTCGGCCCGGCGGACCTCGATCACCACGCGGCCCTGGCGCTCCCACCACTGTCTGGTGGTGCTTGCCAGCTGCCAAGCAGCCGGTCGCTCGGGATGGACCACGAGAAGGATGGACGCCATAGCGCCATCCTTGCGGTCCCCGTCCTCAAACGCCACCCGCAACGGTGGCGTCACCGCCTCAAGTCGTGGTCGCCTAGGACCTTTTTTCCGCCGCAGCCTTCTTCGGAGCGGCCTTCCTCGTCGCGGCCTTCTTCGTCGCGGCGGGGGCTTTCTTCGGAGTGGCCCTCTTCGTAGCGGCGCGGGCCTTCTCAGCGGGGGCCTTGGTGGCGGGGGCCTTGGTGGCGGGGGCCTTGGTGGCGGCGTCCGCCTTCTTCGCCGCGGCTGACTTCGTCGCAGCCGCCTTCTTGTCCGAAGCCGTCTTCTTCGCCGCGCCTGCCTTCTTCGAGGCAGGCCGGTGCGTTGCCACCTTCGTGCTGGCCCTCATCGTGCGGCTGGCCGCGTCCACCACAGGAGCCGCAGCCTTGGTCGTGCGCTCGACGAATTGCTGGACGACCTTGATCACATCCTGGTTCGTCGCCAGGTTGAACTGCTTGATCTGGTGGCGAAGCTCGCTCCTCACCAATTCCGCAAGCTGCTCGGCCGTCCGGCGCCCGCGCTCGACGACCTCCTGCGCCCAGTCCTCTGCGTGCTCGCGCCCGGCCTCCTTGTCCCTGGTGAGATCCTGCGCGACCGCCTCGAGGCATCTGCGGCTCGCCTCGGTGAACTCCTTACCGGCTTCCACATATCTATTAAGGGGTTTCTTGGCCATGACGTCAATTATACCGCTATGCTTGCAATAGCAAGCAGTCAACGGGCCGGGCCGCCGAGCGTGCTTGCTTCAGCTAGCACCGACTCGACGCCCTTAGACCCTGCGCGGATAGGCGCTCTCAGAAGCTCCAGCGGTCGCGCCAATCGATGAGCTTCGCGGTCAGTAGGAGGGCGACCGCGAGGGCAATCTGAGCGAGGCGCTGGACGAGACATCGGTCGGTGTTCCGTCGGAGCTGGCCGAAGTTCGAGAACCAAGAGTTGGTCCGCTCGACCGGCCAGCGAAGCCCGAGCGGGAGCGGCTTCTTGTCCAGCTTCTTCTTGCCACGTGGCCTTGTCTTCGCGCAGACGAGGTCTGCGATGCCAGCCTCGGCGACCGCGCGTCGCACAACGGAGTTGTCGTAACCGCGGTCGAGGTGCAGCGTTTCGATGTCATCGACAAGTCCACGCGTTTGCACTGCCTTGAGGGTGGCCGGTAACAGCACGCAGTCGTTGCGGTTGGCGCCGTCGGTCACCCAGGCAATCGGGATACCGTTCTTCTCGGTTGCGATCGACCACTTCCAGCCGAGTTTCCCCCTGTCTACTGGGCTCTTTCCGGTTCCCTCGCCACCACAAGGCGCCTTGTGAAGCGAGCCGTCGATCGACACCTCGGTGAGGTCGAGGCCGATGACGCGGTCGTAGGCAGCCAGAGCCTCGGCGGCGATCTTGTCGAACACCTCGGCACGGATCCATTCGTCTCGCCGCGCCCGAAGCGTCGTGTCGGAGACCTTTCCTTCGACGAGCCGCTCCACGTCCACCCACGAGCACCCGGTCACGAGGCGGATAAGCATCGCCCAAAAGCAGATCTTGTCGGAGATCCGCCGGCGATGACAGCCGAGCGGATGATCATCGGCGCGCTCGGGAAGGAGCGGCTCGACCGCCGACCAGACAGCATCGAACACTTCTAAGTCCAGCGCGCGCATTATGTGGGGGACCTCCACTTGGTCGTCGGGTTGGGTAACACCCGACATCCCAGTCGGGCCGCCACGACGACCGGTGGATGGTCTCTACCTGCGCCTATCCGCGCGACCTCTTAGCCGAGCTCCGCGCGGACCAGTGCAGCAAGGTCCGTCGCCTCGATATCGGGCTCCGGGTCCAACGGCCTATGGCCGGGAGGGGTCACACCCGTGAGCACGAGCCCGAAACGGGCCTCCAGCCTGCGCGCGAGCAGGCCATCGGTCGACGGACGGTCGCCAACGACCATCTCGACCTCGCCGATCCGCTCGCGCACGAGGCCCACCGTCGGTGGGTACGGCTTCCCCGCGATCGTCGGCTCGCACTGGCCGGCCCTGGCAACGGCCGCAAGCAGTGCTCCCGCACCGGGAAGCACGCCCTTTGCCGTTGGGAAGGTCGCATCCTCGTTCGTGCCGATGAGCCTCGCCCCCGTATGAAGCGCCGTGGCCGCGACGGCGAGCGACGCGTAGTCGAACGACGGGTACATGCCGACCACGACGGCGTCCACGCGACCGATCTCGGCGTCAGTGGGGCTGACAGTGATCACGCCGCGTGCGGTCAGTTCCTCGATGACTCCCGGGCCGCCGAGCACAAGGGCCCGCTCCCCCGCCTCGAGCAGGAGCGCCGCGGCCATCGCCGAGCTCAGCAGGTCAGTCGCTACCGGCGCCATCCCCATGCGTTCGAGCTTCGCGAGATGATCGGAACGTCTCGGGTACGAGTTGTTCGTCAGCAGGACCACCCGGGTGCCCGAGGCACGCAAGCGCTTCACAGCCTCGGGCGCGCCCGGGATCGCCTCTTCGGCGAGCCAGATGACGCCGTCGCAATCGAGCAGCCAGGTCACGCCCGAGATCCTCGCAGAAGCGGCCACGCCCCGTGTGCTACGCAAGGGCGATGGCTCGCCTGGACCCGTTTCCTGCAATCCGTTACGACCCGGCGCGCGTGGACGCCGACGACGTCGTGGCGCCGCCCTATGACGTGGTCGGCCCGGCGGAGCGCGCCCGGCTCGCCGCGAGGAGCCCCTACAGCGCCGTCCATGTAGACCTCCCCCTCCCCGACCGCTCCAGCGGCCTCGACCAGTACGAGAACGCTGCCAGGACCTTCCACGGCTGGCTCGACAGCGGCGTGGTGCGCCGTGACCTGCTCCCGGCCTTTTACGTCTACCGCATGACCTTTCACGACGATCACGGCCGGCGACGTGTGATGACCGGCCTGCTCGGCGCGCTCGGCCTCGACGTCGAAGGCAGCGGGGAGGTGCTGCCCCACGAGCAGACGATGCCGAAGGATCGCGTCGACCGGCTCTCGCTCTTGCGCAGCACGCGGACGAACACCTCGCCCATCTGGGGGCTTTCGCTCGCGAAGGGCCTCGCATCGGCCTGTCGGGAGGCCCTGTCGCAAGCCGGGGAGCCGAGCTGGCGCGCCGTTGACGACGCCAGCGTCGTCCACGAGCTGTGGCCGACCACCGACCAGCGCCGGTTGGCAGAGATCACCGAGCTGTGCGCAGGCGCCAAGGTGATCATCGCCGACGGGCACCACCGTTACGAGACAGCTCGCATCTATGCGAGGGAATGTCGCGCAAGAAACGGTGACAGGCCCGGTAGTCACGACTTCACGCTCGCTTTCGTCGTCGAGCTCTCCGAAGATGAGCTCTCGATCCGGGCGGTGCACCGCCTCGAGAAGGGTGTCCCGCCGGAACGTCTCTACGAGCTGATCGCTTCCTGGTACCGCATCGAACCCGCGCCAGAAGACCTCATCGCCCTACCGGCCACCTCCGCCCCAGGCGTCATAGGCCTTTTCACGCGCGACGGGTACAAGCTTCTCTACCCGCTCCCGGCGCTCGAGGAGGCGACCGAGGACGATCTCGATTCCAGCAGGCTCTCGGTCGTGCTGGACAAGCTTCCCGAGCACGAGCTCACCTACGAGACGGGATGGTACGAGGCGGCAGCCGCGGTTCGCGAAGGCGGGGCAGACGCTGCGTTCCTGCTCAGGCCGGTCCCCGTCGCCAAGATCGAGGCCGTGGCGGACGGCGGGCGCCTCATGCCCCCAAAGAGCACGTACTTTCAGCCCAAACCACGTACGGGTATGGCCTTCCGCTCGCTCGACTGAGCGAGGGGCGCCTCAATCGTAGCTCCAAGTGGCGCCCGAGCGCAGCAGCGACGAGAGGTCGCCGGGGCCTTCCCGCTCGCTCGCCTCGAGCAGCTGCCGGTCGACCAGGCTGCCGTAGTCGGGGCGATCGACCGCCCGGAAGACACCGATCGGGGTCGGCTCGTGCGGACCACTGGCAAGACGCGACAACGCGAAGGCAAGGCTGGGATTGGCTGCCTTCTCGTCGTGGACCACCAGGGCCTCCTCCCCCACATCTTCGACCTCGACGACGCGCAGGCGACCCTCTCCGTCGAAAGCAACGCCGTGCTCGCCGTTGGCCCCGAAACGGATCGGCTGCCCGTGCTCGAGCGGGATGAGCATGTCGGCCCTGTGCTCCTTCCCGTTGATCGCCTCGAACGCGCCGTCGTTAAAGACGTTGCAGTTCTGGTAGACCTCGACGAAGGAAGCTCCCCGATGGTCGTGCGCCCGGCGGAACGTCTCGATCATGTGCTTGCGATCGAGATCGTGGGTTCGCGCGACGAAGGTAGCCTCGGCACCGAGGGCGAGGCTCACCGGGTTGAAGGGCGTGTCCAGGGAGCCGAATGGGGTCGACTTGGTGATCTTGCCCACCTCGGAGGTCGGCGAGTACTGACCCTTTGTCAAGCCGTAGATCTGGTTGTTGAACATCAGGATCGTCAGCTTCACGTTGCGCCGGAGGGCATGCACGAGGTGATTGCCGCCGATCGAAAGCGAATCGCCGTCCCCGGTCACCACCCAGACGTCGAGGTCCGGCCGTGTGACGGCAAGGCCGGTGGCAATCGCGGGGGCGCGGCCGTGGATCGAGTGCATGCCGTATGTGTTCATGTAGTAGGGAAAGCGGGCCGCGCAGCCGATCCCGGAGATGAACACCGTGTTCTCGCGCCGCACACCGAGCTCGGGTAGCAGCAGCTGCACCGCCGACAAGATTGAGTAGTCACCGCAGCCCGGGCACCAGCGGACTTCCTGGTCGCTCGCCCAGTCCTTCCGGGTCGTCAAGGGAACGGCGACGTCGGTCATAGCTCGGCCTCCTTGCTGTTCTGAGCCGAGGCGACTACCCCGGTGGCAGTGGTCCCGTTGGCTCCGACAGCGACCCCGCTGCCGGCGGCTGGCTCCCGCGAGTCCGGCTCGAGGCGCTCGATCTCCCGCAAGATGGCTTCCTCGATCTCGCCCACCCGGAATGGGGTCCCCTGCACTTTCGACAGCAACTTTGCGTCCACGAGGAAGTCCGCGCGCACCAGGCGCGTCAGGTGACCGAGATTGTTCTCCGGCACGAGCACCACGTCATAGGAACGCAGAACCTCGCCAAGATTGGGTGGGAACGGGTTCAGGTGCACGAGGTGAAGCTGTGCGACCGGCTTTCCGGCCCTGCGCACCCGCTTCACGCCGGCGGTGATCGCCGCGAAGGTCGAACCCCAACCCAGCATCAGAACCTTCGCGTCGCCGGTCGGGTCGTCTGCCTCCGCAGCCGGGAGCTCCCTCGCGATGCCGGCGACCTTGGCCGCCCGGGCGTGGACCATCGTCTCGTGGTTCGCGGACTCGTAGGCGACCGTCCCGACGCCGTCCTGCTTCTCGAGACCTCCGATGCGGTGCTCGAGGCCCGGCGTGCCCGGGACGGCCCACGGGCGGGCGAGGGTCTCGGGATCGCGGACATAAGGCCAGAATGTCGGCTCACCATCGGTGCCGGTCGCGTTCGGCTCGGTCGCGAACTTGACGGAGATGTCCGGCAGGGAGTCGACGTCGGGGAGCAACCAGGGCTCGGAGCCATTCGCCAGGTAGCCGTCCGAGAGCAGGTACACCGGTGTCCGGTAGCGAAGGGCGATGCGAGCCGCCTCGATTGCCGCCTCGAAGCAGTGCGACGGCGTCTTCGCGGCCACGATGGGCACCGGAGCCTCGCCGTGGCGACCGAACATGGCATGGAGAAGGTCCGACTGCTCGGTCTTGGTGGGTAGCCCTGTCGAGGGGCCGCCCCGCTGGATGTCGACGATGAGCAACGGAAGCTCCAGGCTGACGGCGAGCCCGACGGTCTCCGCCTTCAAGTCGAGGCCGGGCCCGCTGGTGGTCGTCACGCCGAGGGCGCCGCCGAAGGCCGCCCCGAGCGCCGCCCCGATGCCGGCGATCTCGTCTTCGGCCTGAAGGGTCCGCACGCCGAAGTTCTTGTTCTTGGAAAGCTCGTGCAATATGTCCGATGCCGGCGTGATCGGGTAGGAGCCGAGGAACAGGGGCAGCTTGGCCAGGTGGGCGGCAGCAAGGAGCCCCCAGGCGAGTGCCACGTTGCCCGTGACGTTCGTGTAGGTGCCCGGATAGTGCTCCGCGGGAGCTATCTCATAGGAGGACTCGAAGATCTCCGCCGTCTCGCCGAAGTTGTAGCCCGCCCGGAACGCCAGCGTGTTCGCCTCGACGACGATCGGCACCCGGCCGTAACGGCGGGCGATCCAGCGTTCGGTCTCGAGGATCGGCCGGTGGTAGAGCCACGAGAGGAGCCCGAGGGCGAAGAAGTTCTTGCTGCGCTCCGCATCGCGGGGCTTGGCCCCAGTCGGCTTGCAGGCCTCGATCGTGAGCGAGGTCATAGGTATCTCATAGACGCGAAAGGCCGACAAGCTGCCGTCCTCCAGTGGGTTGGAGGCGTAACCGGCCTTGGCCAGGTCCCGCTCGTCGAAGGCATCAGAGTTGATCACGAGCGTGCCACCGGTCGGCAGGTCGTTCACATTCGCCTTCAGAGCGGCGGGGTTCATCGCCACGAGCACGTTCGGCGCATCGCCGGGAGTGAGGATCTCGTGGTCGGAGATGTGGATCTGGAAAGCGGACACGCCCGCCAGGGTGCCCGCCGGCGCCCGGATCTCGGCCGGGTAGTTCGGGAACGTCGACAGGTCGTTGCCGATCAGGGCGCTCTCGTCGGTGAACCGGTCCCCGGCGATCTGCATGCCATCGCCGGAGTCGCCGGCGAAACGTATCACTACCTGGTCGATCGTCTCGACCTTGCCCGGCTCGCTCCCGGTCTTGGACTTTGTCGTCACGGCTCCTCCACTCGGCTCGCCGGCCTGCACGCCGCCACTGCCGCGATCACCTTCTCACCCGCTTGCCCGTGGTTGTCGGCATTCTACCGATGAGACCTTTGCACAACGGCGATGTGCGAGGCAGTCGGGCCGCGATCGTGCCGAGAGCGGCGGTCCGCCCGGCGGCTTACGGCCCGTGACAGGCCCAGGCAGCGGTACGCCCGGATTTACGGGCGGGCGACCGCCGGAGATGAGGGCGGGCGCCCGCCCGAGCTAGCTCAGCTGACCGGCTAAGCGACGGTGACCGAGTCGTCTAGGTAGACGTCCTGGACGGCCTTGATGATGCTCACTCCCTCGCTGAGCGGGCGCTGGAAGGCCTTACGTCCCAGGATCAGACCCATGCCACCGGCGCGCTTGTTGACGACGGCGGTACGCACTGCCTGCGCCAAGTCGCCGGCGCCAGTCGACTCGCCGCCAGAGTTGATGAGGCCGATACGCCCCGAGTAACAGTTCACGACCTGCCAGCGCGTGCGATCGACCGGGTGGTCGGTCGTCAGCTGGTCGTAGACGAGCGGATCGGTGCGACCGAATTTCAAAGCCGTATAAC
>JBEKBT010000101.1:0-10083 GCA_050015255.1 Acidimicrobiales bacterium
AGGGCGCGCCGGCTCGGGTCGTCGTTGGGGGAGGGACCACCTCCAAGGGCCAGTTCGCCCAGCGCACTGCTGTCGCGCTGGCTGAACGCCTCGGCTCGCCGTTGATCGACTTCGCTGGAGGCCATGCCGGTTTCGCCAGCGACGCCGAGGACTTTGTCGGCGTCCTCCGACGCACCCTGGCATAGCTTGTAGGGATGGGCGCCCGGTAGGCGAATCCCGACTGCACAGCCAGCCCGATCGCCGAGCCCACCTACCAGACATCGGATTCTGGGATGAAAGCAGTGGTTCGCCAAGCAGGGCCGGGCACCCCAGTGCCGAACCACCTGATCTGCGCTCGCCACGTTTGTGATGGCGCAGTCGCGGAATGGGAGCAGATCAGACGGCTACGGGCGCGGTAAGCCTCAGCGCCGGCGCCGATTTTGGCGTGGCCACCGCGTTCCTTGAAAGTCGATAGGCGGGACATTCTGGGCCGCCCGTCCCGAGGTTTGGAGGAACTTCGAGGAGAGTCAAAGCTTGGCGACAGTGACCGCTCAAGATTCCCGTGTGAGCCGGAAGACCGGATGTCTTGGGATTTCCGCCAGAAGCTCCCCGTCCGATGAATCGCCTGTGGCGTCAAAATAGGGCCTTGTGACACGCACCTTGCGGATATAGGTCCGCAAGACCGGCACAGCCCCCGTACCGGTCACCTCTTCGGCCCGATACCTCGCAGTGTGCTGGCTACGAGTCAGTGACACCTCGCCCGATGCGCGGACGTTGCGCACCCAGTGTGGCGGGAGTTCTCTCGAACGCACCACGTCCTGCTGGATCGAGTCGGGTGTCGGCTCACAGGTCTTGCGGCTGCCGGCCGGCGCGGAGATCATCGGCGCCCGCACGAGCTGACCGAGGATCGCGAGCGCCCGCTCTCGGCCCCCGCCCTCTCATCGGTGGAGTGAGGACGGCCGATGAAAAAGGTCAAACGCCTTGCGAGGCCAACACGAGGCCGTTTACCCGATCCGTGTCCCCTCTGGCGAACGGCCCCCTCGGACCTCAGTGTGCGCGCGGCGCTGCAAAGAAGCCGACCACAGCGAGAACCACGCACGCTACGGCCACCGGGTTTACCCACTCCCACGCGGAGCCGGCCACTAGCTGGCTCACCATTACCGCGACAACAGAAACGCACACGGCAGCTACCAGGAACAACATTGCCCGCGCGCTAGTACTGACCTTCCTACTCCCTTGGGCAGTGGGCGGCGTCTGTGTCGGCGCCGACCCTGCCAGTGCCCGAGCCTTGATTACGGTGAACTCCGCATCAGTGCGCGCGCCCGACTTACGGGCTCCGTCTAACTTCGCTGTCTCAACAGCTTCGCTCATCGCTCCCACCGCCTAGTTCTGGCGCTGTTAGCACAAATGTAATCTCCACGCAGGGACATTGCAATATTTCGCCCATTCGTGAGTATTCCTGGCAAGTAGCACATTTCAAAAGTTGGATGACGCCAATCTGACTAGTGCCACCGAGCGGCCGACGTGCGGTCAATCACCACCCTGCTCCGACGCCCGCTCAGCCGGCAAGGGTCTTCAGAGCAGCGATCAGCTTGGCGCCATCGATCGTGCCAAGTCCGCTCGCGAGGTTGTAGCCGGTCGTCGCCACCCAACCGGGAACGGTCACGTCCTTGCCGCCTTGAAGGAACGAGACGGTGTTGTTGCCCGTAGTGATCTGTTCGATGCCGACGTCGTGCTCGAGGCTCGCTTTGGCGGCGAGCGAGTAGAGATACGGGTTCAAGAAGCCGATGTGCTTGCCAAGAACCTGGTCGGCCACGGCCACCACGCCGGCGAACAGCGGCGACGCCTCGCTCGTCCCGCCGACGAAGTAGTAGCCCTTCGGAGCGCCGGGCAAGCTCCAGTAGACGAGGGCGCCCCCGTCGACTGCGGCGCTGACGGATACGTCAGGAATGGCCCGATGCACTCCAGCGACAGCTGAGACGCCGTCCTGGTAGCTCGGTCGGCTGAAGATCGCCGAGAGGCCTCCCCCTCCCGCTGCGGGGCCCCCGGTCAGGTTCGTGTCGTTCCAGACGTTGTCAGGAAGCAGGCGCTTGCCAGCGAGGTTCAAGTGGAGCTGGGTGCCGCCGACGGCGGTCACGAGCGGGTCGCTTGCAGGCCAGTTGATGGCGCGCGTAGTCGAGAACACCGTCCCGGCATCATTGACGGGCTCGGTCGAACCCTCATCGCCGGACCCCGCGAGCACGGTCACGTCGTCTGTCTCGGCAACCTGATAGGTCTGCGCCAGGCCGATGATCTGCATGGCGGTGGCAAAAGTGCTCTCCGTCGCACCGAAGCTCTGGCTGATCACCGAAGGGTCCTCGTAGTACTTGCTGGTCGGGTCCATGACCGCGCGCTCGGCGGCCATCATCTGTGGGAGGCCAGCTACACCCTCGGTCTCGTCGACCGGGGTCTCGACCAGCACGATCTTCGCCCCCGGTGCCATGGCGTGGGCGTACTCGACGTCGAGTGATGCCTCTTCTCCCCAGCTCACCATGTCTGCGTTCTTCGGGTTCCACCGAGGCACCTTGCCAGCAGGCTGCAGGATCGCGAGCTGCGGGTTCGGGAGACCATAAGTCTTGTCGAAGGTCGTCAGGTCACGTCTGATCGTCGGGGAGCCGAACGAGTCGACGAGCACGATCGTCTCGCCCGTCCCCGTGTCCCCGCTCGCGTAGAGCGGCTTCATGTCATACGCAGTCTCGAGTTGGCGTGGGGAGTAGCAGGCATAGCCAAACCGCTGCTCGCAGCTGTAGGTGTTGGGGGCCGAGGCGAAGTGATCCGATGGATTGAACTTCAAGAGCGGGACCACCGTCGCTGGAGCAGCCTGATGACCGGAGGGCGACCCAGCCGCAGGCGAAGTCCCCGCCGCCGATGCGCTCAGAGCGAGCACTGTCGCCGTTGTCATGAGGGCGGCAGCAGTGACGAAGATACGGGAGTTGAAGATGTGACCTCTGTCGTTCATGAGCACCCACTCAGGTAGAGGGCGAGCATCAAGAAACGAGCGCTCGCGGCCGGAGGTGACCAGGATACCTACCGTCGCGTGCCAGGAGTCAGTGGTTTTCGAAGGTTTGGAGGCCGGCAGTGGCTTGTTCGTGGCCCGAACAGGTCTCCCCCGTGGCGGCAGCTCTAGGGAAGATTGCTCGTCGAGGCCGAGACGGTGTCGTTGGCGAAGAAGTTGTGCGTAAAGTCGCCGCTCACATCGTCCGTCGTCCAAATGCCCGTGGCGTTATTCGTGATCACATTGCCCGCGATCACGGTTCCCGTGACCGCAGTGACGCTGCCGACGAGAATGCCGATCGTGCCGAGTGCGCCGAAGTCGGAGTCGCCGGGGCCGCCGTCGGCCGAGTTGCCATCGAGTGCGTTGGTGCCGACGATATTGCCGATGATCCGATTGCCGTTGACGTCCTGGTCGGGTGCATGGCTGTGGATCGTTACCCCTGCGAGGCCGTTACCTTCGACGCGGTTGTTCTCGATCAGGTTGTCATAGGACCCGGTACCGGGGAACGGTGCTGCAACGAGGATGCCGGCCCCGCCGCCGGATCCTGGCGCGGTGGCGTTGCCGATCGAGACGTTGTCGATGATCGTATTGTCGTAGACGCCGCCTTGGCTGGGCTGCGGCGTTCCCTCAGGAGACACTGCGTCCGAGTTGTGCGACGGCAGCGTGATGCCACAGTCCCAGAGGTTGTCGATGGCGCTGTTACCGGCGATCAGGTTGCCGGAGGAGGGGCCGGCGTATTGGGTGTAGAAGCCGAACGCGGACTGACCGGTCGAGCCCTCCGGGATGCCATCGGTAAGAAGGATGCCTCCCGTGTTGGCGGTCAGGTAGTTGTTGGTGATACGTGAGTTCGTGACGGCGTCGAGGTGGAGAGCCTCCCCGCAGTCATTACCCGCACTCGCCGCCGCTGCGTTCTGGCAGCTCAGGTCGTTCCCGATTATCCGGTTGCCGTCGATCGTGAGGTTCGACGTGCCGTCGGCGTAGACGGCCTCGGCCTCAGCGCCAGTGATCGTGAAACCACGGAGAGCCGAACCCGCCGTCGCCGAGCCCATGAAGACGACCCCCTGCGAGTCGTCTCCCGCGTTGTTCGGCACCGCGATCGTCGCGCCCTGGCCGAGCAGGTTCAGCGACTTTCCGGTTATCGTGACCGACTCGTTGTACGTGCCCGGACAGACGATGATGGTGCTGGCGTTGGGCGCGACGGCGACCGCCGAGGCGATCGTCGAATACGAGGCGTTGCGGCAGCCCCATTGCCACTGACCGCCGTAGCCCTCGTGACCGGGAGCGTTTGACACGTAAAAGGTCGCCTGAGGGCCGGCAGTGGCGGAGGCGGTCCCGGCTCCGGCGACGATGACGCCAGCGATGAAGCTGGCCGCAGCCATGGACCGCGTGAATCGAGAAATCGGACGCCTGTTCATTTCCCCCCCCAAAGACTTTCTCCGGGCGCCGCAAGCACCCTCCCGCTCTGCGGGACGTCGCTCATAGTGCAACAAATCGGGTGCCAAGTCCACACCCAAATCACGCCCGGTCTGGTCGCGCGGTCCCGATCGACTGCCACGCCCCTGTCGATTGACCATCCGGCGGCAAGCTTCGGCGGTTGAGCAAGCTTCCGCGGTTGACCATCCGGGCGGCTAGCTTCGGCGGTATGCGTTTCGGGATCGACGTCGCCCAGCAGCGGATGGCCTTCGACGAGGTCGTCGATCGCGTGCGATTCGGCGAGGAGCTCGGCTTCGACGGCGCGTGGGGGTTCGATCACTACGTCCCGATGTACGGCGAAGGTCCCGGCGAGTGCTTCGAGGGTATGACCACACTCGCCGCACTGGCGACTGCGACGAGCAGGATACGTCTCGGGCTGCTCGTCACAGGTGTGACCTACCGGCACCCCTCTGTCCTGGCCGCGCAGGCCGTCACCGTTGATCACGCCAGCCACGGGCGCTTGGAGCTCGCTCTGGGCGCGGCGTGGTTCGAGGCCGAGCACCGCCAGCTCGGGATCGAGTTCCCGCCTGTTGGCGAGCGCTTCGACCGCTTGGAGGACACCCTCGAGATCGTCATTCGTCTCACGACGGGCGATGTCGCCTCCTATGACGGGCATCATTTCAACCTCGCCGGGGCGCGCCTGCGGCCGGTCCCCGTCCAGCGTCCTCACCCACCAATCTGGATCGGTGGCTCAGGGCTGCGGCGCACCCTCCCGCTCGCGGCACGCTACGCCGACGTCTGGCACAGCTACGGCAGTCCGGAGAGGCTGGCTGAGCTTTCGGCTTGCCTCGACCGGCTGGCTGATGAAGCCGGCAGGGATCCTGGCGCCATCGGGAGGGCCTCATCGCTCTCGCTCTCGGAGACCGACGCCGAGGTCCGCGCCAACATCGAGAGGCTGGCCGATGCGGGCTTCGGCTACCTCGTCTGCGGCTGGCCGAGCGAGGGCAGGAGCCGCGTAGAGGCTTTCGCCGGCACGGTGATGGTCGACTACCCGGACTGAGTGCCGGGTGGCTCGCGCTGGCAACGCCACCGGTCACCGTGTGCGCCTGGCAGAATCCCAATCAGCGTACACCCCTGGGTTGGTCCTGACAGAGCACGAGTTCGACGTGCCGCTGCGCTACTCAGATCCGGACGGCGAGCGGATCATGGTGTTTGCCCGGGAGGTCACGGCTCCTGACGGGCGCGACCGTCCGTTTCTCGTCTTTCTGCAGGGAGGTCCTGGGATGGAGGCGCCGCGGCCGACGGCTCACCCGTGGGCACCAGGCTGGCTGGAGCGCGCCGTGAAGGACTTTCGCGTGCTCATGCTCGACCAGCGGGGAACCGGCAGGTCGACGCCGGTCGCAACCCTGAAGGGGATGAGCCCGGAAGAGCAGGCTGGCTACCTGGCCTGTTTCCGTGCCGATTCGATCGTGAAAGACGCCGAGCTCATCCGCAACGATCTGGGCGTCGAGCGCTGGAGCGTGCTCGGTCAGTCCTTCGGTGGCTTCTGCGTGCTGCACTACATGTCGGCGGCACCCGCTGGGCTGAAGGAAGCCTTCCTCACCGGTGGGTTGCCACCGGTCGGCCGCCATCCCGACGAGGTCTACCGCGCCACCTATGCCCGGACGCTCGAGCGCTGCCGCCGCTACTACGAGCGCTACCCGGCCGACCGGGATCGGGTGCGGAGGCTACAAGCCTGGGTGGCCGAGGGGGACGTCATCCTGCCGGGCGGGGACCGGCTCACGCCGCGGATGTTCCGCCAGCTCGGCCACATGCTCGGCATGAGCGACGGCGCGGAGCACCTCCATTACATAATGGAGCTGCCCGAAGACTCTCCGGGGTTCCTGCACGACCTCGAGGCCGGCCTTCCGCCGTTTTCTCGCAATCCGCTCTACGCAGTCGTCCACGAGTCCTCCTACTCCGACGGAGCGGTCACCAACTGGTCGGCAGCTCGCGTACAACCTGAGGAATACGAGACGCAGCCTGAGCTCTTCACCGGTGAGCACGTGTTCCCATGGATGTTCGACGACTACGGAGCGCTCCGGCCCCTGCGTGAGGCGGCCAACCTGCTTGCCGGCTACGAATGGCCGAGCCTCTACGACCCCGAGCGCCTGAGCGGCTGCCAGGTTCCGGCGGCTGCGGCCATCTACGCCTACGACATGTACGTGGAGCGGTCGTTCTCCGAGGAGACGGCGGAACTGATTCCCACCATGCGCACCTGGCTGACCAACGAGTTCGAGCACAACGGGCTTCGCGCCGACGGCGGGCGAGTACTCGACCGGCTGATCAGCTTGGCGCGTGGTCACTGAGGCACCGGGCCGGAACACCCTGATCCGGGCGGACAACCGCTCAGACGGCAAGCAGTGGTGCCATCGCACCCGGGATCATTGGACAACGGATCGAGAAGAGCGGCAAGAACAACCGTCGGTCGAGGCACTCGTCTGAGCCAAGTCTTAAGTTAAGATCTGAGAAAAGCGCTGAGGGAGCGACTCGTGATGGCTAGAGCCAAGGCCCTGGTGGGGGACTTACGGCGTGTGAACCGAAGCATCGTGTTGCGGCCCTTGTTCCTCGAAGGGCCCCTCAACCGAGTCAGCTTGGGACAGCTCACGGGCCTGAGCAGCGGCAGCATCACCAGCCTCACGGCGGCCTTGTTGGACGAGGGCCTGATAGTCGAGGTCGGCCTGGAGCAGTCTGACGGGGGCAGGCCCCGGGTCATGCTCCAGGTGAACCCCGAGTTCGGCGCCGTCATCGGCGTTGAGATCGGCGAGACCGCCGTCCGCGTGGAGGGCTTCGACCTGAGACTGAGGGTCGCCGGAGTTGCCGAAGTGGGTCTACATCCCCAGCATCACGACGCGGATGTAACCATCGAAGAGACGGTGAAGGCCATCGAGAGAATTCAAGCGCAGTTCAGCGCCGAAGGGCGTCGCTTGCTCGGAGTCGGCATCGCCACCCCGGGCCTCGTCGAGCATCGGGTCGACGACGCACGGGTCCACGCTCCGAACATCGGTTGGTACGACGTTCCCCTCGAGCGACTGGTGCGAGAGCGTGTGGGAGCTCCGGTCTTCGCTGAGAACGGGGCCAAAGCTTTAGGGCAGGTCGAGATGTGGTTCGGTGCTGGCCGCGGCACACATCACACCGTGATCACCCTTTGGGGCACTGGCGTCGGAGCCGCAATCTTCACCAACGGAACTCTCTACCGGGGCGCTGCGTCCAGTGCCGGCGAGTGGGGCCACAACTGCATCATTGCCGGAGGCAGGCGCTGCCGCTGCGGAGCCACCGGGTGTCTCGAGGCCTACATCGGGGCAGAGCCATTGCTCGCTGCGTGGCGAGAGGCTGACCCACAGGCAGCCCCTTCCAGCGACCCTGACGAGGAGGGCTGGGCAGACCGTCTCCTTCAGTCGGCGGAGTCGAGCGGAGCGGCCGCCCGGATCCTGGAGGAGGCGGCGAACTGCTTCGGAGTGGCCGCCGCCAACCTCGCCAACCTGTTCAATCCCGAGCTCATTGTGATAGGCGGTTGGCTCGGACTGAAGCTCGGTCCCACCCTGCTCGACCGAATTCGGGAAGTGGTGCGAGAGCAAGCCCTCGACTACACGGCCAACTGCGTCAACATCGAGCTCGGGCGGCTTGGCGAGGATGCCGTTGCACTCGGGGCATCCGCCCTGGTCGTCGACGAGCTACTTTCCAACGGCGGCGTGCCGCTGGTGGCCGCGAGAGACAGGCTGCAAGAAGCGAAGTTGCCCTAAGCAACGGGCAACTGCCCGCTTCGGGCGAGATCGCCGTACCAGTACCCGCTGTCTTTGACGACGCGTTCTTGTGTATCGAAGTCGACATAGACGATGCCGAAGCGCTTGGAATACCCGAGCGCCCACTCGAAATTGTCGAGAAGCGACCATACGAAGTAGCCCTGCACCGGCACACCTTCTTTTCTCACCCGCAGCACCTCGCCGACATGGGCCTCGAGGTAGGAGATCCGCTCGGGATCATGCACAGCCTGGCCGTCGCGGCGGTCGTCGAACGAGGCC
The DNA here is from genome assembly GCA_050015255.1 of Acidimicrobiales bacterium. Taxonomy (GTDB): domain Bacteria; phylum Actinomycetota; class Acidimicrobiia; order Acidimicrobiales; family Bog-793; genus Fen-455. The sequence goes on from JBEKBT010000101.1 coordinate 8,488, forward strand.
CCGTTCTCGGTGACGAAGAGGTTGGGCAGTTTGTACCGCTGGTGTGCTTGCTCGAGGATGAAGCCGAGCCCCTCGGGACGGATGATCCAGTCCATCGTGGTCCGGGGCGCCCCGGGCTCTTTGAACTCAGCGAAGCCGGTCCACTTGGTGGCGTCGTGGCGGACCCGGTAGCCGGCGTAGTAGTTGATCCCGGCAAAGTCCGGCGGCAAACAGAGCGCCGCCATGTCCTCCTCGTAACCGCTAGGCAGGTATGGTCGCAGACGTTGCTCCAGCTCAGGCGGATATCTCCCGTACACGAGAGGTTCCAAGAAAAGAGGAAAGTTGTGCCAAGCGTGTGCCAGCCCAGTGGCGGCTATGTCAGCTTCTGACTCGCTGGCTGGCCACACCGCGGCGTTGTGCAGGGCGATTCCGACCGACGCCTCTGGGTTGGCAGCCTTGAGTGCGGTCCAGGCGGCAGCGTGCGCTCGCAGCTGATTATGGATCGCATGGCCAGCGGCGTAGATGTTGCGAATGCCCGGCGCGTGCGCTCCGACCAAGTGCCCTTGCTCGGCGACGACGAACGGCTCGTTCAAGGTGGTCCACCACCTCACCCGGTCGCCGAGGGCCGCCGCTACCACCGAGGCGTACTCGCCGAACCAGTCGGCCGCCTCGCGGTTGGACCATCCGCCGCGCCGCTGCAGGGCAGACGGGTAGTCCCAATGGAACAGCGTCACGAAGGGTTCGAGGCCGGCGGCCAACACCTTATCGAGGAGGCGGTCGTAAAAGGCGAGCCCGGCCGGATTCGGCTCGCCGACCCCTTCGGGCAGGATCCGAGGCCATCGGATGGAGAAGCGGTACGCGCCGAGACCGAGGTTCCGCATGAGCTCGATGTCTTCCGCAAAGCGGTGGTAGTGGTCGCAGGCGAGGTCACCTGTCTGGCCGTCGTAAGTGGTGCCCGGGGTGTGCGAGAACTCTTGCCAGATGCACCGTCCGGCACCGTCAGCTATTGGTGAGCCCTCGATCTGGTAGGCGGCGGTAGCCGCGCCCCAGTAGAAGTTGCTGCCGGGCTCTGTCTCGGAAAGCGTCAAGTGAACCTCCTCGTCGTCATGCCTTCGCTGGCCGCCGCCGGCTATGCGTGGAGGGGAATAGGGTCTGGAGTCCATCGCGGCCTCAGTCGTACAAGACGCATCGGACACGGTGGGCTGCCCCCACCTGGCGCAAGGCGGGGAGCGCTTCCCGGCACCGGGCCTGGACGAAGGGACAGCGCGGGGCGAAGGGACAGCCCGGCGGGAGCGAGGTGAGATCCGGGGGGTCACCTTTCGCCTCGAAGGGCGCTCCCTGTCGGCGCTCGTTCTCTGGGCCTGGCGCGGCTTGGTGCAAGAGCTGGGTGTAGGGATGCTTGGGCTCGCTCATGACCACCGAGGCCGGTCCGATCTCTTGGATGCGACCGGCGTACATGATGGCGATGCGATCGCTCATGTAGTTGGCAGCGCCCAGGTCGTGGGTGATGAAGACGAGGGAGAGCGACCGGCTGCGCTGGAGGTCCAAGAGCAGGTTCATGATCGTGAGGCGGATCGACACGTCGAGCATGGACGTCGGCTCGTCGGCGAGGATGAG
>JBEKBT010000102.1:0-9872 GCA_050015255.1 Acidimicrobiales bacterium
TGCGACAGAGACCCCTGCTGCTGCGCCGTTCCTCTCACATCGCCAAGTCAACCCGATACGGCATGAAATCGCGAGCACCGTTCAGCCCTGCGAACAGGGACTTTCCGACCACCCAACTAGGGGACCCTGATCCCCCGGAGGACCGGGGTGGGCCGGTCGCCTCGAGCCGTCAGGCGGTCACCCTCGGCAGGAAGGAGGGCCGCCCCGCCTCGTAGGTGTCGATCTCTTGCGCGTGCTGGTCCGTGACACCGATGTCGTCCAAGCCTCGCAACAGCCGGTCGCGGGCGTCGTCGTCCAACCGGAACGGTGCCGAGATCCCGACCGCGGGCGCCTCGACGAGGCGCCTGTCCACATCGACCACGATCTCGAGAGACGGGTCCGCCCTGACCGCTTCCAGGATCGCCCGGCCGTCCTCGCCGGAAACCTCGGCGGGGACGAGCCCGGAACGGGTGGAGTTGTTGCGGAAGATGTCCCCGAAACGGGGGCTGACGACGGCATGGAACCCGAAGTCGACCAGAGCCCACACGGCGTGCTCCCGGGACGAGCCGGTACCGAAGTTCGGGCCGGCGACGAGGATCGTCGCCCCGGCATGATCGGGATCGTTGAGTACGAAGCCCGGGTCGTCGCGCCACTCGGCGAAGAGCCCGGCACCGAAGCCGGTCCGCTCGATGCGCTTCAGCCATTCGCTCGGGATGATCTGGTCGGTGTCGACATCCGAGCGCTCCAGCGGCACCGCCCGCCCTGTCACCATCCGCACAGGTTCCACGTTCAGGACCCGAGGTCGGCCGGGGACGCGAACCGGCCGACCACCGAGGTTGCCGCGGCCACTGCCGGGGACACGAGATGGGTGCGGCCGCCACGTCCTTGGCGACCCTCGAAATTCCGGTTCGAGGTCGAGGCGCAGCGCTCCCCGGCCGAGAGCTGGTCCGGGTTCATGCCGAGGCACATCGAGCAGCCGCTCTCGCGCCACTCGAAACCGGCGTCGATGAAGACGCGGTCCAGTCCCTCGGCTTCCGCTTGGCGCTTTACCAGGCGAGAGCCAGGCACGACGAGCGCACGCAGGCCGGGACGGACCCTGCGCCCCTGCAGCACACCGGCGGCCGTCCGCAGGTCCTCGATCCTCGAGTTCGTGCAAGAGCCGATGAACACCGTGTCCACCTCGATGGCGCGGATCGGTGTACGGGCCTCGAGGCCCATGTAGGCGAGCGCACGTGCCGCGGCCTCCCGCTCAGCCGGCGTCGCCAGCTCGTCCGGGCTCGGCACTTCGCCGTCAATGGCCACGACCTGGGCAGGGTTGGTGCCCCAGGAGACATGGGGACGGATCGAGGCCGCGTCCAGGGCCACCTCGGCGTCGAAATGGGCACCGTCATCGCTTGCGAGGCCCCGCCAGTCGTCGACGGCCCGGTCCCAGTCGGCGCCCTTCGGCGCGTGGGGCCGTCCCTCGAGGTACGCGAAGGTCACCTCGTCCGGGGCGATCATGCCGGCGCGCGCACCTGCTTCGATGGACATGTTGCAGACCGTCATGCGGCCCTCCATCGACAGCGAGCGGATCGCGGAGCCTCGGTACTCGACGACGTGGCCTACCCCGCCGGTCGTCCCGAGCCGGCCGATGATCGCCAGCACCACGTCCTTGGCGCTCACGCCGGGCGGGAGCGTACCCTCGACCGTGACAGCCATCGTCCGGGGACGTCGCTGGGGGAGCGTCTGGGTGGCGAGGACGTGCTCGACCTCGGAGGTCCCGATGCCGAAGGCGAGGGCGCCGAAGGCACCATGGGTCGAGGTGTGGCTGTCACCGCAGACGATCGTCATGCCGGGCTGGGTGAGACCTTGCTCGGGCCCGATCACGTGCACGATCCCCTGGTGCTCGTCACCCATCGGGTAGCAGGTCACGCCGAACTCTGCGCAGTTGGCGTCGAGGGCTTCGAGCTGGCGCCGCGAGATCGGGTCCTCGACGGGGCCGCTTGCGGCCGTGGTCGGCACGTTGTGGTCCGCGGTCGCGATCGTGAGGTCAGGCCGCCGCACTCGTCTGCCGGCCAGCCGCAGCCCTTCGAAGGCCTGGGGCGAGGTCACCTCGTGGACGAGGTGCAGGTCTATGTAGAGGAGATCGGGCTCGGCGGCGCCGTCGCCAGGGCGGACGACATGGCGGTCCCAGACCTTGTCGGCAAGCGTCTTGGCCACGGGCCCCTCAGCTGCCGACCGAGACGATCTCGACGGTGAGCCGCCCGTTCGGGGCCTCGTACTCGACCGTCTCGCCGACGTTGTGCCCGACGAGCGCCTGGCCGAGCGGGGAGGCGGGCGAGACGACCGAGACGCCTTCGACCTTCTCCTCGATCGAACCGACAAGGAACTTCTCGGTCTCGTCGTCGCCCTCGTAGCGCAGCTCCACGACGGCGCCGGTGGTCACGACGCCCGCCTCATGCGTCGAGCTGTCCACGATGACGGCATCTTCCAGCATCCTCCGCAGCTGTCGCACGCGTGATTCCATCTTGCCCTGAGCGTCCTTGGCGGCGTGGTAATCGCCGTTCTCGGACAGGTCCCCGAGCGCACGGGCGGCTTCGATCTGGCGGGCGATCTCGACACGCCCGCGGGTGGTGAGATCCTCGAACTCGGCGACGAGCCGAGCGTGGGTCTCAGGAGTGAGATGAGTAGTTTCAGTCACCGACACGAGGCTACCGGTTCGGCGGCAAAGTCTTTGCTCAGCTGTCGGCACGGCACGGCCGATACTTTCAGGCGGTGGGAGGATCGTCCGCTTTGCGATTGAGACGGGTGGCTGCGGTCACGGCGGCCCTGGCGTTGGCGACCGTGGCATGGGCGGTCATCCCCGTCATCGGCACGGCCGCGTCCGCCGGCGCTGCCGGAGCCGCCACGGCCGCCGGGCAGGGCCGGGCCGCGCCCCTCGCCGGCATAGTGCCGCCCCGCAACCCGCCGGGCAACCTCGCCCCGAGCCCGAACTTCTACGCCTTTTGCGCCCCCGACGCCCTCGACGACACGGTGGCGTGCAACTCGAGGGTGCTGGAGGCCATCGACCACGCCCGTGGCACCGAGCCGGTAGGCCCGCTGCACTTCGGGCTGCAGAAGTTCCTCCGCTTGAGCGTGGCGGAGCAGCTCTTCGCGATCGCCGACCTGGAGCGGGTGTCGCGGGGCGAGCCACCGGTGACGGCGCTCACGACCCAGCTGGACGAGGTGGCAGAGGCCGGCGCGGCCGCAGGCAGGGACCCCAGCCTGGCGGCGACGGCGCTACCGGGCGGGGCACAGCTGCGTGCCTGGGGATCGAACTGGGCCGACGGCACCGAGAGCGCCCTCGGAGCCGACGACGGCTGGATGTACGACGACGGCTACGGGAGCTCCAACTACGACTGCCGCTCCCCGGCTTCGCCGGGATGCTGGGGGCACCGGGACAACATCCTCCGGCTCTGGTCGAGCTACCTGGGCGGTTGCAAGGCGGCCGACTCTCAGCTCGTGATGGGCGCGGCGTACGCGAGATCGAAGCTCGGCACGTCGTTCGCGGAGATCTTCGTCGCCGCCTGTGGGCCGCAGCCCGCGGGGGAGGTCTACACCTGGGCCGAAGCGCAGGCCGCGATCGGGATCTAGGCACCGTGACCGGGCGGCAGATGCCCAGACTAGTGTGGCCGCCAAGTGGAATCCCGAGCCGGAGGCGTCTTGGCGCGCGTCTCGTCGGCTGTCACTTGCTGAGCGGCGGCGACTGGAGAAGGTGTGCACAAGGTTGCGGTGATCGGGGGCGACGGGATCGGCCCTGAAGTGATCGCGGAGGCGCTCAAGGTCGTCGCCGCCACCGGTGCGGCCATCGAGACCGTCGACTACGACCTCGGCGCCGGCCGCTACGAGCGCACCGGCGAGGTGCTGCCCGACTCGGTGCTGGACGAGCTGCGGGGAACCGACGCCATCCTGCTCGGCGCCGTCGGCCCGCCGATCGGTTCCACGGCGGTACCGCCGGGAGTGATCGAGCGGGGGTTGCTGCTGAGACTGCGTTTCGAGCTGGATCTGTACATCAACCTCCGCCCGTTCAACGGGGTCCCGGGCGCCGTCGCCCCCACCGCGGACTTCGTCGTCGTACGCGAGAACACAGAAGGCCCATATGTGGGCGAAGGCGGCGCGCTCCGCCGGGGCACGCCGTTCGAGGTCGCCACGCAGGGCTCGGTCAACACCCGCCACGGCGTCGAGCGCTGCGTGCGCTACGCCTTCGACCTGGCCGAGCGCCGCGCCCAGCACCATGTGACCCTCGTGCACAAGACCAACGTGCTCACCTACTCGGGCGACCTGTGGCGGAGGGTGTTCGACTCGGTCGCCCTCGAGCACCCCGAGGTGGCCACCGCTTACAACCACGTCGACGCCGCCTGCATCGTTCTTGTCGAGAACGCGGACCGCTATGACGTCGTCGTCACCGACAACCTGTTCGGCGACATCCTCGCCGACCTCGCCGGTGCCGTCACCGGCGGCATCGGGCTCGCAGCGTCGGCCAACCTCAACCCGGAGCGCACGGGGCCGTCGCTGTTCGAACCCGTGCATGGCTCCGCCCACGACATCGTCGGGACAGGCAAGGCGAACCCGCTGGCCGCGATCCGTTCGGCGGCGATGATGCTCGAGCACCTGGGCGAGGCCGCCGCGGCCGAGCGCGTGACGAAGGCCGTGCTGGAGTTGCAGACTGAGATGGCCGGCTCCTCCGAGCCTTGGAGCACCACCGGCGTCGGCGATGAAGTCCTAAGGAGGTTGTGACGGTGCCTATCACCCCGACAACGAAGATATGGATGGACGGCGAGCTCGTCGACTGGGACAAGGCCACGGTGCATGTCCTCACTCACAGTCTGCACTACGGCATGGGGGTCTTTGAGGGTATCCGCGCCTACGAGACGGCCAGCGGGCCGGCGATCTTCCGCCTGCGCGACCACACGAGGAGGATGTTCAGGGGGACTCGCATCCTCCAGATGGACATGCCCTACTCCGAGGAGGAGATCTTCGAGGCGATCAAGCTCACGGTGCGAGTGAACGGCCTCGACAGCTGCTACATCCGCCCCATCGCCTACCTCGGCTACGGGGAGATGGGCCTGAACCCGATCCTGTGCAAGGTGCAGGTTGCGATCGCGGTCTGGCCCTGGGGTGCGTACCTCGGCGACGAGGCCATCGCCCAGGGCATCCGTCTCAAGATCAGCTCCTGGGCCCGCCACGACCCCCGCGCCATACCGACGGCCGCCAAGGGCACCGGGATGTACGTCAATTCCTCGCTCGCAAAGGTGGAGGCGATGCGCGCCGGTTATGACGAGGCGCTCATGTGCACGACGAGCGGGCTCATCTCGGAGGGCACGGGTGAGAACGTGTTCGTCGTGCGGGACGGCGACATCTTCATGCCGCCCCCCTCAGCCGCCGGGGCGCTCGAGGGCATCACGGCGGACTCCGTGGTCACGATCGCCCGCGGTCTCGGTTATGGCGTGAGCGAGCGCGAGATGCGGCGGACGGACCTGTACATGGCAGACGAGGCGTTTCTCACCGGCACGGCCGCGGAGGTCGTCCCGATCGGCTCGGTCGACGACCGACAGGTCGGCTCAGGCGAGCCGGGGCCGATCACGCGTGAGATCCAAGAGACGTACTTCGCGGCGGTCCGGGGAAAGGTGGACCGTTACAAGGACTGGCTCGAGTATGTCAACTGAGCGGAGCCTCCCCGAAGCGGTTGACGTCTACGACACGACGCTCCGGGACGGCTCGCAACAAGAGGGCATCTCGCTCACTGTCGACGACAAGCTGCACGTTGCCGAACAGATCGATCACCTCGGCGTCGCCTACATCGAGGGCGGCTGGCCAGGTGCGAACCCGAAGGACGAGGAGTTCTTCGCCAGGGCCGCGAGCGAGCTGCGGTTGCAGACGGCGACGCTCGTCGCCTTCGGCTCGACGAGACGTGCGGGTGGCCGCGCCAGCGAGGACGAGACGCTCCGCCACCTCGTAGAGGCGGGGACGGAGGTGGTCTGCATTGTCGCCAAGGCGTCCGACCTGCACGTCACCGAGGCGTTGCGCACCACGCTCGACGAGGCGATCGCCATGGCGGCCGATTCCGTGGCGCACCTGCGACAGGCCGGCCTGCGCGTGTTCTTCGACGCCGAGCACTTTTTCGACGGTTACAGACGTGACGCCAAGTTCGCCCTCGCCGTGCTCGCTGCGGCCGAGGAGGCAGGAGTCGAGGTGCTCGTGCTCTGCGACACCAACGGCGGCACGATGCCCGACGAAGTCGAGCGGGTCGTCTCAGACGTGAGGGCCCGCTCGTCGGCGACCATCGGTGGGCACTTCCACAACGACGGCGGCTGTGCGGTGGCCAACTCGCTCGCCGCTGTTCGCCAGGGCGCGACCCACGTCCAGGGGTGCATCAACGGCTACGGCGAACGCACGGGAAACGCAGACCTCTCGGCCATCATCGCCAATCTCAGCCTCAAGATGGGTGTGAGGACGATCCCCGCCGACCGGCTCGAACGCCTCACCTCGGTGGCGCGCCACGTTGCCGAGATCGTCAATCTGACCCTCGACCCGCAACGGCCCTATGTCGGGACGGCGGCTTTCACGCACAAGGCGGGCCTGCACACGAGCGCGCTCATCCGCCGCTCCGACGCTTACGAGCACGTGTCGCCCGATGTCGTGGGCAACGGGACCCGCGTCGTCGTAAGCGAGCTGGCGGGGCGCTCGACCCTGCAGCTGAAGGCTGCCGAGCTGGGACTCGAGCTCGACTCCCCGGCCCTGGGCCGGGTCCTGGAGGCTTTGAAGCACCTCGAGCACAACGGCTATCACTTCGAGGCGGCCGACGGGTCGCTCGAGCTCTTGATGCGGGCTGCGGCCGGCGCCAAAGGTGGGCGGCTCGGCGACCTGTTCACGATCGAGTCGTTTCGTGTCATCACCGACTGGCGCGCCCGGGAGGCGACCGATGCCGGCGACGGCGATGCCGGGCTCGTCCACCCCTGGTCCTCCCCGGGTGAGCTCACCACCGAGGCGACCGTCAAGGCGCATGTGGGCGACGAGCGGGTCGTGGCCACAGCCGAGGGAAACGGGCCCGTGAATGCTCTCGACGCCGCGCTCCGTCTCGCCATCGAACCGCACTTCCAACAGCTTCGCAATGTGCACCTGACCGACTATCGCGTGCGCGTCCTGGATACGGCCAAGGGGACCGGGGCGGTCACCCGGGTGCTCCTGGACACCGCCGACGCCGAGGGCAGCTGGTCGACGATCGGCGTTTCGGAGAACATCATCGAGGCCTCCTGGGAGGCGCTCCTGGACGCCGTGGTCTTCGGCCTCGTCCGGGCTGCGGAGGGCGACGCTGGGGAGGCGGTGCCGTGACGCAGCCCAAGTTCGCCCCCATCCTCGAGCAGCACGAGGTGCGCGAAGGTCACCAGCTCGCTGTCCCGGCGCCATGGGTCCCTCATCGCCCGGGCGAGAGCCGGCCTGTTCCTCATCCCCAGAACCTCGCCGGCCTCGGTGTCCCAGGGCCGGACCAGGGTTACGCGCTCGAGCTCGCGACCCGCTTCGAGGACCGTCTCGTGCTGGAGCCCGGCGAGCACTCCGAAGACGCAGTTTCGGGTGCCACCGCCATAGCGCTGCGTCGCGCGGCGATCTTCGGCCGAGCCCCGGTTGCCGCCGACATCGAGCTCGCACTGCGACTTTTCAAGTACCTCATAGGCGACGAGGGGACCTGGCCCTCGGGTGAGCTTGTCGCTTGGCGCCGTGAGCAGTTCGCGGGGGCCGCACACGACTACTGGCGCCGTAGGGCGCTCGCCGACGCGATCCCTGAGGCAACCCTGCGCCTTACGCCGGCGGGCATCGCCGAGCGACTCGAGGCCGAGCCAGGTCGCTGGCGGGAGCTCGCCGGCGCCTGAACGGAGCTCGCCGGCGCCTCGGCCGCTCGCTCCGCCTCGGCCGCTCGCCGGCGCCTCGGCTGCTTCGGCCCACTCGCTCCGCCTCGGCCGCTCGCTCAGGGCAAAGTGTGCGACCGCGGGTCTTGCACGACCGAAGCTGTCCGTACCGCCGCGGCCGCGGAGCGCAACGCCGCGTCGACGTCGCGCAAGTGGTGCTCGCCCTCGTGAACGGCGTGGCGTCCGAGCCAGAGCACGGTACGCTCGCTCGCCTCGGGGAAGTTGTAGATGCAGCGCCGCTGCCACTGCACCTCGTCGAGACCCTCGAAAGCCCAGGCGAGCATCTCGGCGGCCACCTTGAGCTCACGACCGACATCGTCAGGGTCCTCGGCGGCGTAGCGCGCCAGGCTCGCCCGCTCATCGCGGTACATGCGCGCGAAGCTCGGGCACTCCTCCACAAGGGTGAGGTACAAGCGTTCGCGCTGGACGAGAAAGACGTCGCGGACATGGCAGGCGTACTCGAGAGCGGACCATATTCTCGGTCCCGAGCGGGCACGGATCGCCAGTGCGAGCGCCGGATCGCCACGTTCGTTGGCGATCCGCATTCCAAAACGGCCTCCCAACGAGCGCAACGCGCTCGGTACGGCTCCAGGTCCGACGGCCTCGTAATCGAATTGGCACTCCTCACACCGCTCCACGGCTACATCGTGGCCCATCGGCCGGCCAGCCGTGGTCGCGTGGGCATTTAGGAGGTAGCGTCGTTAGCTGACAGGGCAGGTCCGGCCGTGAGCGGCCACTATCTCATCGGAGGCAGGGCCATGGGTTTCATGGACAAGGTGAAGGCGCAGGCCACGGTGTTGGCCGAAAAGGCCCAGGAGGGAGCCAAAGCCGGACAGGCCAAGCTCTCGGAGATCCAGGCGAAGAAGCACGCGGACTCACTCCTGCTGGAGCTCGGCGGCATCGTGTACACCCAGCAGGCCGGTCGTGCTTCTGCTGGTGCGGACGCCAGGGTTACCGAGCTGGTCGCCGAGCTTCGCCAATTCGAGTCCGAGCACGGGCCGATCACGGTGACTTCGGCGACTGCGCCGGCGCCAACTGCTCCCGACGGTTCGTTCGTCCCGACTCCGACGGCTGCCGGCGAAACTCCTGCGCAGCCCTCCGCGCCGGCGGCGACAACCGTGCCGGGCGGTGGCGGCATGCCCCAGTTCAGCGGGGGCATCCCAACTGGCACCTACTCCTCGGAGACTGAGCAGACCGGGGAGACCGGGCCGACTTCCTAGCTCGGCACGAGCGCCGGGTGCCCGCAGCCCGGGCAGGACTGCGGCGTCGCTCCTGCGGGTCGCACTGACATCTGACGTCGCCTGCAGGCCCGCCTGCGCCTCAGGAGTGAGAGACTTCTCGGGCGAAACGGGAAGGCGGCTGCCATGGCCATAGAAACAGCGCTCAGTTATCCGGACATCAGTGCTCAAGGATTCGCCCATCCCGCCGACCGGGCTGCGGCTGCGGCGCTGCACAGCGTCCCCATGCTCGACAAGGTGATCAAGAAGCTCACCGAGGTCGGTTATGAGCGCAAGCTTCGCCAGTTGATGCTCGGCACTGCCGTCCGACTCGGAGAGGACCAGCTGCCCGAGGTGTGGGCGAAGCAACGCCGCTACGCCAACACCTTCGACATCGCCACGTGCCCTCACCTCTACGTGACTCAGTACCCGGTGGGCAACGCGCTCACCATCGGCGCCAACGACCCCGTGACGCTTGTCTCCTCGGGGCTGGCAAGGTCGTTCGAGTCCGACGAGCTGGACGCGGTGCTCGCCCACGAGATGGGCCACGTGCTGGCGGACCACGTGGTCTTCATGACGACCTTCGAGCTCGTGCAACTCGTCATGAACGGGGTGCTGCGAGGGGCACCGTTGGCCGGCCTGCCCCTGAGGGCGCTCTACTACGCCCTGCTCGAATGGTCGAGGGCTGCCGAGCTGACCGCTGACCGCGCAAGCGCGCTCGGGACCGGTGACCCGCTCTTGACGTGCCGGACCT
>JBEKBT010000103.1:0-9871 GCA_050015255.1 Acidimicrobiales bacterium
TTCGTCGTCGAGCTCGTCATCTTCCTCGTCGTGCTCGGCGTCGTCGCGAAGTGGATCCTGCCGCCGCTGCAGGAAGTGGCCGAGAAGCGGCGGCTGCGCGTTCGCGCTGCGTTGCAGCAGGCCGAACAGGCACGCGCCGAGAGCCAGGGTGTGCTCGCCGAGCGCGCCAGGTTGCTCAACGAGGCGCGAGCCCAAGCCCGCGACATCATCGACCGGGCGAACCAGGGTGCCGACCTGGCCCTCGGACAAGGTCGTGCTCGGGGCCAGGAGGAGTACGAGCGGTTGGTCGAGGCGACCCGGCAGGAGATCTCAGGCGAGTGCCAGCGAGCCCGCGAGGAGCTCTTGGGACGCCTGGACTCCCTTGTGGTGGCCGCGGCCGAGCGCGTGCTCGGCAGCAGCGTCGACGCCGCCCGGCACCGTCGCTTGATCGACGAGGTGGTCGCCAATGTCACGGGGGCCGGAGCAGTCTCGGGCGGGGGAGCGGTCTAGCCATGCTGTACTACCTGGCTGAGGTCCTCGGTTTCCTGCTGTTGCTCGCTTTCACCTACCGCTACGTGTGGCCCTGGCTCAAGAAGCTGATGAACCATCAGGCCGAGGCCATCCGGTCCTCACTCACGTCTGCCGATTCTGCATCGGAGACCGGCCGGCACATGCTCGACGAGGCGCGCGCGGCCCTCGAGGCGGCGCACTCGGAAGCGGTCGCCATAATCGAGCGGGCACATGAGACCTCGGCCCAACTCCTTCTCGAGGGGGAGCGCCGCGGGCGGGAGGAGCACGACAGGCTCGTGGCGAGCGCGGCGGCGGAGGCCGATTTCGAGCGCAAGCGCGCCCGAGACGAGGTCACGAGGGAGATCGGCGCCGTCGTCATGGCAGCGACGGAGCTCGTCGTGGCCGCCGAGGTCGACGCCTCGCTCCAGCGGGCGTTCATCTCCGAGACGATCGATGCTGCCGAGGCGATGGCATGAGGGAGCTGTTGCGCGGCTATGCGACCGCGACCTTTGAGTCGGCTGCGGAGGCGGGGCGCGCCCGCCAGGTCGCGAACGACCTGAGCGCCTTCTCGCGAGCCCTCGTGGAGTCAGAGCTACTTCGCAATGTCCTGACGGACGCGGCCATCCCGCCTCGCGGGCGGCGAGGCGTCGTGCACGACCTGCTGGAGGGAAAGGCCGCGGCCGAGACCCAGGCGCTCGTGTCCTGGGCTGTGGTCGTCGAACCGGCCGACGAGCTCCCGCCTTCGGTGTTCGAGCTGGTGGAGCTCGCCAACGAGACCGCCGACGCCGTAGAGGCCGGCCAGGCTCGGCCCATGGGAGCCGAAGAGCTCCTCGGCGGTCGCACGGCGGTGCGCGAGCGGATCCGCGGTTATGCCGACAGGCTGTTCCAAGAGACCGACCGGCGGGAGAGCATCGACGTGCTCGAGAACGAGGTGGTCGGCTTCGCGCGGGTGGTCGACTCGAGCCCTGAGCTGCGCCACGCGCTTGGCGACCCGAACCGTCCGGTGGCGCAACGGGTTGCTGTGGTCGCCGATCTTCTCGGGGGCAAAGTACAGCCTGCGACAGCCCGGCTCGTCGCCTACGTCCTCGAAGCCGGCCACGTCCGGGACGTTGTCGGATCCCTCGAGTGGGTCGCAGGGCTCGCTGCCGAAGAGCGCGGGCGGCGCGTCGCCGAAGTGCGCTCGGCCGTCGAGCTCAACGACGCCGAGCACCGGCGCCTTGCCGAGGCGCTCGGACGCAGCGTGGGCCGCACCGTCGAGCTACGCGTGCAGGTCGAGCCGTCCTTGATCGGTGGGATGGCCGTCACTATCGGCGATACGGTCATCGACGGATCCGTGCGCCATCGCCTCGACCAGCTCCGCGAGGCCCTGGCTCCCTCGGCGGCTTTTCAAGCTCTCGAGACTCGACCGTGAGCGTTCCCGGACTCCTCGAACCGACCGTTCCACCCAGACGAAAAGGACAAAGGACTCCCACCGATGCCTGAGCTCATGATCAACGCCGACGACATCGCCGCGGCACTGGCGCGCAACGTCAGCGACTTCACGGCCGGGACAGAGGTCGAGCAGGTTGGCCGCATCGCCGAGGTCGGAGACGGCATCGCACGAGTCACCGGCTTGCCCGGGGCCACCGTCAACGAGCTGCTCGAGTTCGAGAACGGCACCGTCGGCCTCGCCCTCAACCTGGACGAGGAGTCGATCGGCGCCGTCGTCCTCGGCACCATGGAGGGCCTCGACGAGGGCCAGGTCGTGCGCTCGACCGGCAGGATCTTGTCGGTGCCGGTGGGTGACGCCTTGCTGGGCCGCGTTGTGAACCCCCTCGGTGAGCCGATCGACGGGAAGGGCCCGCTCGGTGAAACCCTCGACCGCCGCCTCGAGATCCAGGCGCCCGGCATCGTCTCGCGCCAACCCGTCTCACAGCCCTTGCAGACCGGCATCAAGGTCATCGACGCCATGACCCCGATCGGCCGGGGCCAGCGCGAGCTCATCATCGGTGACCGCAAGACCGGGAAGACCACGATCGCCACCGACACGATCATCAACCAGCGCGGTGCCGGCGTGAAGTGCATCTACGTCGCCATCGGCCAGAAGGGCTCGACTGTCTCCCAGACCGTCGCCACCCTCGCCGAGCACGGCGCCATGGACTACACCGTCGTCGTCGCCGCGCCCGCCTCCGAGCCTGCACCGTTCAAGTACCTGGCCCCGTACGCGGGATGCGCCATGGGCCAGCACTGGATGGAGAAGGGCGAGCACGCCCTGGTCGTCTACGACGACCTTTCGAAACAAGCCGAGGCTTACCGTCAGATCTCCCTTCTCCTCCGCCGTCCTCCGGGCCGGGAGGCCTACCCTGGCGACGTCTTCTACCTCCACAGCCGTCTGTTGGAGCGGGCTGCAAAGCTCTCCGACAAGATGGGCGGTGGCTCGCTCACAGCCCTTCCGATAATCGAGACCAAGGCGGGTGACATCTCCGCCTACATCCCGACCAATGTCATCTCGATCACCGACGGCCAGATCTTCCTCGAGAGCGAGCTTTTCTATTCGGGTGTGCGCCCGGCCTTCAACGTCGGGAACTCGGTCTCACGGGTGGGGGGCGCGGCGCAGATCAAGGCCATGAAGTCGGTCGTCGGCACCCTCAAGATCGACCTGGCGCAGTTTCGGGAGCTCGAGGCGTTCGCGACTTTCGGCTCCGAGCTCGACAAGGCCTCACAGGCCCAGCTCGACCGCGGCTACCGCCTCACCGAGCTGCTCAAGCAGGGCCTGAACGTCCCCATACCTGTGCAGGAGCAGGTCATCGTCATCTACGCGGGTGTGCGCGGGTACGTCGACGACGTGCCCGTCAGCGACGTGCAGCGCTTCGAGTCCGAGCTGCGGGCATTCATGCGGACGCGCCACGCAGACATGCTCGAGCAGATCGCCGCCACCGGCGCCCTGCCGAAAGAGTCCGACCTCGAAGCCGCGATGGCGGAGTTCAAGCAGGGCTTCGGCTCTTCTGCCGGGTCGTCACCCGGTGGCGCGGACGGCGACGCCGGAGTGGCGGAGGCCACAGAAGCCGCCGCCGGCGCGCTGGTCGCGGACGAGACCGAGGCCAGGTAGGCACGTGGCAGGCGGTCAGGAGCGGGCTCTTCGCCGGCGCATTCGCAGCATCGAGGAGACGAAGAAGATCACGCGGTCGTTCGAGCTCATCGCTGCTTCGCAGATAGCCCGCGCCCAGGGGCGTATCGCCGGGGCGCTGCCTTACGTCAAGGCGCTCTCGGACATCCTGGTCGAGACCGCCCGGGAAAGCAGCAGCGCCACGCGCCTGCTGGGGGTCCCGGAGTCGCCCCACAACGTCCTTGCGCTCGTGATCGTGGCGGACCGGGGCCTGGCGGGCGCCTACAACTCGAGCGTGCTGCGCGTCGCCGAGCGCCTGGTTCGCCCCGGCGCGGGCAAAGCTGAGAGCTACCGGGTGATGACCGTCGGCAAGAAGGCGCAGGCCTACTTCCGGTTTCGCCATCAGCCCGTCGAGCGCCACTTCGTCGGCATGTCCGACCGTCCCACGTTCGAGGATGCCCGGCGTGTGGCCCGGGCCGTCATGCCGCCGTTCCTCGTGGGCGAGGTCGACCTCGTGCAGGTCGTCTCGACGCGGATCCGATCGGCGAGCAGCCAGTTCGTCGAGACCCGCCAACTGCTCCCGGTGCTGCCGGGCCGAGCCGAGCCCCGCCGAGCGGCTCCCGGGGCACCAGCCGGCCAGGAGATTCCCGGGGAGCCCGACCTGATGCCGAGTGATCCGGGAGCCATCGACTTCGGACTGCCCGAGCCCGAGGGCAAGTTCGGCTTTTTCGAGTTCGAGCCCGACGTCGACCAGCTGCTGGCAGGGCTCATCCCGGGATACACGGAGGCCGCGATCTTTGGGGCCCTGCTCGAGGCGTCTGCCTCGGAGCACGCCGCCCGCCAGCGGGCCATGTCGGCAGCCACAGAGAATGCCGAAGAGCTGCTCAAGACGCTCCGGCGGGTGATGAACCGTGCCCGGCAGGACACCATCACGAGCGAGATCATGGAGATCGTCGGCGGTTCCGAGGCGCTTCGCTCGACCGGCGGCGTCACCCATGAGCTCACTCATCCCCAAGCAACCGAGGAGCAGACCGTATGACCACCGTTGCCCCCGAGGCTCCCGAGGCCCAGCATCTCGAGAACGGACGCATCGTCGCCATCGCAGGCCCTGTCATCGACGTCGAGTTCCCACCGCACGCCCTGCCGGAGATCAACACGGCCCTTCAGGTGGGTCTCCTCGTTGACGGGCAGGAGGTCCTCATCACAGCGGAGGTAGCCCAGCAGATCGGCGAGGGCCGGGTGCGTTGCATCTGCCTCAAGCCGACCGACGGGCTCGCTCGCGGGGCCAGCGTCACCAATACCGGCAGGGGCATCACCGTCCCCGTGGGCAACGCCGTGCTGGGTCACGTCTTCAACGTGATCGGCGAGCGGCTCGACGCGGGCGAGATGGGCGAGCCCGACGCGTGGTGGGAGATCCACCGCCCGGCTCCGGATTTCGACACCCTCGAGCCGAGGCGTCAGATGTTCGAGACAGGCATAAAGGTCATCGATCTGCTGGAGCCCTACGTCCAGGGCGGAAAGATCGGCCTGTTCGGCGGCGCCGGTGTGGGAAAGACGGTGCTGATCCAGGAGATGATCCACCGGGTCGCCCAAGAGCACGGGGGAGTCTCGGTGTTCGCAGGCGTCGGTGAGCGCACCCGAGAGGGCACGGACCTGTGGCTCGAGATGCAGGAGTCCGGCGTCATAACCAAGGCGGCGCTTGTCTACGGCCAGATGGACGAGCCGCCGGGCGTGCGGCTGCGTGTGGCGCTCTCGGCCCTGACCATGGCCGAGTACTTCCGGGACGTGAAGAACCAGGACGTGCTCTTGTTCATCGACAACATCTTTCGTTTCGTGCAGGCGGGTTCGGAGGTCTCCACGCTGCTGGGCCGTATGCCGTCGGCCGTGGGCTACCAGCCGACGCTGGCGGACGAGATGGGCGAGCTCCAAGAGCGGATCACCTCGACGAGAGGCCACTCGATCACCTCCATGCAAGCCGTCTACGTTCCCGCCGACGACTACACAGACCCGGCACCGTTCACGACCTTCACCCACCTCGACGCGACGACAGAGCTGTCCCGCCAGACAGCCGCCCTCGGCATCTACCCGGCGGTGGACCCACTCGCTTCGACGAGCAACATCCTGGCCCCCGAGGTGGTCGGCGATCGGCACTACCAGTGCGCGCGGCGGGTTCAAGAGGTGCTGCAGCGAGCTCGCGAGCTCCAGGACATCATTGCCATTCTCGGCCTGGACGAGCTCTCCGAGGAGGACCGCCTCAGTGTGACCCGCGCACGCAAGATCCAGCGTTTCCTGTCGCAGCCGCTGTTCGTGGCGGAGGTCTTCACGAGCCTGTCCGGAATCTACGTCCCGATCGACGAGACGGTGCGCAGCTTCGAGGCGCTCGTCGGGGGTGACCTCGACGACGTCCCAGAGCAGGCCTTCTTGAACGTCGGCGGCATCGATGACGTGATGACCAAGGCCAAGTCCATCGAGCGGGGCTGAGCCGGGCGATGGCGAACCTGACGCACGCCGAGCTCATCACGCCCGAACGGGTGCTGTTCTCGGGCGACGCCGAAGCAGTGGTGATGCGCGCCGACAGGGGCGACATCACCTTTCTGGCGAACCACATGGACTACATCGGTTCGGTCGACATCTGCGTAGTGCGCATCCAGGGTGTCCACCAGCGCCCTTCGCCGGCCGAGGGCGTGGCACTCGAGGGCGGCGCAGCCAGGGTCGCCGCGCCAGACAGCGGCGACGGAGCCGGCGAAGCCACCCCGGGCGAGTCGGCTCCGATCGGCGACGTGCACGCGGCCGTGCACGGCGGCTTCGTGATGGTCGCCGACAACAAGGTGACGATCGTCTCCGGGGTCGCCGAGCTTGCCGAAGAGATCGACGTCGGGCGGGCGCAGCGTGCGCTCGAGGCTGCCGAGGCTGCCGAGGCTGCCGACGCTGCCGAGGTTGCGGCAGGCAACGTTCCCGAGTCCGGAGCCGGGGGAGCGGCCGGTGCGGGCGGAACCGTGGCCCCGACAGGCGAAGGCCAGCCTGCCGGTGACGCCGCCGCCACGGCCGCCGCCGCGGCCGCCGCCGCGGCCGCAGCCCGGGCCCGGGCGCGGCTGGAAGCGGTTGCCGAGCTCAAGGCGAACCTGAGCCGCCTGTGAGGCGGATGCGACCGGCCGTGGCCGGCGTGCCGTAAGTTCTTGCACATGCGCTTCGCTTTCAAGACAGCTCCGCAGAACACGACCTGGGACGACATGCTGGCCGTCTGGCGCGCCGCCGACGACATCGAGCTGTTCGAGTCCGGCTGGCTCTTCGACCACTTCTACCCGATCTTCTCCGACCCGATCGGGCCGTGCCTCGAGGGCTGGGTGACCCTCACCGCCTTGGCCCAGGCGACGAGGCGCCTTCGCCTCGGCACGCTCGTAACTGGGATCCACCACCGGCACCCGGCCGTACTCGCCAAGATGGCGGCGACACTCGACGTCATCTCGGGCGGACGCCTCGAGCTCGGCATCGGGGCGGGTTGGAACGAAGAGGAGTCGGGCGCCTACGGAATCGCCGTCGGGACGCTGAAGGAGTGCAGTGACCGCTTCGAGGAAGCCTGCGAGGTCATAGTCGGCCTTCTCTCGAACGAGACGACGTCGTTCCAGGGGGCCTACTACGAGCTGACCGACGCCCGCTGCAACCCGAAACCGGTCCAGCGGCCGCATCCGCCGATCTGCATCGGTGGCAGCGGTGAGAAGCGGACACTGCGCACCGCGGCGCGCTTCGCCCAGCATTGGAATTTCGTCGGCGGCCCGGTCGAGGAGTTCGCTCACAAGCGGGAGGTGCTCTTCCAGCACTGCGCCGAGGTCGGGCGCGACCCGGCAGAGATACTGCTGTCGAGTCATGTGCGCTTCCAGGACGGTCCCGCGGCCACGGCGGCGACTGCCGCTGCGCTCGCAGAGGTCGGTGCCGAGCTCGCCATCGTGGTTCTCCCCCCGCCGCACGCCCCCGATGTGCTCGAGCCACTGGCGGAGGCCCTGGCAGAGATCGCCTGATACGTGACAGCACGACGCCGGCTGACGGTGGCGCTGGTGGTGACCGGCTCGGTCGCCAACGAGATCGACGGCCTGCGCAGGGCCCTCGGGGCCAAGGCACTGCAGCGCATCGTCCCGCATTGCACGCTCGTCCCCCCGGTGAACATCCGCGAGGAGACCCTCGAGGCAGTGCTCGACCACGTCCGGACCGCAGCTGAGAACAGCTCGCCCATCGCCGTGGACCTCGGACCGCCGGCCACCTTCTGGCCGCGCACGCCCGTGCTCTACCTCGAGGTCGGAGGTGACCTCGAGGCCATGTCAGAGCTCCGAGGGCATCTTGCAGTCGGTCCCCTCGCCCCACCGCGGGCGCGCCGCGAGCGCGACTTCGTGCCCCACCTCACCTTGGACCAGCGGATCGAGCCCAGCCGGCTCCCCCACGCCCTCGAGGCGCTGGCCGACTACCGGGCGACGTACTGCTTCGAGTGCGTCAGCGTTCTCGAACAGGATGCCGACCACCGCTGGAGGCCGATGGCCGACACCGCACTGGCCAGGCCAAGGGTGGTTGGGCGAGGCAGCCTCGATCTGGAGCTTTCCCTGGTCGAGCAACCGGACCCTGTCATCGCCGCCTGGGCCGAGGAGCAGTGGTCCGGCTACAGGCGAGAGCGCTACGGCCCGGGAGTCCAGCCCTTCGCGCGCTACGCGATCGTCGCCAGGGCCGGCGGGCGCCCGGTCGGGTTCGCCGACGGCGAGGTCCGCGGCCCGGTCTTGAGGCTTGGCCGGTTGATCGTGCGCCCCGAGTGGCGCAACCAGGGCGTGGGTTCGCATCTGCTGCGGGCCGTGGAGAGGCTCGGCCTCGAGCGGGGCTGTGCCCGCGTCCGCCTGGAGGCGCTGGCCGGCGGGAGGGCACAGAGCTTCTACTCCGGGCGCGGCTACGCAGCCGTCACGGTCCTCCCGCGCTGGACCGAGGAGCGCGACTTCGTCCTCATGGAGCGTGCGCTCAGCTCGGGAGCCGCCCCTGCTCGCCAGTGAGCTGGCGCGCCACCGCCTCGACGAGCCGGTCGGCCGCCTCGTCGGGGTCCATCCGCCTGCTCCTCAGCGCCTCCAGCAGCTCGCTGTTCGCCGAGGCGGCGACGGCCGCGCCAAGAGCGGTCTCGAAACGTCCTCTCGCGATCCTCAAGGCCTCCTCCCTCGCACGCTCCGCGCGCCTCGAGGTGAGCTCCCCGCGGCGCTCGAGGTGCTCGCGGTGCGAGGCCATCGCCTCCCACAGCTCGCCGATTCCCTCGCCCGTCGAAGCCACGGTCTCCACGATCGGCGGCGTCCACTCGAGGCTCCCCGAGAGCTGGAGCATGAGCCTCAGGTCGCGGGCCGTCTCCTTCACGCCGGGCCGGTCCGCCTTGTTGATGACCAGCACGTCGGCGATCTCCAACAGCCCCGCCTTGTTTGCCTGCACGGAATCCCCCCAGCCGGGGTTCACGACGACCACGACCGTGTCGCACGTGGCGGCGACCTCGATCTCGACCTGGCCGACGCCGACGGTCTCGACGATCACGAGTGGCCAGCCGGTCGCGTCGAGCAGGCGTACCGCTTCGGGCACGGCGGCGGCCAGGCCACCGAGGTGGCCGCGGGTCGCCATGGAGCGGATGAAGACCTCGTCGTCGAGGGCGTGTTCTTGCATCCTCACCCTGTCCCCGAGGATCGCGCCGCCCGTCACAGGTGAGGAGGGGTCGACGGCGAGCACCGCGACCGGGATGGCGAGGCGCCCGCGGATGTCCGCCAGAACGGCGCTCGTGAGCGTGGACTTCCCAGAGCCCGGTGCCCCGGTTAAGCCCACGGCGTAGGCGCTGCCGGCTCGCCTGAAGGTCAGCGCGGACAGCTCGCGGCCTGCGGCCCCGCCCCGCTCGACGATCGAGAGCAGGCGAGCCAGGGCGCCGCGGTCACCCGAACTGGCGGCCCGGAACAGCTCTGCCGTGCTCGAGCCCCGCAAGTCGGGCCTCACGGCGAAGAATCGCGCTCGATGTTCGCACCGAGCGAGCGAAGGCGCCCGTCGAGGTCCTCGTATCCGCGGTCGATGTGCTCCGCGCCGCTCACATCGGTGACACCCTCGGCGGCGAGGCCGGCCAGCACGAGCGCCGCCCCGGCGCGTATGTCCGGTGCCCGGACCCTGGCTCCCGACAGGCTGGGCACACCGCGCACGATGGCGTGATGGCCTTCGGTCTTGATCTTCGCGCCCATCCGCCTCAGCTCGTCGATGTAGCGGAAGCGACCGGCGAACAGGTTCTCGCTCACGATCGCCACCCCGTCC
>JBEKBT010000104.1:0-11091 GCA_050015255.1 Acidimicrobiales bacterium
GGGAGGTTCGCTCGTCCCTATAAGAATCCCTATAGCTGTAGGGATGAGCTCGACTTATAGGGATACGACGCCTGTTGAGAGGCGATCCAAGCGCGGCGCTGGATCTCTCCGGGAGCGATCTCTCGGAGTCTGGGAGATCCGGGTGGTGGTCGGTTTCGACCCGGGCAATGGGCGAAGCTGTCAGCGATCGCTCAGCGTCCACGGCGACGCCGAATACGCCCAACGGCAAAGACGAGAACTTGTCGACTTGTGGGGCGTCACCCGCGTAGCCATCACATCTGAGGGAGCGCAGTTGACCACGGCCGACCTTTTGGACCGATATAGACGCGCGCCACATCTTTGGAAGCCGGCCACGGTGATCTCGCATGCCTCGGTCCTTAAAGCCCTCGTCGCAGATCCCATCGGTCGCCGCCGGCTGATCAATCTGACGGCCGGTGACGTGCGAGCCGCTATCTCAAGGTGGCAGGCCGACGGCTTGTCGATCCCGACGGTCTCAGCACGTTGGCTGGTCTTGCGTTCGGCGCTGTCGTGGGCGGTCGCCGAGGAGCTCCTGCGGTCGAACCCACTGGCGCGTGTGCGCGGCCCGGCTCGACCCCAACCGCGTCGTCACCACAGCTTGGCCGAGGTGCGCCAGCTCCTCGGCTACGCAGAACAAGAGGTGGAACGGGCTTCGGCCTTCCTTGTTGGGGAGCCCGCGTCGCCTCGGCGGCTGCGTTCGTTGTTCAGTGCCGAACAGGACTTGTTGTTGGTGCGGCTGGCCGCCGACTGCGGAGCCCGCCGGGGCGAGTTGGCTGTGCTACGCCTCGAAGATGTCGACGGGCGCGTGCTTAGCATCGAGCGGGGCCTGTCCCACGGTGTGCTCGGATCCACGAAGTCGTCCCGCGCGCGACGCGTGACCCTCGGGGCTACGACTGTGGCTCTCATACATCACCAGTTCGATTCGTGGGCCGAACGGAGACCGACACCGATGGGCGACTGGCTGTTCGCCCCGACTCCTGCTCGGGAGACCTTCATGACCGCGGACGCGCTCAGCCACAAGTTCCGTCGTCTCGGTCGTTCGGCCGGCGTGGAGAACCGGACCCGTCCAGGACCTTACGGCACTACTCCCATGCCGTTCCGCTCGACGACCTGGACGTCGCCGACGAACTGGACCAGGTACTGAACGACCGGTGATCACGAGATGTCCCACACCATTGCACTCGCAAGGGCCAACGAGGAACTCGACTGTGACCGGCGCGGACGAGCAACGAACCGTGTCGTTCTGGCGCCAACGCTCCTGGCTCAGACCGTAACTCGGCCCTGCAGCTATGTGCGGATTCTCGGTGTCTATACCGAGCGGCCGGCGGCTCCAAACCTGCTCAACGCTCGCGATTGTTGCCCAGTCGGCACCGCACATCCCGGATGCTTCTAACGAGGTCCCGACAACAGCCTGAGTTCCTGGCCACGCCTGACGGCAGCCCGGCGGTTGTTTACGCCGAGCTTCATGTAGATGTTCTTCGTATGGGTCCGCATCGTGTTGAGAGATACCATCAGCTCGCGGGCAATCTCGGGCCCGCTCAATTCAGAAGCGAGGAGGCGGAGCACCTCCAGCTCGCGGTCGCTGAGTGCCTCGACGAGTCCCTGAGTCCTCATCGGGTGGTGCGATGGCGGTTCCCAGCCCGCCAACAGCTCTGAGATGTAGTCAGTGGTGATGCCTCTCCGGGAGGCTTCCCCGAGTAGGGCCCTCATGGCGTTGCCCTCGTCGACGAACAGCCGGACGTAGCCCTCAGGCTCTGCTGCCGTCAACGCCTGCTCCAGCGCAACAAGTGCCGACGCCTTGTCACCACCGGCTGCGACGGCGAGCGCCTCGAGGATCAGGATCTCGATGACGCTGCCCGTCCTGGTTCCCGCTTCGGCCGCCGCCCGCAGACGTCTGAGGAGACCCTCCGCGCCCGCCCCGTACTCCTCCGCCCTGCCGTCGGCCTTCGCAGCAGCGAGGACCAGCCTGGCCAAGGTGATGTGCTCGAATTCGCCCAGGTAGCTGAGCTCGTCTTCAGGCGACAGCCCCGCCTCACGGGCCCACCTACGAGCCTCCCGTAGACGACCCATGGCGATCCACATGCGAGCCCGCAACGCTGCAACCGGGCGAACGTTGGGGAAGAAGTCGCTCACGTACAAGCGCTCGGCCTCCTCGAGCTGAGTGAGTGCTTCCTCGGCACCTCCTTCGGCCTGAAGCAGCCGTGCCATGGCCACCCGCCAGCGATAGGGGTGCTGTGGCATCGCGGCGTACCCACCGAGGTCCTGGCTCTCGAGTAGGTGGCGCCGGGCACCCTCCAGGTCGTTGCGCTCACGGCAGACCTCGCTCATCCCGGCGTGCATGTCGGCCGTCCCCCGCACGAGCGCCCGACTCTGCTCCGGCACTAGCGCGAGCGCGTGCTCGTAGGTGCGCTGGGCGTCGCCGAGGCGTCCCTGCACTATGCAGATGTCACCCAGGGCGAGGGTGGCCCCAAGTGCGTCCGCGACGTGCCCCGCCCGCTCGAGCCCTGCGACGCACTCGCTCCATGCCCGATGAGCCGCTCCGAGGTCGCCTCCGGTCCAGAAGGCGATGCCTAGAAAGCCGGCAGCCCCGGCCCGCACCATATGGTCGTCTTCGAGAGCCAGCTCGAGGGTGCGCCGTGCGTGCTCCACTGTGGCGGGCACATCCCCTCGAACTTGCGCGAGTGCCGCCCGGTACATCTCGATGTGCCCCGGGACGCGGCGTAGCTCGTCCTCGTCGACGAAGGCGATCTCAGCCACTCGCGCCGAGGATGCCGCCCCGTCGTCACTCGTCAGTGGCATCAACTGGCGCTCGGCGTTGTCCAATCGGCCTTCGACGCTCGACAACTCCCCAGTTGCCAGCAGCGCACCGGCGAAGCCGACGTTGAGCACGGGCCGCCGCCGAACGAGGTCGTCGGGAAGCGCCGTAACCGAGCGGAGCAGTGCGGTCTCCTGGCGGGCTATTCGCATCGCCGGGAGCGCCCCCTCTAAGAGTTCCGCCGTTCGCTCGAAGTCACGAGCGGCAAGTGCGTGGCGGATGGCCTCGGTCCATTCCCCCTCGCGCTCGTACCACTCACTGGCCCGTCGGTGCAGCTCCGGAGCACGCTCGGGTTGCTCGTCTTCGAGATGAGCCTGCAGGACGTCGGCGAACAGGTGGTGATAGCGGTACCAGCGACGCTGATCGTCGAGCGGAACGACGAAGAGATTCCGCCGTTCCAGGGTGCCCAGCATCGCCTTGCTGTCGCCTCGCTCGGTGACAGCGTTACAGAGCGGGCCGCTCATCCGATCGAGGATGCAGGTGTCCAGGAGGAACGTCCGGATGTCGGCGGGGAGGCGCTGCAGGACCTCCTCGATCAGGTAGTCGACGATGTATCGGTCGTTGCCCGTAAACCGGGCGACGAACTCCGCTATGTCGTCTCGTCCCTCCATCGAGAGGGCGGCCAGTTGGAGCGCGGCGATCCACCCCTCGGTGCGCTCCTCCAACGCGGCGACATCCTCGGAGCCGAGGCCAAGGCCCATCACCTCGTTGAGGTAGGTCGATGCCTCCTCAGCGCTAAAACGCAGATCTGAAGCTCGGATCTCGACCATTTCCGCTTGCGCCCGTAGCCGTGCCAGGGGGAGGGGCGGGTCCGCGCGAGTCGTGATCAGCAAGTGGACCTGTGGCGGGAGGTGGTCGAGCAGGAAGGTCATCCCCTCATGGACTTCGGGATCATCGATGGCGTGGTAGTCATCGAGCACCAGGTCAAGCCCGTCCGGCAACTCGCTGAGTTCGTTGACCACGGCGGCGAGGACACCCTCGGTCGGCGGCTGACCCGATTCCAAGAGCGCGAGGATGCCCTCCCCGAAAGCTGGCCCAGCCACCACTTGGAGCGCGGCAATGATTTGCGTCCAAAAGGCGGTGGGTTGGTCGTCCGCCTGATCGAGGGCCAGCCAGGCCACCGGGCGCTGGTGAGTCGTGCGAGACGTGAGCCAATGCGCAATGAGTGAGGTCTTGCCGAAGCCGGTTGGCGCCGAGATGAGCGTCAGTTTCGCCAGCGCCCCGCGATCGAGCCGCTCCGCGAACCTGGGCCGTGCGACCAGGTCTGGCCGCGGCTTGGGGAGATGCAGCTTGGTCGCAACCCGCTGGCTTGGCACCGGGTCCTCTCTTTGGGCGTCGCCCGCAAAGGTGATCTTCTCATAGCGAACGCCGGAGAGGTCACTGCCACTCGGCGTGTCGGGCCAATCACCACCTCAATCACATCACTTGGTGATGTTGGCTCACCAGGTACTTCCGTACGGTCAACAACAGCGCCGGAAACCTCCCCGGCTTAACCAAGACCAAGGAGCAGTCATGACCAACACGACCACCCGCTTCACCCGGGCCGCCGGCATCTGCGCCGCAATGGCCGGGGCGATCTTCATCACCGTCCAGATCCAGCACCCGCCCATGGACGTCGCCTCAGTCACCACTACCGACTGGCTTGTGCGCAGCATCGCCAAGGTGGTTATGGCGACACTGGCGCTGGTGGGCATCACCGGCATGTACATGCGTCAGGTTCGTCAGACACGCTTGCTGGGGCTGGCCGGCTACGTCGTGTTCTGCGTCGGCTATGTCGCCATCCTCAGCACCGAGGTCATCGCCGCGTTCGTCCTCCCTGGCCTGGCGCACTCTCGGCCCGGCTATGTGAACAATGTGGTTGTCGCTGCCTTCGGCGGCACGCCTACCCACAGCATCGGCGGAATGCAGACCCTCTTCCTCATCTCTGGGCTCGCGTACCTGGTCGGAGGTCTCCTCTTCGGCATCGCACTGTTCCGAGCCCGTGTCGTGGCCCGGTGGGCGGCTGCACTCCTCGCCGTGGGCACTCTCGCTACCGTGGCGCTCAAGGTACTGCCACAGTCGTTCAATCGGCCGATGGCTGTCCCCACCGGTGTCGCCCTGATCGGCCTCGGCGTCTCCCTGTGGCGCGACCAACGCAAGGCCGCCGCCAAGGCGGCTCCGACAACCATCCGGGTCGAGCAGTTGGTAGCCCGATGAGCCAGGCTCCTTCGGGAGCTGGCAGCGAGCGAGAGTTCGGGTTCTACGAGATCCGCCTGCGCGGCCACCTCGGTCTCCGATGGGCGAACCGGCTCGAGGTCTCTAGCCTCTCCCACGAGAGCGACGGCACCACGGCCCTCCGGGCCACCCTCGTCGACCAGGCCGCACTGCACGGACTTCTCAACAAGATCCGCGACCTCGGCCTCCCGCTGATCTCGGTCGTACCGCTGACCGAGGCGACACGACCAACGAACCCATCCGTCCTCACTAGCCATGAAACGCACTCACGGAAAGGGAATCCGACATGACTTCCGCTACCGCTATCCCGAGTACCGCGAGGCAGCTGGCCAGCGCCACGAGTCCCGAGAGGAAATTGGCGATTGCCACTGGCGTGTTGTTCTTCATCACTCACGTGACCTCAGTTGTCGCGATAGTCCTGTACCAGCCGGTCCTGAGCCACCCCGGATACGTCCTGGGCAACGGCGCTGCCAACTCCCGCATCCTCGTTGGCGGCATCCTCGAGGTCATCCTCGCCGCAGCCGTCGTCGGCACGGCGGTCGCCCTCTACCCCGTCGTCAGCCGACACAACCGGGCCCTCGCCCTGGGCTATGTCGGGCTGCGCACCTTGGAGGCGGGAATCATCGTCACGGGTATCGTCAGCCTGTTGGCGGTGGTTTCGCTCCAGCACGATGTGGCCGGTACCGCTGGCAACGCCGCCGCTCTCACGGCGGTCGCCAAGGCACTCGTGGCAGTCCACAACTGGACGTTCATCGTCGGGCCTGGGCTGGTCTGCGGCCTGAACACCGCGGTGATGGCCTACGCGCTGTACCGCTCCAAGCTCGTCGCCCGCTTCATCCCTGTACTAGGCCTGATCGGTGGTCCACTCGTCTTCGCCGCCAACGTGGCCGGCATGTTCGGCGTGCCCCGTCACGACCTCGGCGTGTGTGTTGTCCCGGTCTTCGCCTGGGAGGTCTCCCTCGCCGCCTTCCTGATCCTCAAGGGATTCTGGCTCACGGCTGTGACCCCGAGCGTGCCTTCGGATGAGCGGCAACCGCAGCTGAGCGCCGCTTGAGCGCCACTTTCGCTCCTACCCATCTGACACCAACTCCGGTCAAAACCACCGGGGTCGGTGTCGCGTTCGGCGGACCTCTACGCCTTCGTGCACGTGCTCTGTAGCGAGTGAGCCCCGTACGGAGCGCAGACCCCGAGAATGCCAGTGGTCGGACGCGCCTACAACGAGCACACTCGACGACGGCAACAGAACGACCGGCCTCTCGGTCGCTGTCGCCTACTTCGGAAGTTGGCGAGTGTTGCTCTGCGTCGGCGAGTCCGATACCTACCCGTCGATCAGGCGCGACGGACCGACGTCAACTGGTCGGTGTTCGGTACGGCGATCTGTGCGCGACAGCCACCGGCGGGCGCTCCTGGGCCAGTTCTCCAAAGTGCTAGCGGGGCAGAACGACGCGGACTTGTCACCGCGCCGCGCGGTCTACCAGCGGTGGTCAGCGCCCGCTCCCACACCGGTCATACCGGCTGGTGGCGTTGCCCGCCGCCGCTCCTTGCCGTGCTGGACGCCAAACAATCAGAGCCAGTGGAGGTCCTTCGCCAGCTCCAACGACTCGGCCATCTTGGCCCTGGCCTGCGGGGCGAGGGAGCGGACGACCTCCACGTCGTGGCGGCAGAGTGCGGTCGCGGTCAGCGCCCACAGACTCATCGCTCGCAAGAGGACCTCCCCGATGCGCTCCGCCATAGCCAGTGACTTCTCCAGGTACTCCTGGGCCTCCTCCGGGTCGGCGTGCATCAGCAAGAAATGGCCAACGGCATAAGTCGCATAGCCGATGTCTTTCTGGTCATCGCCCTGGTTTGCCGCCACTAGGGCCCTGCGCGCGTTGGCGATGTCCTCCTCATCGACGCGGTAGCGGTTCTGCCTGGCCCGCTGATAGGCAAGGCACCGGTAGAAAGCCAGCCTGCGGGCCGGGGTCCCCCGGGCTTCCACAACCGGGCGGGCCGCCGTGAGGGCCGCCAAACCTAGCTCCAGCTCCCCACTGTCGACGTGAAGCTGAGCCCGGCCGTCAACCATGACCTCGAGCCACACGTCGGCCCATGCGTCACCTTTGTCCCAGGGGTGCTCACCCAGCAGCTCCTCGGCTGCGTCGAAGGCCGTGAGGGCGGCGTAGCGGTGTTCGAAGCCCTCCAGCTTTCCCAGGAGGGCTTGCAGGTGGGCACTTTGGAGGCTGTCGCCAGGACCGGCCAGGCGAATGGCCGCCTGGAAAGCCTGCCGGGCTTCCTCGAGGCGCCAGGTGCGCCAGAGCACCTCGGCAAGCTTGGCCCACACCCTCCCCGCGGCCCGGGTCATCACCTCGCTGCCCGAGTCGTCCTCGTCTGCTACCGCCAGGGCGGAGCGGAACGACGAGATCGCCTCTTCGTTGGCGAAGGCCCGGGCGGCGTGCTCGCCCGCCACCTCGAAGTAGTGGACGGCGTGCTCAGCCTCCCCGGCTGCAGCGAAATGGCGGCCAAGGCGGGCGGCGACTTGTTCGAGCCGGTCCACCGACATGGCCTCGAGGGCCCAAGCGGCCCGGCCATGGAGCCGGCGGCGCTCGGGGCGCAACATCCCCAGGTAGGTGGCCTCCTGGATGAGGGCGTGGCGGAAGCGGTAGGTGGGCTCGGGGAGCCTACCCACCTCTTGGAGGAGCCCCGTGCTGCAGAGCTCGGCGATGGCCCGACCCAGAGCCTCTTCGGTCACGTTCCCTTCTGTCCCGCAGACGGCTGCGAGCAGGCCGAGGTTGAGCTCGGAGCCGAGCACAGAGGCGGTGCGGGCGACCTCCTGGGCAAGTGGGCTGAGCCGATCCACCCGGGAGCGGACGAGGCGCTCCAGCACCTCGGGGACTTCTGCCCCCACCATCCCGACCAGGCGCCACGTGCCCCGCTCGCGCACGAGGGCCCCGGTCTCGACTAGCGAAAAGAGCCGCTCCTCCAAGAAGAGGGGGTTGCCCTCCACGCCTGCTCGCACAGCGTCCAGGACCTCCTGGGAGGCGCCCATGCCCACCAGGGAGCTAGCAAGCTCCTGTTCGGCCTCTTCCGGCAGCGGGCCGAGTTCGACTTGTCGTAAGGGCACGGGACCCGTGGCCAAGGAGCGCTCGAAGCTGGAGGCTTCTGGGCCAGGGTCGGGCCGGCGGGTGGCCAGCACCAGGAGCGGCCCGTCTTGAGCCAGAGCGGCGAGCTCGGTGCTGAGGCGCAACGAGATGGGGTCGGCCCAGTGCAGGTCCTCTAGCACGAGCACGGTGGGGCCGATGTCGACCAGGCGCGATACCACCGATCCCAAAGCGTCAAAGGTCGCCCGCTGCAGCTCCTCGGGACCGAGACGCACCAGTCCTGCCCCACCTGCCAAGCCCATCATCCGGGCCAAGAGGGGCCACAGGTCCTTGTTGCCCATCACCACGCCGAGCGCCCTTTCCAAAGCAGGGCGCACCACCGCTTCGTCCTGATCGGGGGCCACGCCCACCCAGGCGGCCAGGAGCTGTTGATAGAGGCCGTAGGGCGTGGATGAGGCGTAGGAGGCACAGCGCCCCTCCAGCCACAAGGGAAGCCTGCCGGTCCCGGCCCCCACCCAGGCCATGAAGCGCTTGCGGCACTCCTGGACCAGGCGCGTCTTGCCGAGCCCCGCCTCGCCCACCAAGACCATGACCGAGCCCCGGCCCCCAACCGCCTCGCGCAGGGCGCTGTCGAGCACCGCTAGCTCGGCCCGGCGTCCGACCAGGGGAGCCTGGCCACCCAGGTGGCCGTGACGGCCCAGCCCGCGGGCCTTCGGCCCCTCCAGGTAGGAGGCCGTCAGTGCCTTGGCGTCGGCTCCGAGGGCCACTTCTTCTGTTGCCCCCCAATCGAAGAGGCCCTCCGTGGCGGCGCGCGTAGCCGGGCCGACCAGGACCGAGCCTGCCCTGGCCACCGACTGGAGTGAGGCGGCCATGCCCACCACCTCTCCCACCGCCCCGTACTCGACCTTGGCCCCTCCCCCGATGGGACCGACCACAGCCAGGCCGGTCTCGATGCCGATGCGCACCGCCGGCGAGCCGTCGCCCGAAACAGAGGCCTTTGCCGACAGTGCCCGGAAAGCTGCCCGGACCGCCCGTTCGGGGTCGTCCTCGTGCGCCTCGGGCGCACCGAACAGCGCCGCCAGGCCCCCGCCGGAGACCGAGGTCACCGTCCCTCCGAGGCCTTCCACCTCGGCGATCACCCCTGCCAGGACCCCGCTGACGACCTCGCAGAGGTCCTCCGGGTCGAGCTTGTTGGTAAGTGCCGCCGGGCCCGCCACTTCGGCGAAGAGCACGCTCACGACCTTGCGCTCCTGCCTTAGGCGCGCCGGGGGCCCGGGGTGCAGCGGGCTCGAAGGTCGCTGCGGCGTGGACCTCGTCCAGCGCCGGGGAGATCCTGAGGCCTAGCTCTTCCAACGCGGCGCGGCAGCGCTCGTAGGTGCGCACCACCAGGTGGCGCAGCCCCTGGGCAGAATAGGCCTGCATCAAGGCCGCGGCCGCCTCCTCGCAAGCCGGGTCGTGGCCCAAGCAGGACTCCCAGGCCTCCACCACCGCCTCGGGGCGGGAGTGGCCGGCTCCTCTGGCGCGGTCGCGTGCCAAGGCGAGGCGCGCCTCTTGGCGGAGGGCCTCCAGGCGTTCACGGGGACGCAGCGCCCACTCGGCGTAGGGCTCGTCGGCAACCAGGTCCTCCTCGTCGGCCAAAGCGGTCACGAGAAGCTCGTCGCGGCCCTGTCCCGGGTCCATGGCCAGCGCGGCTTTGAGCGCCTCTTCGTGGGCTTCGAGGTCGATCTCGACCACAGCCTCAGGCGAGGCCCAGATATGGCCCAGGTCGGCTTGGAGCAGGCCGGCCGCGGGCTCGCCGAGCTCGGAGAGAACGCTCCGAGCCCGCGAGAGCGCCCCGGAGAGCGCCCTCAAGGCGGCGTGGGCGCCGAGGCCGGGGAACAGCTCCTCACAGGCGACGTCGCGGCTGACCCGCCGCCCACGGCTCAGGAAGACGAGCTCGCAAAGGCGCTTGGCAGTGGGCCGTGACCAGGGGCCGGCGACTCGACCGCAGACGGTGATCGTGAACGGGCCGAGCAGTCTGACGGTTACGACCTGCGACTCTGGCGGGCCCTTGCCCCGCTCAGCGGTGGCAACCACGGCCCCCATTCTCGCATGGCCCCGGCGACAACACCGCGAAAACAGGCCTTCTTTACCTTGTCCCTGGAAGCCACGCCACGACCCAAAGGAACAGAGATGATCCCCACCTATTTGATCCACCAGGCAGAGCGCAGCAGGACCCCCGCCGAGCAGCGGGCGGCCGGTATGCGCTTGAGCGAGCTCGCCGCAACGTCCGCGGCACTGTGCCGCTCGTTCACCGAATCCCTGGGCTCCCTGCGCCGAGCCGTCCAGCACGGCTCCGCCGAGAGCGTCCAGCTTGCCCGAGGGTGACAGCCGGCCGGCTACCAGGTACAGCCGGTCGCCGCTGCCGGGCTGTCAACGATTCGATAGGCCCGTGTTCAAGTGAGCCCATCGCCGGCGCTGCCCTCGAAGAGGCGTTCGTCACCTGATGTTCGCAGTCGTCGCGGTCCCGAGAGCGCTCCTCGCGCGCGAAGCTTCACCCAGCCCGAAGGGTCCAATAACCCGATCCCCAGCTTGACCAGGCACGATCCGCGAGGCGATCCTTCCAGGCCGTGGCGCTCAGCTTCCTCTACCGCCTGGTCCGTCGCGTCGTCGACTTCGTGCTCTTGCATCGGATGGACGACCTCGCCAAGGACGCCGAGATCCTCCTGCTTGGGCGGCCTTCCTCGTCACCCCCGAGACGATCCTGCGCTGGCACCGGGCCCTCGTCCGACGGTACTGGACCTACCCGCACCGACGACCAGGGCGGCCTCGCCTGCCCGCCGATACCGTCGAGCTCATCCTCCGCCTCGCCCGGGAGAACCCTCGCTGGGGCTACCTGCGCATTGTCGGGGAGCTCAAGAAGCTCGGCGTCACGGTCTCCAAGGGCAGCGTCGCGAACGTGCTGCGACACCATCGGCTTCCGCCAGCGCC
>JBEKBT010000105.1:0-9518 GCA_050015255.1 Acidimicrobiales bacterium
TGGACGAAGACGTCCACGCCATCGGACTGCGAGATGAAGCCGTAGCCCTTCTCGCTGTTGAACCACTTCACTACTCCGGTCGCCACTGTGGCGTTCCCCTTTGTCTCAGATTGCAAATAAAAACGAGAGCGGCCGGGCCGAGAAGACAGGGCATGGGATGGCCGATGATCAGGCCGGTCGCCCGACGCCCGGGTTACCGCCCGACTTCTCTTCAACCCCACGTGACAACACGATCCAGTTGCTCTCGACGGACAACGTAGCAGAGCAGGCCAGGCACCTGTTAGCCGAAGCCGGTACGGGTCGGCCAGTGCCTGTTCGGCAACGGTCTCCCGGGCCCGAATTCTGCCCGGGTCACCTTCAGCGACGGATCCTCGTGCCCCCGGGAGTGTCCTCCACCACGTAGCCGAGGGCGACGATCTCGGCACGCAACCGGTCGGCAGCGGCAAAGTCACGCCCAGCCCGCGCCTGGTCGCGGCAGTGGCCGAGCTCGAGCACGGACTCAGGAATCTCCGCCACACCCTTGGCCTGAAGCCCGACCGCCCCGAAGCACTCCAGGACCGCGCGGGTCAGCTCGGCGCCCCGTGATGCCTCGCGAGCGTCAAAGGCCACGTTCGCCCGCCGGATCGCGTCGAAAAGGACGGCGGTGGCACGAGGGGTGTCCAGGTCGTCCTGCATTCTCTCGACGAACGCACTCCTCACTTCCGAGTCGGCGGCCTCGCTGTCGAGGACGCCTGCCTCCGCCAGCCGGCCGCTCAGGGCATCAAGGCGCTCCAGGGCCGATTCGGCGTCGCTGAGAGTCGTGGGCGTCACCTCGATCGGCGCTCGGTAGTACGACCGGAGCACGAGCAACCGGTAGGCGCGGGGATCAGGTATCTGCTCGAAGAGGTCGGACAGCAAGAGCACGTTGCCGAGCGACTTCGACATCTTCTCGCCCCCGCGCGCTTCGACCATGCCGTTGTGCATCCAGCGGCGCGCGAACCGCTTGCCGTCTGCGACGGCCTGGGCACGTTCGTTCTCATGGTGGGGGAAGATGAGGTCCTGGCCGCCACCGTGGAGGTCGAAGCCCTCGCCGAGCAGGGCGAGGGACATGACGACGCATTCCGTGTGCCAACCGGGGCGTCCGGGGCCCCACGGCGAGGCCCACCAGGGCTCTGAGGGCTTCGCTTTCTTCCAGAGGGCGAAGTCCAACGGCGAGCGCTTCTCCTCGTTCACCTCGACTCGCGCTCCTGATCGCATCGACTCGAGGCTCTGGTGCGCGAGCAGGCCGTAGTCGGCGACGGTGGAGACCGCGAAGTAGACGCCGTCGCTCGTCTCATAGCCGGAGTCGCGCGCGACGAGCTGGGAGATGAGCTCCACCATCTGCTCGATGAACGCGGTGGCGTGCGGGATCTGCGTCGGGAGGAGGCAGCCCAGCGTGCCCATCGCCTGCCACCATTCGGCCTCGTACTGCTGGGCGATCTCCTCCGGTGGGCGGTGCTCCTCGTTCGCCCTGGTGATGATCTTGTCGTCGATGTCGGTGACGTTCGAGACGTGGTCCACCGCTATCCCGGAGTACTCGAGAAAGCGGCGGAGAATGTCATAGACGAGCGAGAAACGGCCGTGACCGATGTGAGGCGGCCCGTACACGGTCGAACCGCAGATGTAGAGGCCCGCGCGCCCCGGCTCGCGGGTCTCGAGCTCCTCGATGCGGCCGAGGGCCGTGTCATGAAGGCGCAGCACAGGAGTACCGTACTAGGCCTATGCCGTCTCCCCGCGTGCCTGACCGACCCTCGCTCGAAGGCCTCGAGGACCGTTGGTCCGCGCTCTGGGAAAAGGAGGGCACGTACCGTTTCGACCCGTCTGCGGACCGCTCCGAGGTGTACTCGATCGACACCCCGCCGCCGACCGTCTCGGGCTCGCTCCATGTCGGGCACGTGTTCTCCTTCACCCAGACCGACATCGTCGCCCGCTACCAGCGCATGACCGGAAAGGCCGTCTTCTACCCGCTCGGCTGGGACGACAACGGGCTTCCCACCGAGCGCCGGGTGCAGGACTACTTCGGCGTCACCTGCGACCCGTCGCTCCCCTACGACCCTGGGTTCGCCCCGCCCGCCTACGAGGCCAAACGCGACAAGAACGCCCGCGCCATCCCCGTCTCGCGGCCGAACTTCGTCGAGCTGTGCAACCTGCTCATAACCGAGGACGAGCGGGCTTTCGAGCACCTGTTCCGCAAGCTGGGCCTCTCGGTCGACTGGACGCAGCACTACACGACCATCGGCGAGGAGTCGCGACGCGCCTCCCAGCGCGGCTTTCTGCGCATGCTCGGGCGTGGTGACGCCTACCGGCAAGAGGCGCCCACGCTCTGGGACGTCGACTTCCGCACCGCGGTCGCGCAGGCCGAGCTCGTCGACAAGGAGGATCCGGGCTTCTACCACCGGCTCGCCTTCGCAAGGCGGGCGGGGGACGGCCCTCCGGTCGAGATCGAGACGACCCGACCCGAGCTCGTGCCCGCATGTGTCGCTCTCGTGGCCCATCCGGGCGACGAGCGCTACCGAGCCCTGTTCGGCTCCGAGGTGCTCACCCCTCTCTTCGGCGTTCCCGTCCCGGTCGTCGCCCACGAGCTCGCAGAGCCGGAGAAGGGATCGGGCATCGCCATGATCTGCACCTTCGGCGACCTCACAGACGTGACCTGGTGGCGTGAGCTGGGCCTGCCGACGCGCTCGGTGGTCGGCAGGGACGGCCGGCTGGGGCCGGCGCCGTTCGGGATGCCCGGTTGGGAGTCCGTCGACCCTGAAGCGGCCAGGGCGAGCTACGCCGAGATCGAGGGCCTGACGATAAAGGGGGCCCAGGCACGCATCGTGGAGCTGCTACGCGCCTCCGGCGACCTGTTGGGTGAGCCGCGCCCCGTCACCCACGCCGTGAAGTACTACGAACGGGGCAGGCGGCCCCTCGAGATCGTCACGTCCTGGCAGTGGTACGTGCGGACCCTCGAACGGCGAGAGACGCTTCTCGCCCGGGGCCGCCAGCTTCAGTGGCACCCGGAGTTCATGAGGGCCCGTTACGAGGGATGGGTGGAGGGGCTCACCGGAGACTGGAACATCTCCCGGCAACGTTTCTTCGGAGTCCCCTTCCCCGTCTGGTACCGGCTCGACGACGACGGCGAGCTCATCGCCGACGGTCTGCTGCTCGCCTCCGAGGACCGGTTGCCGGTGGACCCCTCGACCGACGTCCCCGACGGGTACAGCGACGAGCAGCGTGGCAAGCCAGGCGGCTTCGTCGGCGACCCCGACGTGATGGACACCTGGGCGACCTCGTCACTCACACCGCAGATCGCCGGCAAGTGGGAGGAGGACCCGGAGCTGTTCGCCAAGGTCTTCCCGATGGACCTGCGGCCGCAGGCGCACGAGATCATCCGGACGTGGCTGTTCTCGACGATCGTGCGCTCGGAGCTGGAGCATTCCTGCCTGCCGTGGCGTCACGCCGCCATCTCCGGTTGGATCCTCGACCCCGACCACAAAAAGCTCGGGAAGTCGCTCGGCAACGCCATCACGCCGCTCGAGTACCTGGAGAGGTACAGCACCGACGCCGTCCGCTACTGGACCGGGTCCGCCCGCCTGGGTGCGGACACGGTCTTCAGCGAAGAGCAGATGAAGGTCGGCCGGCGCCTCGCCATCAAGATCCTCAACGTGAGCCGTTTCGTGCTCTCGCGCATCGACGGGTCCGAGAACGCCGAGCAGATCCCTCCCGGCGGACTCACTGCCCTCGACGCGGCCATGCTCGGGCGCCTCGCGGCTGTCGTCGAAGAGGCGACGGCTGAGTTCGACTCCTATGACCATGCGCGGGCCCTGGAGGTCACCGAGTCCTTCTTCTGGTCCTATTGCGACGACTACGTCGAGCTCGTCAAGGCCCGCGCCTACGGCGCGGCTTCCGAGGCCGGCCCGGCCTCGGCCCGTTACGCCCTCGCCCTCAGCTTGTCGGTGATCTTGGGCCTGTTCGCGCCGTTCCTCCCCTACTGCACAGAGGAGGCGTGGTCGTGGTGGCAGAGGGGCTCGGTCCACCGCGCCCGGTGGCCCTCCGGCCCGGCGCTGGCGGCGGCGGGCGGTCCCAACGCCCGCCCCGAGCTCCTCGAGGTCCTCGGGGCTGTGCTCGTCGCCCTCCGCCGGGCGAAGACCGAGGCGAAGGGGTCGATGCGCACGCAGGTCTCGCGATGCCTTGTGACGGGCCCTCCGGCGCTCCTCGAGCTCGTCGCGCTCGCCTCGGCCGATCTGACCGAGGCCGGAGCCATCTCTCAGCTGGACCTCGTGCCCGACTCGGAGGCGTCCACGCTCTCGGTCACGGTCGAGCTCGCCACCGAGGACAGCCCCGGGCCGGCCGTGCCGAACTGAGTCGAGCCGTGACCCCAGCTCAGCGGAGGCGGGGAAACACGTGGGCGAAGACCAGTCGCGGCGGGATCCGATCGAGGACGACAGTTGCCAAGAGCACCAAGTCGCGTTGACGTATCACGACGATGGCGATCGGGCCCGCTCTTCCTTTAGGTGCCCAGCCCCGTTCGACGTCGGAGACGGTGTAGTGGCCCTTGAAGGCTACAAGGCAGGTCGCGATCTTCCGAGTGTTCTTGTTCTCGAGCGCCTTGGGAACCACGACGTGGTGGACCTCGACGATGAGGGCGCGCGGCGGCAGGTACCGCTCGCCGGCAAGATGCCCACGGTCGTGAACCGCCGCCAGTGCCTCCGGCAGAACCCTGAAACAGGCGTTGTCGCGCGTGCCGAGCACGTTGCGGGGAGCGGCGCAGCCGCCGAGCAAGCCGGCCACGGCCAAGACGGCGCCGAAGGCCGCAAGCAAGTTTCGCAGGTGACGCCCTTCCCAGGGGGCTGGCGCAGGCGAGCAACTCCCGCCATGAGCGGCACTCCCGTGGCAATGCCCGGCTCGGTGCAAGGCGCGAGTCATTCTGGAAGCTCCGCGGTCTGGTCCTGAGCCAGGGCTGGAGCCGGGGCCGGCACATACCGCAGAGCCGGTGCCTCTGCTGTCAACGAGGCAAGCTTATCGACACGCCGGTTGTGCCACGTGAGGCCGCCCCAGGCGAGCCATCCAACCGGGAGGTAGCCCCAGAAGCTCACGATCCGGTACAACAAGACGGCCGCGACGGTGCTGACGTGGGCACCCCCGAACGCGACGAGGGCGATCACGAGGCTCCCCTCGACGACGCCGAGGCCACCGGGGGTGATGGGCAGGTTCGCCGCCAGCTGCCCGGCGCCGTAGGCGAGAAGGAGACCGCGCCAGGGCACGGCCGCCCCAACGGCAATGTAGGAGAACACGAGACAGCCGCAGTCGAGGGCCCAGTTCGCGATCGACCACGTCATTGCGCTCAGCAAATCCGACTTGTCCAGGCTGACGTGGCTCATGCTGGCGGCAAAGGTCGAGACGATGTTGTCGTCGGGCCGCCGCGGGTGCCCTATGAGCCGGTGCGAGGCTCTGAGCGTCCATTGGAGGAACCTGGCAAGGGCGCGTCTTTCGTACACCGCCGTCGCACCGGCGATCGTGATGACGAGAATCACGACGATGACGCCTATGAGGTCGAAGGCCGAGCCCTGGCGCTCTGCCATCACCATGCCGGCCGTCGCGAGCAAGGCGAGCCCCAGCGAAGAAAAAACGAAGCTCGCCAGCAACGTCCAGGCCGAGAGGACTTCCGAAGCTCCCAGGCGGCGGAACTGCCGGAAGCCGAAGGCCGTCGCGACAAGGGGCCCCGCTGGCAGCGAGCTCGAGATGGCGCCGGTCGCCAAGGAGATCACCGTGAACCGCCCGAGGCCGGCGCGGACATCTCCGCATCTCAACAGTCGCTGATCCAGGCAAGCAAAGGCGACCAGCGACAGGGCTTCCACTGCGATCGCGAGCAGCAGCCAACCCACATCGAGGTGCGAGAGCTCGGACGAAGCACCCGCCAGCTCGCCGCCGTGACCGCTCACGGCCCATAGGGCCACGCCGCCAAGAGCGACACCCACGACGAAACGGACCCGCCGCCAGGTCCGCTGGCGCTTTGTGACCGGAGTCGATTGCCCGCCTGGAATCACGGTCAAGGCAAGACGCTACAGCTGAAGGGACTTGATCTCGAGGTACTCCTCGAGTCCGAACCTGCCAAGTTCACGCCCATGGCCGGACTGCTTGAAGCCGCCGAAAGGTGCCAGCGGGTTGAAGCTCCCGCCATTGATGTCGACCTGACCGGTCCGGATGCGACGAGCTACCTCGAGCGCGTGATCGGCATCGGCCGACCACACCGCCCCCGCCAATCCGTAGATCGAGTCGTTCGTGATCTCGATCGCCTCGTCCTCGGTGTCGTAGGGAATGATGGAGAGCACAGGTCCGAAGATCTCCTCCTGAGCAATGGCCATGTCGCGCCGTACTTCTGAGAACACCGTCGGGCGCACGAAGAATCCCTTCTCCAGTCCCTCCGGCGGGTCGACGCCTCCCGTGACCAGCTTGGCTCCCTCGTCGATGCCTTTTTGTATGTAGGCGCGCACGCGCTCGCGTTGAGCGGCAGAGATGAGCGGGCCCAAACGTGTCGTGTCCTCGAACGGGTTGCCGGGCGTGTACGACTCGAGGCTAGCCGCGGCGATGCGCTCGGCTTCGGCCAGCCGTGCACGAGGCACCAGCATTCGGCTCAGGGCGGTGCAGGTCTGCCCCGAGTTCAACATGCACATCGTGATCCCCGCCGCGACGGCACGATCGAGGTCTGCGTCCGGCAGGATCACGGTGGCCGACTTGCCACCCAGCTCGAGAGTGACCCGCTTCACCGTCGCCGCGGCCAGTTCCGCGACCCGTCTTCCGGCGCGGGTGGACCCCGTAAAGGACACCAGATCGACTTCCTCGTGGCCCGCGATGGCCTCACCCACGACCGAACCGGTTCCCGAGACAAGGTTGAACACGCCGGGTGGCAGGCCGATCTCGTCCATGACCTCGGCAAGGACGAAGGCGTTCAGAGGTGCGACCTCGCTCGGCTTGAGCACGATGGTGCAGCCGGCAGCCAACGCCGGGGCGACTTTGGCGGCGATCTGGTGAAGGGGGTAGTTCCACGGCGTTATGGCCCCCACGACGCCGGCCGCCTCGCGGACGGCCAGCGAGTTCCCGACAGTCTCCTCCCAGGCGATCTTCCCGACCAGGTCGGCCATCGAGGCGAAGGTCGTCACCGGCAGGCCGACCTGGATCACCATCGAGAGATTGATCGGCATGCCAACCTCGCGGGTGATCAGCTGACTGATCTCGGTCATGCGCCCGCCAAGGACTTCGGCTATGCGCGAGGTGTACTTAGCTCGCTCAGATGGCGAAGTCCGCGCCCACTTGTCGAAAGCGCCCCGCGCCGCGCGGATCGCGCTGTCAGCGTCGTCGGCGGTTCCGCGCGGGACGGTGGCGATGACAGCCTCGGTCGTCGGGTCGACGACAGCGATCGTGTCAGCGAGGGCAGGTGTGACCCATTCGCCGCCGATGTAGAGCCTGTCCCGAATCTCCATGCCGCTTCCCCCCTAGGCCAGCTCGGAGCCTACCTGTGGGAGCTCAAGGTCCATTGACGACCCCGAACCAATCAGAAGCGCAGTGATCCGGGTTGGCACGCGCCAGCAGGGGCTCCAGCTCGTAACTGGGAACGGAGAGCTTGGCACCTGAGGTCCCCACGATCTCGATCGTCTCGACACGGCCACCAAGCGCCCCGAGCCCGTTGCGCTGCGTCACCTCCACTGCGGCGAGCTTTCCGACCGACTCGTACGCCTTCTCGACGGCGTGCACCGGCACTAACGCCAGCCATTTGTGGCACGGATTGCAGGTGTAGTAGCCGCTCTTGATGCAGATCGCGTCTCCGCTGTCCACGACGCCGGGGAAGGGGCCGCCGCCCGTATAGCCGCCGGTGGACGCGGAATAATCGGCGAGGACAGGAACCTCGGGCTGGGCGGGCTGGGCGGGCTGGGCGGGCTGGGCGGGCTGGGCGGGCTGGGCGGGCTGGGCGGGCTGGGCGGGCTGCTCGAGGATCTGCCCCGCGGTGTCGGCGACGGCGGCGTCCAAGTCGGGCCTCTCGTCTGCCATGCCCGCATAGGACTGGCAGTTGGAGTCGCACGTCGTGGCGTACGGTTCCCACCCGCCCGCGGCAAGCTCGGCGGCGACGTACGAGCGTGTGGCGACTGCCTGCGCCTCAAGCGCCTGAAAGCCCCAGGGCTGGCCCTGCGGAGACCCGTCGCTGCCCCCGAAGAGACCCCACGACCACGACACCTCGGCGGAGATGACGTCAAGGACGTACTCCTCGATCGGGAGGATGTTCAAGGTCACCGCTCCACTGGGCGCGTCGTAGGCCTCGACCATGCCCCGAACAGCAAAATCGGCACCGCCGTGCTCGCAAATATCGAGGACCTGGCTCGACGTAGCGGAAGGCCGCAGCGAAGAGGGCGTGGCCACGGGGTTCACCAGTTGCGAGGCGACCCGTGCCCAGTTCCTCGATGAACAACTCGGTGCCTCCGAGAGGGTCCACTCACCAGAGGACAGGACGGCCCGTACGGCTTGACCCCCGAAAAACGAGTACCCGCCGAACGAGAACGCGGAGGCGGAGGTGACGATGACGGGTTGCCCGTCGTTGTCGTCGATGTCCACAGAGATCATCGAGTCCCCCGACGCGATGTTGCCTCCCGAGGAAAGGGTGATCCCGCCGTAGTAGTGAGCGAGTATCCACCGGTAAGGCTCATGGTCGAGGACGGCGTACCCGAAGGCTCCCCACTCGCCCAGTCCGAGTCCCGGACCGTCTCCGTAACCGACGAACTCGATGTTCGAGGCCGGGAACGGCGCGAGCGCTGAAGGCTCCGTCGCAGCGGCGCCTGTGGCCAGGGCGACCGGCCCGGCCACGACGCCGAGCAACGCACACGCGAGCAAGGCAGCATAGCGCTTGATGTTGCGGATGTGAGCCATGTTAGTGCTGAGGTCAGAGATGGGGATGCCTTTCTGAAGCCTCGCAATGAATCGGGCAAAGGCGCGGGCGACTCGTACGGGCAACCTGAGCCAGCGTCGCTTCTGGAAGGGCAAGAACAAGAGCTCCCGCAAGCAGTTCTCGGTGATCACCGGCCTCGCGTTCCAGGGCTCCAAGGGTTCCTGCGCGGGCGGGTGCTGGTCGCTTCTCAGATGGCCTCGAGCAAGAACTGCGGTCAGAGAGCAATGATCAACTGCTCAAAGACGAAACAGCCCTCGGTAGAGGAATGGCGATGGATAGACAGTCATTCGACAGTTCGGCACTCACGAACGACACAGTGGGACCATGCCAACATTGCGGCGCGACGCATACGTGGTCGACCGGACGCCCACTTGAAGCCGTTGAGCCGTCAGAGGAAGAGGGGACCCGACGCGGCGTAGGCTCCTGCCATGCGCACTTACCAGGTGATTTGCGTTCAACGGCGGTAACTGTTCAGGTCTCGTAGCCCCATCCACCCGGCGCGCGACCGGTGCGCGTATCGTCGGGAATTCCGACCGACGACCCCTCCCCGTTCGATGACCGCCCCTCCTACGAGGAGTTGAGC
>JBEKBT010000106.1:0-9326 GCA_050015255.1 Acidimicrobiales bacterium
CGAACACTTGCAGGTCGGCGCGACACCATGTCTGGCACATTTACAAGGCGACCCACTTCTGTCCTGGGTCAGAACAGGATCACGCCTCGCTTACGAATTTCGGCCAACAACAGGGCGCCGTTCGATGGGACCGGAAGTTGAGCACGCCCCCACCGAGAGAGGAAACTCCTAGTCGCTCGCGCAGGGTCAGCCGGAAGAGTCACTCCTCTTCCATACCTGTTCACCCAGTGAGCTACCGCGGCGTCGAGTGCAGGCCGCCGATCACTCACGAGCCCGTCGAAAGTGACGATCAAACTTCTGATCACAGCGGAAAGATCTCCGAATCGGAGTGGAGCGATCGTCAGCGTATGACCTTCAACTACGGAGGGAAGCGTTGGCGCGGTCCCAGTTGCCGACCATGTCGGAATTAACTTCGCGTACCTCTTGTAGCGGTTTTCGGTCCGATCTGTGGCACGGCTTTCGGCATGAGCCAAGCTGTTACGAACTTCCTTGAAGGCTCGAAAGCAGAACAGGAGGTCCCTCAGGTCACTCGTCTTGTTCAGCCGGTTGAGACGGCACGCATCAGCGACTTCGCGCAGCTCGGGCACTGGCAAGCCTAGGACTCTTGGGACAACAGCCGGAGTCCGAGATGGCTCCCACGGTTGCACGAATATATTCCACGTCTTCACGTCCGCATCCGATGACAGGCCGAGCTCGATGGCCGAAGCGTGTGCCCATCCTTCGTAGATGGCGACGATCGAGGTGAGTCGCACCTGAGCCGAAAGCTCTAATACCGACTCCCAATCGCGCCGCAGAACCAAATTGAAGGCATTAGATCCGGACGTACCGGAAAGCGTCGCGAACGTCGCTGAGACGTCATTCTGAGTGGCTTCCGGATAAGCGGCAATGAACCCGAGCATCTGCCATCGAAGATTTCGCAATGCGACCTCTGAGCCAGCAAAGAAGTCATGAGACTCATCGAGCACGAGCAACGCTCTCCGCGACGCGCGAAGGATCACGGGACCGACAGGCACTCTGCCAAGATGCCACATCCGACTAGATCGCGCCCTTCTCCCCGCGGGCGAAGACATCGATAAGCAGATCGGTGCCGTCTTGGGTCCCGATCTCGAATCGTCTCGCTCGGTCGCTGTCGTCCGCGGAGAGCGGCCGATGAAGTGCAGCGTTCCCGGTACCGCCGTCGCTCGGCCCCCATGCGGGCAAACGGCCTCTGGGTACACGTCCAGCGATTGCGATGGGCCTGTGCCGGCGAAACCCTCGGAATCGAAGTAGACGCGATCATTCCGGCACAGCCTCATGCAATCGCATCGTGCACGCCCCTACCGAAAGCGCCCGACGGAACCGCTCTGCCCGTGAGAGACGATAGGCTCGCCGAGCGGGATGTCCCAGGTTGACGCGTGGAGCACCCCGGGGAATAAGGGCATCATCGAAGCGTCCGCGACCTGCGCTCGCGAGATGGCCCGCTTCCTCGTCCAGCGCCTCACCAACGACCCGCCGAACGGCGCCAACTGGACTGCGTCGTGTCCGCCGGCACTGGACCTACCCGCGCCGACGGCCGGGACGACCTGCCTATCGGAGGAGACGGCCGAGCTGATCGTCCGGCTGGCCGAGAGAACCGCCGCTGGCTACCGGCGCATCCACGGCGAGCTCGCCACAATGAGCATCCCGATCGCCCCGTTGAGCGTCGGGTTGATCCTCAAGCGTCACGTGTGAGCGTCACGTGTCACGGCATCGAACCCTCGCTGCGGTCGGGGCCATCCTGGGCCGAGTTCCTCGCCGCTCAGGTGAAGGGCCTGATCGCCTGCGACTTCTTCAGCGTCGAAACCGGGCTGCTCCGCCGGCTCTATGTACTCTTCTTGGTCCACCACGACACGCGCCTCGTCCGGATCGCTGGCGTCACCGTCAATCCCGCCGCCGACTGGGTGACGGGCGGACGGGTTCTTGGCACCCACAAGTGCGCGCGCCTACTTACCGGCTTCGCCCGATTGCCGTTTTCGCTGCCAGGCATCGAATCGCTCGTGCTCGATTCGGTGGCGCCCCAGAGCATGGATTCGTTTCGCGGTGAGC
Organism: Acidimicrobiales bacterium; assembly: GCA_050015255.1. Taxonomy (GTDB): domain Bacteria; phylum Actinomycetota; class Acidimicrobiia; order Acidimicrobiales; family Bog-793; genus Fen-455. The sequence continues at coordinate 2,065 of JBEKBT010000106.1, forward strand.
GTGGAGTCCCGCAGCGCGACGAACCCGGCGATGTCATCCGGCGCGCGGACGGTGACCTGATACCGGGCCAGGAACTCGTTGCAGGCGCGGCAGCAGGGGACGTGGTTGAGAAGATCCTCGATCCACTCGACCGGGATCCCGACCGCCGCGGCATTGCGCGGGACAACGTGATCGACCGAGAGGTCGAGCCAGTCTTCGTAGGAGGCAAAGAGGTCCCGGTCGCAATACGCGCAGCGAGTCCCCAGCCGCTCGACGACTGGGATGGCGTAGCCGCCGCGGCAGGTGCCGTCTCCTGAGGACGGACGACCGAGCCAAACGGGCTCCGCGCCCTCTGACGCCGGGATGTTGACTGAGGGGTGAACCGGCTGGTTCGTCACACCTCGAATGATCGCGGGATCGACGTCACGGTGCCAGTGCGGCTGCGGCGAGCCGAGGCAGGATGCTGCACAGCGGCCACGCCACCGCACCGCTCGGCAAACGCGAGAATGGCGACAACCAAGTGTTCCATTCGGAGGCCTTCGTGCGTATCTTGCGTTGCTCCGTCCACAATTTCCGCGGATTCGACAACATTGAGGTTCTGCCGCGGGATCACGTCCTCCTCGTAGGCGAGCCGCGCTCGGGCAGGAGCGACCTGCTCGCCGCGCTTAGCAAGGTCTTTGAGGTCGACCTGACGAAGCTCGACGAGCGGGACTTCCACGCGGGTGATCTCACAGCTGACATCGAAATTGAGGTGACGCTCGGAGATCTCAGCCAGGATCTGCAGCAGAGGTTTATCGACGAGCTGGAACTCTGGGACTCGGAGACGTCGGCGCTGCTTCCCGGGGCTGACGATTTGAGTGCCGTCCCTGCAGGCGCCGTTGCCGCCCTACGCCTCGCATACCGAGGCCGCTGGGACGAGGTGGACGAACGCGGTGACCAGACGATCTACTGGCCAAAGCGGAGCGATCCGTCGACGGACGCGTTGCGCCGTGTCCGTCGGGAGGACCGGCGGGCCTTTCCGGTCCATCGCCTTCCCGGTGGGAAGTCACTGAACTTGGCGCCGCGGGGTCTGCTGCGCTCGGCGCTTACCGTGACCGAGGCCGAGGCGTTGAACGAGGCGCTCCAGCAGATGCGCGATGGCATTGATCAGCTCTCGGACGATCTCGCCGGAGCCCTGCCGGTGATCGAGGCGCTCAAAGCCGTCATCGCGATCTTGCGCCCGTACATCGGGAGCGACGCAGCCGTGGAAGAAATTGTGCGGTTCCTTCCGGACGAGGGTTCCCTGTCGGGGCTCCTGCGGGCTCTTGCGCCAGCCCTCGACCTTGGTGATGGCGCAGGATTCCTGCCTATCGCGCGACACGGGTCGACGACGCATGCCCAGGTTTCGACGGCCGAAGCGATCGCTACCGCGAGCCACGATGAGGCGGTCGTCCTCGTTGACGACTTCGGAGACTCGCTCGACGCAGCCAGCGCACAGCGGCTCGCCGGTCTGCTGCGGCGAGCATCGGGGCAATTGTGGCTCTCGACGCGCCGGCCCGAGACGGCACGGAGCTTTGAGGCGTCAGAACTGGTTCGTCTGACTCGGGCACCGGCCGGTGAGCGTCCGTGCCGACGCGTCCATTACGGCGCGACGCCGGAGACCCGTGCTGAACGAGTCGCCGCACGCGAACTTCACCGGCAGATCCTCCCCGCGATGACCGCGAAAGGAGTGATCATCGTCGAGGGGACACACGACGCTACTGCTTACGCAGCCCTTGCTGATCGGGCCGAGCCGGCTGCGGGCACGCTGCCGCCCGAAGCTTACGGCGTCCGCGTGATAGACGGCGGCGGAACCGGCGGAGAGGGTCAGGTGGCCCACCTGGCACGCGTATGCCGCGCGCTGGGCTTTCGGGTTGTTGCACTTGTCGACTACGACGACGAAGTTGCTGCCGCAGCGCGGCTTACGAATCTGCAGGCCGCCGCCGACGCGGTTGTCCGGCTCCCGCGGGGCAAGGCAATTGAGGCAGCCATCCTCGACGGCATGCCAGACGCGGACATCGTGGCAGCGTTGTCAGACCTCAATGCGACGTACCACCTGTCTCTTCCCGCCGACTGGCAGTCTCTCACGGGTGCCGAGTTGGAACGCGAGGCCGTCAAGGCGCTCAAGAGCAATAACGGCCTGCACGCTCAATTCATCGACGCACTCCCAAACACGTTGCCGGGGCTTGCCGACAGGGCTCTACAGACGGCGTTGGGGTGCTGTCGTGGTGTGATCACCAATGCCTTCGAACAGTTGTGATCGCGGCGTCGTGACAGTTCTCAACCGATGAGCGGCATCCTGTTCGAGCAGCTCACCGACGAACAGAAGGAGGTCACTGACAGCTCAGCACCGACAATTCTCGTCCTCGGCGGAGCGGGCGTCGGCAAGACGACCACGGCACTGTGGGCTGCTCGCCGCGAACTGGCCGACCATGGCCGACTCACCCGACCGGTTTCGGGCCGGCGCGTACTGTTCGTAACCTTCTCCCGCACCGCCGTGGCGCAAATCAGGAGTCGTGCCGGTGGAGTCCTTGTCGGCATCGCCGATTCGGTCGAGATCATGACGTTTCACGGTCTCGCGTATTGGCTGGTATGCGCATTCGGGCGCTACCTCGGCGTCCATGGCGACCCCACGATCAAGGGTCTGGCTCGGACGAAACTCGGGCGTGACCCAGCCTCGAGTAGCAATGCACTTGTCTACGACGACCTGTTGCCGCTCGCACTTCAGTTGCTGGAAACGCCTGGCCCGATCGGGGACCTAATCCGATCGCGGTGGTCCCTCGTCATCTGCGACGAGTTCCAGGACACCGACGACCTCGAATGGCGGCTGCTCCAGCAGCTCGGTACGCATTCAAGGCTTCTGCTGCTCGCTGATCTGAACCAAATGATCTATGGGTACAAGCCCGGCGTCGGTGAACACCGTCTGAACTTGGCACGCAGTCGCGCCGGCTTCGCCGAGTACACGCTGCCACCCGCATCACACAGAGATCCCACGCAGGTCATTCCAGATGCTGCCGCGGACATCCGATGGAGACGCTTTGACACTGACGCCGTTCGGAAAGCAGTGAGGGAAGGACGCCTCGTGGTGTGCGCGAACGTGCCCGACGATGACACTGAACGCGGGAGACAGATTGCACACCACATTGCTCAGCTGAGGGCGGAGGGACACTCCTCCATCGGCATCTATGCAAAAACGAACAGCGACACTGCAGATCTTTCTGCCGCGCTGACAGAGTGCGGGGTCGACCACGTCCCAATCGGCTTCGGCGAGGCGTACGGTGAATCACTCGCCGCGATGGCAACGATGCTGCAGTTCGCCCGTGGTGAGCAAACCTGGGAGGAGGTCTGCTGGTCACTCGGGGTTGCCCTGACCGCGAGCGTGAGATCAACAAACCCCCCGAAGGTTGCGGTCGCGCTCCGCGATGGGATCGATCTGCCAGGTCAATTGGGCAACCGTATTGCAGCACTGCGCTCAGCTTTGACGGACTCGAACAGTGTCTCTGAGGCGACGGAGGTGGCAGCCGGCGCCTGGGAAGCGATCGGTTTTTCGACTGGGCGGCGCGCATGGCGCCGGGCAGGCCGAGGTGTTGTCGCTCTAGTGGCTCAATATCGTGGTGGATCGGGCGACGTCGTGAACCAGATCGCGGCGTCCGTAGTTCGGCTCCGCGACGAGAGCTTCGTCGAGCTGGACTCTGGCGATACAGGCGCGGTCCAGTTGATGAACTTCCACCAAACAAAGGGCCGCGAAGCCGATGCGGTGGTCCTCAGCCACACGTCCTCCGACTGGTATGGGTATGGCGGGGAACCGTTCGATGAGCCTTCACGGGTGCTGTACGTTTCGATGACAAGAGCCCGGCACAAGGTGATCATTTTGCTTCCAGCATCGCCACATCCCCTCGTTGCGCCATTCCTTCAGCACGTCGTGGGATGACAAAGACGTCGTGGTCGATACGGCATCGGCGAGCATTGAGAAACGGTCGAATCGCCGAAGTCACATGAACATTCGGTAGGGGCACTCACCATTTTGGAGTTCCGGGGCTTGCGCGATTACCTGCGCCAATCGCTGCAAGTACAGGATGGTGACAGGTATGGGGTCATAGAGCGCGTCGTTGCTTCAGTCCATCTTTGTCAGGCCAAGCGCCTCCTGCGCCGAGAGCTCCAGCGGGCCGGAACCGTGAAGGGTCCAGAAACCCCTCTGGCCCGGCTTGACCTGCCGGAACGCCCTCGGCGAGGCTCCCCCCGGTGGCACTGTCCTTCCTCTACCGTTTGGTCCGGCGCGTGCTCGAGGTCGTTCGCGTCCACTGGTCGGATACCGCGGCGAAGGACGCCGAGATCCTCGTGCTGCGCCACCAGCTGGCCGTGCTTCGCCGCCAGGTCGCCTATCCCCGCTTTACCTGGTACCACCGTGCCCTCGTCGGCCTGCTGGCCGGACTCGTACCCCGAGGGTGCCCGGGATCATTCCTTGTCACGCCGCAGACAATCCTCGGCTGGCACCGCTCGCTGGTCCGCAAGCGCTGGACCTACCCACACCGCCGACCAGGTCGTCCGGCCCTTCCCAAAGAGACCATGGACCTGATCTGCCGCGTGGCGAGGAGAACTCCGGTGGGGCTAGCTCACCACCAACGACCGCACTGTCGCTCGCGCCGAAACTCGGAGAACCACTTAAGGTTCAACAGTCCTGAGTCGACATAAGAAGAGGAGACAAAGGCGCGCCCCGGACCTTTCTCGGCAGCAGAGCCGACATCTTGCGGTGTGGCCCGAGAAGGGAGGCCCAGGTGCAAGCGGATCTGGAGGTCGAGGCCGCCGAGCTGCAAAACGCGATTGCCGCAGGTCAAATGGTTGTTTACTACCAGCCCAAGGTCGGACTGTTCACCGGGCAGGCGCTCGGCGTCGAGGCCCTCGTTCGCTGGCAGCATCCCGAGCGTGGCCTCATCTTCCCCGACGACTTCATCCCCGCCGCCGAACGCAGCGGCGTCATGACCGAGCTGACCGACTTCGTCCTGGACCAGGCAGCACACCAATACGCCCAATGGCAGGCGAATGGCATCGATCTGCCAGTGGCGGTGAACCTATCGGCGAGTTCCTTGGTTGATGCCGCTCTGCCGGACAAGATCACCGCCGTATGCGAGCGGCACGGGATCAGCCACCATGGCCTCGATCTGGAGATAACCGAGACGTCGGTCATGGCCGATCCGAAGGCGGCCATCGCCGTGCTCACCAGCCTGGCGGAGCGGGGCTTCGTCATGGCCATTGACGACTTCGGCACCGGGTTTTCGTCTCTGGCCTATCTCGCCAAGCTACCGGTGTCGGTGGTCAAGATCGACAAGTCCTTCGTCCTCGATGTAGTCGACAACAATGCCGACGCCCACATCGTCCATGGAATCATCGAGCTCGTCCACGGGCTGGGTAAACACGTTGTGGCCGAAGGGGTCGAATCCCAAGACGCCTTGAACCTGCTTCTCCTCATGGGGTGCGACCAGGGTCAGGGGTATCACTGGAGCCGACCGGTTCCGGCCGAGGAGCTGACTGCATGGGTGACCAAACATCAACATGCCATCACCGTTGCCGGTCGTGAAACCGGGCTGTTCACAAGAGCGCCCATCCCCGCGAACGAAGCCAAGCGCTTGGCGGTCTTGCAGCGCTATCGAATCCTCGATACCGCCTACGAGGCCATCTTCGACGAGATCGCCGCCGTCGCCGCCAAGGTGTGCGGGACTCCCATGTCGGCGGTCAGCCTGGTCTACGCCAAGCGCCAGTGGTTCAAGGCTCGGGTTGGGCTAGAGGTGGCGGAAACGACGAGGGACCTTGCCTTCTGTGCCCACACCATCATGGACCCGGCTCACCTGCTAGTCGTGAACGACGCCACGACTGACGAGCGCTTCGCCTCCAATCCACTCGTGACCGGGGAACCCCGCATTCGCTTCTACGCAGGTGCACCCCTTGTTGCCCCCGATGGCTCTGCTGTCGGAACCTTGTGCGTGATCGACTCGAAGCCGCGTCTGCTCAGCGTCGCTCAACTCGAGGTCTTACGCCAGCTCGCCGCGCATGTGATCGCCATCTGTGAAGCCAAACAACAGCTCGCCGAGCTAACGGAACGGCGGGAGACCCCCGGTCAGCGGCATCTTCGTCTGGCCAGCTGAGAGAGTTTGCGACTCGTCACCACCGTACAGGCTCGCCTGTGGTCATCTTCAGAGCTGTTGCCGCGCCGCGAGAGGCCCTCAAACCCCACTCGTTTCCGAGGTGCTACTAACTCCCTAACGGCCTCCCGCCTCGGCCCGCAGCCCCCTTTAGGGTCTTGCCGCCGCCGAGCACTCTTTTCGCCCGTGTGTGCCCGGGCGTCATGATTAAGCTGGGGTTCCTACCACCCACCCCCGACGCCGCCACGCGGGCGAACGTGGGCGCCCGACGTGGCCGACGGCCGGCCAAGCCCAGACGCGGAATCGACCGGCCTCCACTCACGCCCCGCCTCGACCGCGGACCTGACCCATCCGGGATCTCGGGCGTCTCCTTTTCGGCCAGGATGCGGCGCTTGTCCACCTAATGCCACCACATCGTCGTGTGCCTAACGCAACGGCCCGGCAAACGGCCGAACCGCCCGTACGCAGGACTGTAGCGCGGCCGCGGCGGGCGCCTAGTTATGCACAAACGGGCCGAACCGCCCGCCACCAGGGGCAGAGCACACTCGAAGAGAACTACATTCCCCTTGAACAACTGAACTTTTTCAGAGAGGTACCGATGGCTCCGCGATCTGCAGCGTGGAAGACCGAGTCGGGGTCGATGAACCGGAGGCGGCTGAGAAGTCGCACTGTCGCGAGACTGATGGTGGCCCTCGTGATATCGGCAGCGGCAGGGTACGGGGCATCGACCTTGTCCAGTTCGAGCGCGGTGCCAATCGTTCTTCGATACCCGACAGAGTTGGCAGTCCGCCCGAAGGGCAACCTCTACATCGGCGACACGGGTCTCGACCAGATCTTGGAGCGCTTGGCGAGTGGAAGCTTCCAGGTCATCGCTGGAGACGGGCGCCAAGGCTTCTCCGGGGACGGAGGGTCTGCTGCGGACGCCGAATTGAATTCCATAGGTGACATGACCTTCGCGAGAAACGGTGTCCTCTACTTCGCTGACGGCAATCGAATCAGAGCGATCTCCCCGGCCGGTTTGATCTCGACCGTTGTCGGCGATGGGTCGTCGTCGCGGGACGTCGCGAACGGCACACCGGCGCTGCAGGCTTCCGTCGGATATCCGAGTGGCCTCACGATCGGGCCGGA
>JBEKBT010000107.1:0-9076 GCA_050015255.1 Acidimicrobiales bacterium
CTCGGAGCGATGTACGGCCAGACCACCGGCCACGGCCTGCAGGCGCTGCGCCGCCTCGAGGCCGCCTACCCCGTGGCGATGAGGTACCTAGACGACGCCGCACGCTCCGGCCAGGCCGGCCGCGACCTGCGAACCTATGGGGGCAGGTTGATCATCCTGGGACCGGTAAGTGTCGACGAGGCGGGGACGCGCGAGGCCCGTGGGGCGGCCGCAGCCAGGGGCCGCTACGGCCGTAATGCCCTCGTCCAAGGTGCGGCCGCCGAGCTGTTCAAGGTCTGGGCAGTGACGGTGCGAGCCCGCGGCGCGCGTTTAGCCGCACGGATCGTGTTGTGCCTCCACGACGAGTTGCTCGTCCATGTCCCGATCGAGCACAGCGACGCCGTTGCCCGGCTCCTCGACGACTGCCTCCAGGAGGCTGGGCACCGGTGGGCCCCCGACGACTCGGTCCGCTTTGTCGCCGACATCGGCGTCTTCGAGCGCTGGTCGGATGCCAAGCAGGAGGTGCACCCGAACAGGGACCAAGACATCTCATGAGCGAGGCACCGCGGCGGGGTAGTGGGGGACTGTGCTCAAATCGCTTGGGCGAGTTCTCGATGACCGGCACCGCCGACGCATTGAATCGGCTCAGGTGGTGGGAGCTGATGAAGGCCAGGTCCTCGTCAAGGCGACGTCTCATGAGGAACTGTGGTGGCCGTTGGCCCCGTTGCCGAGACCCCCGTGCCTGTCGTCGGATGGACGGTCGCGGCTTCTCCGATGGCGGTGACTACCTCGCTCTCCCACAGAGCCGATTCGGCCTGTGAGAGCGCCCGGCCCAGGGTGGCACTGACCGTCTTCCAAGACACGCCGAGCGCACCCGCTAGCGACACGAGCACGGCGGCAACCCGGGTGCTCCCGGCCGGCGCATAGGTCACCGCCGCCCACACGGCGGCACCAGTTGAACCGAGAAGTACTGCGGCCGGGAACCACCACCGGCGCAGAAAGCGTGCGGCGATCTGACGGCTGCGACCCAGCAGCCGCTCGCCGGCAGCCACATAGTCGTCGGAACCGAGCAGGCTTTTGGGCACCACCTCGCCAGCGACCAGGCGGCGCCACATCTCTCCCTGCGCCCGCAGGCGCCGGATATGGCTGGCGGTGAGCGCACTCGGCTGGAGGCTGTCGCCCTGCCGCTTCAACCCGGCGACCCAGGTCTCCCACGTTCGCAGGGACGCCGCGATCGCAGCCGACGTCTTGGGTGGGAACGAGGTCGAGAGGTCGTCGAGCCAGCGATACGCATTTGCCAGCCGGTACGGAGCGAAGCGTTCGAGCAAGATCGTCGGGTCGGCAGCATGGGGCAGCAGGGTCGTGTCAGCGAGCATGCGCCCGAGCCCGCAACTGCTCGCCGCCAGCGGCGAGAGCCCAGCGACGCGATCGCGGATAGCGACGTAGGCCGACAGAATCTCGCGACGAACGTCGTCCCGCGGATGCCCGTCTTGGCCCAACACCTGCCCCACGGCTTCGAGCGTCGGCAGCTTGGCGCCGAGCGACGCGGTGAGCTGACGCAGGGCTGCCTGTGCCTGGTCGAGGTTGACCCGCGCCTTCTCGTACTCGCTCATCTCGCTGGCGCCCGGCAGATGGCGGGGCAACGGAGCGTCCGGATCGGCTGTCGTCGGCGGCGGGAGCGCCTCCCGGTCGTACAACTCCGCCAGTCTCCAACCGACGACGAACGCCGCCGCCTCGGCGTCGCTCGCGGTGGTGGTGGCGTCTCCGGCGGGCGGTGAGTCCCCGTCGGTGCCGCCGAGTGGGTCACTCACGTCACGCCACCGCACTGAAGGCCGGCTCGTAGCTGAGGTGACCGAGGTCCTCGTACACGACCGTCGGTGCGACCCGGTTCCAGCGATGGCCGATCAGGAGAGCCAGCCCCATCGGGGTCGCGAGGAAGAGGTGGACCCGGGGATGTCCCGCGACCGCCTGGCGCACCGTGTCCCGGATGCCCTCCGCCCAGGCGCAGGCGGCTGCCGGGCCATCCACGGCACTGTTGCTCGGGCCGTCAGCGGGGCGCAGGACGAGCAAGCGCGCCACTGGGGGGCTCTGGGACCGGATCCAGGCAAGGACGTCATCCGCCATCGGGGTCGCGATCTCGACGGCGACGGCGAGGTCGTCGCCCAGGCCAACCGCATGCTCGATCACGCTGGGAACGATCGGCGGTGGCGATGGTGCGTCGGACGGCCAGAGGACGCCTCGCTGCACGGTAGCGACGTCGAAACCCGTGACCATCCGAAGTGCCGCCCCGACGGCGAAGGCGGGGGCGAGCCGGATGCTCCCCGTGACTGTCACCTTCGTGGCGCCGCGGAGATGAGACGGGATGGCCTCGATGTCGCGCTGCAATTCAGCCCACGTGGCGGGAGGCTTCGGGTGCCGTTTCACATATGGACTGTCGCCGTCGAATCGGTCGACCCAGTCGATGGCGTGTGCGGCATGGTCAGCGAGCGGGTCGGGCAACAGCGTGGCGATTGACACGATCGTCCTCGTGTCCTCGATACGCAGTGCCGCGGTCGTGATCTCCTCCTGAATGTCGGCGAGATCAAGTCTGCGTCGACCCGCCACCACCTGGCGCGCAACCCAATCGATGCCGGCGTTGAGGCCGGACTCATCACCCCGCAGCCCCACTGCCGCCATGGCGTACCTCGCCTCGTCGGACAGGTGTCCGACGTCGCGACCTAGGTCGAGATCGAGCACGGCGAGCAGGCGCAGCAGCTCCTCTTCGCTGAGGCCGGCTGCCGTCGCCCACGCCGCCCGGGCATGCTTCACGCGGCCGCTCGTCCCGGCAGCCCGAGGAAGCAGCCGGCGGGTACGGGAGTCCCGTGCCGCCAACAGCGCGTCGCTCGGATCGGTCTGGCGGTTGCTGACGATGGCGAGCTGTACCGGCTCACCCGACGAGGTGAGCTGGCGCCAGGTGTCGGCCACCTTGGCGAGGATCGATCGGCCACCCGAGCTGCTCGGTGCGCTGAGATAGGCGAGGTTGGTGGGGGTGCTGCTGTCGACGGTGTACTTGACTTGCGTGTAGGTGTTCGGCGGCCGCATCCGATACAGCACCACGTCGTCGAGGTTTCCGGCACCGTCCACCTCGACGCCGACGCTCACGATCGGGTTCTCCACACCGTTGCCTGAGTCCAGCAACGCCGCCATGCAGGCGGACCAGGCTACGAGCCACTGGAAGCGGTCCCCGGCGGTGCGAACGCCCGTCGGGCTCGGAGCGGGGAGTGGCTCGGTCACGACACGTGCGCACGGAACTCGGGGGTGGCACTCATGCCGGCGGCGACATGGAGGAGGACTTCGGCATTCAGCGGCTTGTCAGGGAAGGCTGCCATGATCGCCGACGGCACCAGCCGCTGGGTCAGATCGGAATAGGTGAAGCTCGGCTCCTCGCCCCGCGGTCCCGTCAGTGCTACCAGCTCGGCGAGGGTTCGGTCGTCGATGCCGGTGCCCTCGAGTGCGGCGACGAGCACCGCCCGCCGCTCCTCGTCCCCCGGACGGTTGAAGTGGAAGATGCCGGCGGCGCGACGGAGCACTGCCGGGTCGAGAGCGCGCTCGCGGTTGGTGCACATGACGACGATGACGGGGACATCCTCACCGGCAAGGCTGTCGACGCCGGCGAGCAGGGCATCGACCCCGGCTCGGTCCTCGTGGTGCATCTGCTCGGCAGCCCGCGACTGCGCCAGGGCGTCGGCCTCGTCGACCACGACGACGAGTGCTGAGGACGGTCCCTTGGCACTCCGAGCCGCTTTGCGGCCCTCGGCGAGGATGTAGGCGAAGGCGTTACCGATGAGCGTCGTCATCTCGCCGACCAGGCCGCTGCCGCGGGCGCTCAGCTTGAGCCGGTACAGGTAGACGGTCAGGTTGAGGGTGTCGGCCATCTCGCAGCCGAACGATTCGGCGAGCGCGCTCTTGCCCGATCCGACGTCGCCGGCAAAGACGAAGAGGGGAGGGCGATCGCGGAAGAGTTCCAGCGCCGGCAACTCACCGCCGTGATGCTCGATGGCCCAGGCATGAAGTCGGCGGGGATCGGCGAGGAGGTACGCCTCTCGACGCAGCCGATCCTTCACATCGTCGAGACCGACGAGCCGACGGTAGCGAGCCGACCGCACCCGCTCGGGCAGCTCGATGATCGGGTGGAAGAGATCCTCGACGGTCATGGTGTCCTCGTGGGCTGCTCAGAAAGCGGTGAAGACGTCACGGGTCACCCCGACGCCGTTGCGCGAGTAGCCGTTGCCGGAGCCAATGTTGCCCGAACGCGTCGCCGGCTCCTCCCCGAAGCTGCGCGAGACAGGCAGGGCGGCCTCGACCCTCGTCTGATCGGCAGAACTGAGGTTGAGGAACTCCGGGCTCTAGCTCAGGTGGCTATAGAAGCTGCAGCCGGCCACGGCGACGCTGGTCGGCAGTGAGCCCGGGCGGGTGTCGACAAGCTGACCGCCGACGGTGGCCGTGTAGCGGAGGCGGAGCTTCCAGTCGTTGCTCGACGGGTTTCGGAATCCGTAGGAGACGGTCCCGAGGTAGCGGTCACGCAGCAGCAGCGCCGCCTCCTCAACGAAGGCGTCGATCCGAGCATGCGCGGGCGCGCCATAGAGGTTGTGGAGCAGACGAAGATCGGTCCCGATCTTGGCCCCGACGTAGCGCGCCTCGGTGATGGTGAAGGCTGCCGTCCGGGTGACGGTGGTCGACATCACGCCCCCTCGAATCCCGGTCCGAAGATGGTCCGCCAGGCGGCGTTGGCGTCGCCCTTGGTCGGCGCCTGCACGCCCCAGGCGACCTCCTCCATGGCTGTCGTCGCCGTTTTCACGAGCCGCTGCCGGTCGCCATCGGTGTAGCTGCGGACGACGTTGTTCTTGGAATTGACCGGATCCCACACCTGGATCGGGTCATTCGACGCCGTCACGTCACCGACGGCGTAGAAGTCGGTAAACACGATCGGGCTGCGCAACTCGGTCCGCGAGATGTACGAGAGCACCTGCTCGATCGCCCGCGGATAGTCGTGGACCGCCAGCGCCTCCCCGTTCCAGCCCAGGTCCCAGAGGTGCGCCACGATCAACTCGACGAGGAAGCTCTTGCAGCGAAACTGGCCATCGACCCGCTTGGCTTCTCGCACCCACGATTTGAGCAATCGGATCAACTCGCGGTACTCCGGTCCGGCGGCGTCCCGCCGCGTCTGCATGAAGCGAAGGTGCAGCGTCACCGAGGTGAGCACCCGATCGCCCTGGCGGGTGATGAGGTAACCCTGGTCGTCCGGTTCGCCGGTGTAGAGCACGGGTGCGACGTCGATCTTGAGCCCCGAGCCGTGCATGGTGATGCCGACGGCGTGGTCGGAGATGACGAAGTCGTCCGCCACTTTGGTGTCGCCGTACACCTCCATGCACCGGTCGCGCAGCCAGTCGAGCAGGCCGCTCTCGTCGGCGTTGACGCCACCGACGCTGGCGGCGCGGACGTAGGCAGCCACGTCGGCATCCGACCCCTCGCCGCGGCGGCGCTGGATCGCGGTGTGCTTGGCTGTGCTGCCGGAGGCCCGCAACTTGACGAGGTCGTAGTCTGGGTGAGCATCGATGTACGACTCCAACCGGGACCGAAGGTGGTTGACCTGGCTGCGCCGCCGGGCCGCCTCATCCGACGGGATATTGACTTTCGAGGCTGCATAGGCCGCGAGGACGGCGTGATCGACGTGGTTGGCCGGCATCAGCCCACCACCGCCGTTGCCAGGGTCGCCCTCATCTGTGCCATGTCGACTCCTCGCAGCCAGACACGGCTGGAGCACATGGCGGGCCTGGCCAGGCACGCGCCAGCGCCAGGCTCTCTCCAAGAGAGAGAATGGAGGCTCATCGTGTCTGCTCCCTGCGCCGAAGAGGTCGAATCACTTAAGTCTAGCGCACAGATATCCGCGTCCCGTTCGCGCGGCTCAGCTACTCTGTATTCGTGACCCAACGGCGGATCGAGTGATGCACCGGGTGTGTCCTGGGCGATCGACCTGTGTCACCGGGTGACTGGAACATGACTGAGCCGGCCTTCGAACCCGGACGGATCCGACTCGCCCGCGAACTCAAGGGATGGACCCAGGCAGATCTCGCCCGGTCGCTGGCAATCACAGCTGCCGCCATAAGCCAGTTCGAGGCCGGCGCGAGTCGACCGAGCGCAGACACCCGTCAGCGACTAGCCGCGGTCCTGGAAGTGCCGCCTGGCTTTCTCGACCTGCCGCTCGTCGACACCCACGAGGGCTTCTTCAGGTCGTTGCGCCGGACATCGGTCATCGATCGTCGACGGGCGAGAGCGCTCGCTCAGCTCGCTCACGATCTCGTCACCTTGACAGAGCTCGGTCGGCGGTTACCGCAGTCTTCCGTGCCGGAGCTCAAGATGCCTCCGCTCATCGAGGACAGAGAGTTGATCGAGGGACTCGCAGCTGAAGTGCGTAGACACTGGGGGCTCCCCAAGGGCCCTGCCCCAGACGTGGTCAGGCTGCTGGAAAGCCACGGAGTCGTTGTCATGCGCCTTCCCCTCGGCACGGCGGACGTCGACGCTTTCTCGTTACCCTTCGCGGATCGTCCCGTGGTTGTGCTTGGCACTGACAAGGGTGACAAGGCACGCTCGAGGTTCGATGCTGCGCACGAGCTTGGACACCTGGCAATGCATGGTGAGCAGGTGTGGGGGCTGCCGATCGTAGAGAAACAGGCTCACGAGTTCGCAGCCGCCTTCCTCATGCCAGAAGCGGACATCTACAAGGCTCTTCCGTCGTGTGCGGACTGGCCGACGCTCTTCGAGTTGAAGATGCGCTGGCAGGTCTCGCTCGCAGCGCTCCTGATGCGCGCCCGCACCGTCGGACGTATGAGCGAGGCGAACTACATCGCCGCTGTGAAGACCGCATCGGCCCGAGGATGGCGAAGAGTCGAACCCCTGCCGCTTGGCGAGCCCGAGCAACCTCGGACGCTACGGGACCTCCTCGACTCGGACGACGGTGCCATGGCTCGAAGAATGCTGCCAGCTCACGCAATGGATCTGCTCGCGACTGCGGTCGCGGCGTAGGTCAGTTCGCCCACCTTTGGCCGGCGTCCGAAAACGTCAGGCTGGTCCGCGGTGATTCCTTGCGGCCGCCGCGGCATCAGTACCGCGCGCAAGCGTTACGAGTTTCGTCCTCGGGGTCTAGGCCCAGTTCGTCCAGGCGTGCAGTGAGGCTGTCCAGTGTCCGCCGGGCTGCACCTTCTAGGCCGACGCTGGCTTGGATTCGAATCTTCCGCTTTTATAGCTCCTCGGCGCGACGCCATGGCCGACGCTGTCGCGGCTCACGAGCGGTACACGTGCCCTATGGACCCGCCGCCCGCGAATCAGCGCGTCTTGCGTCAGGGAGAAGCGCGATGACCCGGGCCGGGACACGGACGGTCGTTCAAGGCTTCACCACACCAACCCGCGAAAGGGAGGGTCACGCGGAATTTCGTGGAATTTCGTGGTGCAAATGTGGTGCAGAGGCGCCGACGACGCCTTCAAAGGGCGGCAGCCGACGAGTTCACGAGTACGTACGGGAAGCCGAGAAGGGAACGGTGAGCGAACGTGGCGGACAAGCATGACGGTCGATGGACGGATCGACGCCCTGAGCCCGAGCGCTGCCGACGGATCGCTGGCTTCCTCTGGACGGCCCGTTCCCTCGTCAGCGAATACCTGACCATCGATCCCGACTGGGCGGGCCGCCCGGGATCCCAGCTCGGGAAGGAGCTCTCCCATGTCGAACGGACCGACGGAAAGGAGTTCCGTGACGAGGTTCAGGCCGCGGTGAACAACGCCGGGATCCTCCTGTTTGCCGCGGTGCAGCACCTCGAGTCAGTCGCAGTCCTTCTTGGCGCCGACGTTCCGCCCATCTACTCCCTTACCGCGCTCGCGCGAGTTGCTATGGAGCTCGGCGCGGGCGCGTGGCGCCTCACGGACCCGACGATCGATGCGCGTACCCGCGTCGCGCGCCTCTCGCTCGATCGACTGAACAGCGCGCGGGAGCTTGACAAGTTGCTCACCGAGACCGGGATGACCCGCGCCGAGCTCGGCAACCATGCCAGCCTCGAAGAGACGGCGAAGAAGATCGAGGCCCTCGGGCTGGCAGTCAAGGTCGGTGAGCGGAGCTCGGCCGGCGACCGCGTCGACGGCCACGAGCGGCCGGCGATCTCGACGACGATGGAGACCTTCGCTGGCCGTCACATCGAGACGGACTCGAAGCGCATCTACAGGCTCTTCTCGGCGGTCACCCACGGCACCCATTGGGGGGTTACCGTCTTCTTCAGCGCCAAGGACACCGCCGATGGCCGCTTGTCGTCGGAGTTCGCCGTCGAACAAGGTTGGGTCGACGTAGCGTCCCTCGTCGCCGCGGAGAGCTACGCCTGGGCCGTCGAGAACTTTGTCGCACTTCTCGGCTGGGATGAGCAACCGCTCAATCGATGGATGACGGAAATTGACGCGATTTTCGGGAGCCTGGTCGGCGCTTAGCCGCGCCAGCGCGAACAGATCGGCCACAGCGCGTAGGGTCGTAAGACGGTCAGCGAAAGCGCTAGCGCGTCCGATACATGGCTCGCGGCGCATCGCTAGGTGACGTCGCGACGGGGTCGGCCGGAACCGCTCCGGCGTCCGCCGCGACGATCAGGGACAAGGTGTCTTGCCACGGCACGGGCAGGCGCTCCACCTCCGTCGATGACTGCCGCGGCCGCTTCGATGACGCACGAGACATTGGCGGCGTACTCGCGAGCGCGCCGCTCGAGCGCGGCGACGGCGTCATCGGCGAGCGACACGCTCTTCCGTCTCACAGCTCGCACAGCGAGTCGAGTTCCCACCTTCATTGTTCGGTGGTCGGCGTGAAGACGACGACCTCATTTCGCGCCGATTCGGAGCTGTCCGAGGACGGGGTCAGCGGCCTCCGACAGCACCGCGGCGAGGTCCTCGATGATGACGTAGGTCGCGGCTACCCCTGGATGAAGGCGGCCAGCTCGACTCGTCGAATGACCATCAGCGGGAGGACTCGCCGCGGCTCGATTGTCCACGGTTCCTGCAACACGCCGGGTGTAGAACAGGCAGAGGCATGAGG
>JBEKBT010000108.1:0-8985 GCA_050015255.1 Acidimicrobiales bacterium
CCGGAGGACCCTTTCAAGGACGACCCGTTGGATTTCGTGCTCTGGCAGCCATCTGCGCCCGGGGAGCCTTCCTGGGAGTCGCTTTGGGGCCCGGGCCGGCCGGGTTGGCACATCGAGTGCTCGGCACTCGCGATGCGCGAGCTCGGCACGACGATCGATCTTCACGGCGGGGGCAGCGATCTCATCTTCCCGCACCACGAGTGCGAGTGCGCCCAGTCGGAGGCGGCAACGGGGTCACTGTTCGTCCGGCACTGGATGCACGTCGGCATGGTGAGCCTGGGAGGCGAGAAGATGTCGAAGTCCCTCGGCAACCTGGTCTTCGTACACCAGCTGTTGGAGGAGGGCCACGACCCGGCCGCGATCAGGTTGGCCTTGCTCGCCGAGAGCTACCGCACGGGCTGGGAGTGGAGCGACTCGATGCTCGTCGGTGCAGAAGATCGCCTCGCCCGATGGCGAGCGGCCGGCCGTGGGGACGCCGCCCTCGAGGTCGTGCGGGCGAGGCTCGACGACGACTTGGACACGCCGGGCGCCATCGGGGCGATCGACGAGGAGGCAGGGGCCGGGCGCGGGATAAGCGAGGCCGCCCTCCTGCTCGGAGTCGCGCTGACCAAATGAGCCAGGGGCCTCAAGGGGCGGAGTTGCCTCAACGAGCCACCGGTAGCGGTTCGGTAGGCTGAGCCTTCCGAGCAGCCCGGCCGACGGCTGCCAGCACGAGGAGTCTCAGATGTCCACCGAGATCACGGTCTTGTTGCCCGACGGGTCCGCACGCGTCGTCCCCGCCGGCACGACGATCGCGGATCTCGCCTCGCAGATAGGGCCGCGCCTTGCCTCGGCCGCTGTCGCCGCGGAGCTCGACGGCGCCCTGGTCGATCTCTCGACGCCGCTGGCGGACGGCGCCGAGGTGCGTATCGTCACCGCAGACACCGACGAGGGGCGCAGCGTGCTCCGGCACTCGACTGCGCATGTCCTGGCCCAAGCGGTGCTCAGGCTCTGGCCCGGGGCGCGCTACGCGATCGGCCCCGCCATTGTGGACGGCTTCTACTACGACTTCGAGCTGCCGCACGGGGCGCGCTTTTCCGACGATGACCTCGGCCGGATCGAGACCGAGATGCGGGCGATCATGGCCGAGTCGCAGCCGTTCGTACGGGAGGAGCACACGATCTCCGAAGGGCTCGAGATCTTCGCCGACCAGCCGTACAAGCGCGAGATCATCGAGGGCGTGGCACAGGCTGCCACAGGGCTCGACGACGAGCTCGCGGCCGAGGCCGGTGGCAGTCCCGGCGAGGTCAGCGCCTACAGGAACGGCCCGGGGTTCGTCGACTTGTGCCGCGGCCCGCACGTGCCCTCGACCGCTCGCCTCGGCCATTTCAAGCTGACCCGCGTGGCCGGGGCCTATTGGCGCGGCGACGAGCACAGGCCACAGCTGCAAAGGGTTTACGGCACCGCATGGGAGTCCGAGGAGGCGCTCGGGGCCTACCTGCTGCGAATCGAGGAGGCCGAGCGGCGTGACCACCGGCGTCTCGGCGCCGAGCTGGACCTGTTCTCCTTCCCCCCCGAGCTCGGCTCGGGACTGGCCGTGTTCCACCCCAAAGGTGGCCTCGTTCGCAAGGTGATGGAGGACTACTCGAGAGCCCGGCACGAACAGGCCGGCTACGAGTTCGTGAACACGCCTCACATCACCAAGGCGGAGCTGTTCGAGACCTCAGGCCATTTGGGCTGGTTCGCGGAGGGGATGTTCCCTCCAATGGAGCTCGACGAGGGCCAGCAGTACTACCTGAAACCGATGAACTGCCCCTTCCACATCCTGATCTACAAAGCCCGGCAGCGCTCCTACCGTGAGCTGCCGCTGCGCTGTTTCGAGTTCGGGACGGTCTATCGCTACGAGAAGTCCGGTGTCGTCCACGGGCTCACCCGTGTGCGCGGCCTGACCATGGACGACGCCCACATCTTCTGCGCCCGTGAGCAGATGGCGGCCGAGCTGCACTCGTTGTTGAGCTTCGTGCTCGAGCTTCTGCGCGACTTCGGCCTCGAGGACTTCTATCTGGAGCTGTCGACCAAGCCTGAGGCAAAGGCGGTCGGCACCGACTCCGAATGGGAGGAGGCGACCGAGGCGCTCCGCCTGGCGGCGCTCGCCATGGACCTCGAGCTCACGCTCGATCCCGGCGGCGGCGCCTTCTACGGCCCGAAGATCTCGGTCCAGGTGCGGGACGCGATCGGGAGAACCTGGCAGATCTCGACGATCCAGGTCGACTTCCAGATGCCCCAGCGCTTCGCCATGGAGTATGTCGGACAGGACAACGCCCGGCATCAGCCGATCATGATCCACCGGGCACTGTTCGGATCGGTTGAGCGCTTCTTCGCCATCCTCCTCGAGCATTACGCAGGGGCGCTGCCGACTTGGCTGGCACCGGTGCAGGTCCGTGTGCTGCCCGTGCGCGACGACCACGCCTCTTACGCGAACGAGGTGCGGGAGCGGTTGGCCGCAGCCAAGGTGCGCGCCGAGGCGGACAACGCCGACGAGCCCTTAGGGGCGAGGATCCGTCGCGCAAAGCTGGAGAAGCTGCCCTACATCCTCGTAGTCGGTGACTTGGACCTCGCCGAGGGGACAGTCGGTGTGAACGCACGTGGCTCCGACGCGCCCGAGCGCGGCATCGGCCTCGACTCGTTCGTGGAACGGTTGCGAGTGGAGGCGGCCCCTCCGATCCCGGGCGGTCTCGGCTCTGTCGACGAGGGGGCCCCGTGAGCCTCGACCACCTCTGGGCGGGTTGGCGGTCGAGCTATTTGAGCTCGTTCGACCAGGGTGGTGCCGAAGGCGGCGCCGGCGCCGGCGCGACGGGCGGGGAGGCAAGACCGGCGTGCGTCTTCTGCGCCATCGTGGCTTCCGGCGAGCCGGACGAGGCGCGTTACGTGCTGTGGACGGGCGAGTTCACCGTCGCGATCCTGAACGCCTACCCCTACTGCCCAGGCCATGTGATGGTCATGCCGATCCGGCACGTAGCTGACCTGCCCGAACTGGAGCCCGAAGAGGCGACCGAGCTGTCCGGTGGCGTTCTCGGTGCCGAGGCGGCGGTGAGGGCGGCCTATCGGCCCGACGGCATGAACATCGGGTTGAACCTCGGGCGCGCGGGCGGAGCGGGGATCCCTGCCCATCTGCACGTCCACATCGTCCCGCGATGGATCGGGGACACGAACTTCATGACCTCGGTGGCGGGGGCCCGCGTGATCCCCGAAGCCCTGGGCGACAGTTGGGCGAAGTTGCGGGCCGTCTGGAAGTGAGCAGTTCCCAGTCCGGAGCGGGCCGGGCCCCTCGGGTGTGGGCCGAGTGCCACCTGGAAGGGGACAAGGTCGTCGTCCGGCTCAAAGGGTGGCGTTCCCTCCTTGCCACCAGGTCCAGTCTCAGGTTCGACCTGGCATCGATCGTCCGCGTCGAACACGACCCGTTGGCCCGGGCGCATGTGAGGAGCAGCCTTCGCAACTGGCGCCACCACGGTCAGGGACTCTGGCGACTCGGCGTCTATCACGGCTTCGACGGCTGGTCGTTCTGGTCGATCGGGCTCGGTCGCAATGCGGTGCTCATAGAGTGCTCGGGAGAGCGTTTCCGCTATGTGGTCGTCGAAGTGGCCGATCCGGGGCGGACCGTGCGCGAAATCCGGGCGGCGGCGGCCCCGCCTGAGCTCCCCCGCGCCCGGTGGCCTGGAAACGGGCTCACGGGCACCGCAGGCGCGCCTGGAGAGAGGTGCCCGCCGCGGGCCGGACGAGCCCGCCAGCGGGGAAGAATGAGTCAGTGATCGGTCATTGCCTCGACTACGAATCGCACCGCGAGGCGCTCAGGCGCGAGTGCGAGCTGATCCTCGACGCTGGCGACGAGGATCTCGAGGTGCCGGTCCCGACGTGCCCGGAATGGCGTCTCTCGGACCTGGTCGAGCATCTCGGCGATGTCTTCATCTTCTGGCGCGCCCAGCTCGAGGCGGCGTCACCGGAGGCTCCGGCGGAACCGTCGCGAAGAGGCGTGCCCGCCGGGAGCGCTCTCATGGACTGGTTCGAAGGTACCTGCGCCGAGCTGCAGGTCACCCTCGGCGATCGCGATCCGGGAGAGCCTTGTTGGAACTGGTCCGGCACCGACTTGACCGCCTCCTGGGTCTGCAGGCGCATGGCGCTCGAATCGGCAGTGCACCGCTACGACACCGAGATCTCGATCGACTCGCCGACGTCGATCGATCGGGAGCTGGCCGTTGACGGGATCGACGAGTGGGTATCGGTCCACCTTGCCACCGACGTGCCCGAGGCGCCGGAGGCGACGCTCGGAGGCGTGCTCTGCCTGGCGTGCGCTGACGACCCGGCGGCGTGGACGGTAGAGGTTGCCGGCGGCCGGTTGCGCTGGAGCGAAGGAAGAGGGCCTGCCGATGCCGTCGTCGTCGGCTTGGCCTCGGACCTCTACCTGTACTGCTGGAACCGCAGACCTCTCGAGGTGCTCGAGTTGACCGGCAGCCGTGAGGTCGCGCTCGCCTGGACCTCGCTGCTGATCTGATCGCCGGGCCCGGCGCGGCGGGCCGAGCCTGCCTCTCAGCTCTCGGCGGCCTGCTTCGCAAGCCGTTCGGCGAGCGGTGCCGGCACCACTTCGTGGTGGTCGTGACGCACGACAAAGCGACCGCGGCCGCCCGTGAGCGAACGAAGGTCGGTCGCGTAGCGCTGGATCTCCGAGGCGGGCACCAGGGCGATGACGACTCGCTCATCGTGCTCCCCGGCCTCGGTGCCGAGCACACGGCCCCGGCGAGCGTTCAAGTCACCGAGAACGTCGCCCTGGTAGGCGGCAGGCACCGTGACCTCGAGCCGAGAAACGGGCTCGAGCACCACCGGACCGGCGGCCGCGATGGCTTCCTTGAAGCCGAGGGAAGCGGCCATCTTGAAGCTCATCTCGGACGAGTCCACCGAGTGGTACTTGCCGTCGTAGCAGGTCACCCGGACGTCGACGACGGGGTAACCGTAGTAGCCGCCTGTGGTCATCGCCTCTTGCACGCCCTTTTCCACCGCGGGGATGAACTGGCGGGGGATGGCGCCGCCGACGATCGCGTCCACGAACTCGAAGCCCTCGCCGCGCTCCAACGGCTCGACGCGCAGGTTGGCCACGCCGAACTGGCCGTGCCCACCGGTCTGCTTCTTGTACTTGCCCTCCGCCTCGGCGGCCCTGGTGATCGTCTCGCGATAGGGGACGAGGACGGGCTCGGTCTCCACGGCAACGCCGAATTTCCGGTTGAGCTTCTCGCACACGATCTGCAGGTGCGTGTCGCCCATGCCGGAGAGCACCGTCTGGTGCGTCTCGTCGTCGCGCCGGACGAGGAGGGCGGTGTCCTCCTCCTGCAGCCGGTGGATCGCTGTCATGAGCTTGTCGTCGTCCCCTTTGGCCTTCGGGTGGACGGCGATGGACAAGATGGGCGTGCGCAGCCTCGGGCCCTCTGCGACCACTGGTTGGTTCTTCGGTGCCAGGGTGTCACCGGTCAGCACGCCGGCGAGCTTGGCGACGGCGACGATGTCGCCGGCCGGCGCGGCCGATGTCGGCTGGGTCTCCTTGCCGCGCATGACCTGCAGGGCGTGCAGCTTCTCCTCGGTGTGGTTGCGGCTGTCGTAAAGGGTCATGTCGGGCCTGAGCGTTCCCGAGAGCACCTCCATCAAGGAGATCCGCCCTACGAACGGGTCGGCGATCGTCTTGAAGACGCGGGCCAAGGGCGGACCGTCCGGGTCGCGTGGGAACTCGATCGTCTCGTCGCCTGCACGCACCTTGAACCAGCCGCGCTCGAGCGGACTCGGCCCGATCTCGCAGATCAGCGAAGCCAGGCGATCGATGCCCACGCCGGTCAGGGCCGACCCGCACACGACGGGGAAGACCGTCGCGGCGGCAACGCCGTGGGCGAGGGTGGCCTCCAGGTCCTTGGTGGAGGGCACCTCGCCCTCGAGGTAGCGCTCCGTCATGGCGTCGTCGCCGACGACGATCCCTTCGATCAGGGCCTCACGGACGCGATGCTCGAGCTCGGACATCTCCTCGGGGATCGGCCCGGTCGTCGGCTTGGAGGTGCTGTAGGTGATCGCCGTGTCGGTGAGCAGATCGGCGACCCCGTTGAACTCGGCCTCGCTGCCGATGGGTAGCTCCAAAGGTGCGATGCCCGACCCGAAACGATCGCGGAGCTGGTCGAGGGTCCTTTCGAAGTCGGCTCGCTCGCGATCGAGCTTGTTGATGAACACGAGCCGGGGAAGGCCGAGTTCGGTCGCAAGACGCCAGGTCTCCTCGGATTGGACCTCGACGCCTTCGACTGCGCTCACGACGAGCACCGCGAGGTCGGCAACCGAGAGCCCAGCCTCGACCTCGGCGACGAAATCGGCGTAGCCGGGGGTGTCGATCACGTTGATCTTGCAGTCCTCGTAGAGAAACGGAGCCAGTGCCAGCGAGACCGAGATCTGCCTCTTGAGCTCTTCGGGCTCGAAATCGCAGACCGTCGTCCCATCCTCTGTCCTTCCCGCTCGGGACAGCACACCGCCGGCCACCAGCAGCGCCTCGGCGAGAGTCGTCTTGCCGGACCCGCCATGGCCTATCAGGGCGACGTTGCGGATTTTCGCGGACGGCACGGTGTTCACGTCGGTACCTCACTTCCCGCGACCGGCTTCACCGGGGTGGCTGGTCGACAAGCTCTGTTTTGACAGGTTGGCAGCCTACCGGGCGCGTGCGCACCAGCAAGAGGCTGCGGGACGGGCGAACTGCTCTGGTAACCTCCTAAGGAGAGAGTACGCGTCGCGCGATGTGGTGAGACACGCGTTTTCTAGGCAGTGCTTGCCAGACAGGAGCGACATGATAGACGGCCACCGGGGCCAGCCAACGGCGGACGGCAAAGATGATGCCCACGTCGAGGACCTGGCCGCGCTCGACCCTGGGGTGAGCATCGCGACAGGGGCGCCCACGCTCGCCCCAGGCCCGGGCGAGCCAGCAAAGCCCGGGATCCGCAACGGCTTTGCGATCGGGTCGCGACTGGTGCGCCTCGGCGTGAGCGCGAACCAGGTCACCTGCCTCGGGATCGTGCTGGCGGCCGCCACCGGTGTCTGCATCGGACTCGGACACATGTGGATCGGCATCGTGCTCCTTACCGTCGGTGGCCTCATGGACACCCTCGACGGCGTCGTCGCGAAGGCGGCGGGCACGGCTTCGAAAAAGGGAGCTTTCTTCGACTCGGTGGCCGACCGCGTGGCCGACGCCCTCATCTTCGGCGGGGTCGCGTGGTACCTGGCCTCGGGTACCGATCCGAGGATGGCGCTGCTGCCGTTCGCGATCCTTGGCGTCAGCACCGTCATCTCCTATGAGCGCGCGAAGGCGGAGTCCCTCGGCTTCGACGCCAAGGGCGGCCTCATGGAACGGGCCGAGCGCCTCATCCTGCTTGGGGTGGCCTTGCTGTTCCACGTGACCCTGGTGCCGCTGCTCGGGCTGCTGCTGGCCCTTTCCGCCTTTACTGCCGTGCAGCGTTTCGCGAAGGTCTGGCGCCAGGCGAGCCCGGAGCTCGCGAGCTCCGAGAGCACTCGCGGAGCCTGGCGCCGTGGGCGGGTCGAGTCGCGCTGGCAGGCTTGGCGTGAGCCGCGAGCGGCGGGCACGAGGCGCCGGGCGACGACGCCGAGCCGTGTGCGTGCCCGGCGCCGGGACGAGCCGCTCGGTGTGAGGTTGCGCCGCGTGCTTGCCACAGAGCGTTCCGGCTTGCGCCGCACGCAAGTTGAGGCAGAGCGTCGCAGCCTCGTGCGGTCCGGGCGTCGCCGGCAGACGGGAACCGATAGCTGACAGGAGACCTGTCGCCTGTCGGGCAGCCGGTGACGATCAGGGCGCGTCAGTGGGCGCTCTACCTCGTTTATCGGGGCCTGGCGGCCGTGCTCCGGCTGATCCCCCCGCGGATTGCGGCGGCGCTCGCGACTTTCGCAGGCTTGACGATCTCGGCCCTTTGGCGAGAGAAACGTCCTCTCGTTCGGGCCAACCTTCGCCGAGTTCTCGGGCCCGATGCCGACGAGGCGGTCGTGGACGGGCTCGTCACGGGTGCCTTCGTCTCTTACGCGCGCTACTGGGTGGAGTCGGCGCGGGTGGGGGCGCTGCGCTCGGACCAGATCGAGTCGACCTTCAGCATCGACGGCTTCGAGCGGTTACGTGTCGAGATGGCAAGGGGCAGCGGCGTCGTGGTAGTGCTCCCCCATGTCGGCTCCTGGGAGTACGGCGGCCGCTGGCTCGCCCAGCAGGGGTACCCGATGACCACTGTCGGCGAGCTGCTGGAACCGCCGGAGCTGTTCGAATGGTTCACCTCCCAGAGAGAAGCGCTCGGGCTGACGGTGCTGCCCCCGGGGCCCGGCACGACCGTCCGCCTCCTGGACACGCTCCGGGAAGGTCGTGTCGTGGGACTGCTCGCGGATCGCGACCTTGCGGGCAACGGAGTGGAGGTGGAGTTCTTCGGTGAGAGGACGACCCTACCGGCCGGGCCCGCGTTACTGGCTCTGCGCTCGGGCGCTCCCTTGATGCCGTGCGCGATCTATCAACGGCGTCACGGGCTCTACCACGCCGTCCTGCAGCCCCCGCTCGACTCGACACGCAGCGGGCGGATGCGCCAGGACGTCCATCGCCTCACCCAGGACATGGCGCACGCGCTCGAGGAGCTCATCCGCCTGGCGCCTGAGCAGTGGCACCTCTTCCAGCCGAACTGGCCGTCGGACCGCGAGCGGTATGGCTGAGCTGCGGTTTTGGCCCACTCAGTCTTCTTCCGGGCTGGTCCGCCTCTTCAGCACCTCCACATCGGTCGCCATCTCGCCAATCTGGGCCGCGAGAGTGCCAACCTCTGCCTTGAGATTGCCAACCTGAGTGATCAGGCTGTCGAGCTGCGCGGCCAGAGCTGCGACCGCATCTTGAACCGCTCTCTCACCGCCGCGAAGGTCTGCCAGCGCAGCCTTGAGTCGGGGGTCTTTGATAGCCACGGG
>JBEKBT010000109.1:0-8944 GCA_050015255.1 Acidimicrobiales bacterium
CCGAGCGCCAACGAGAGCTTCTCGCGCACGATCATGGAAGCCTGGCTCGCCGAGACAATCGTCATCGCGAACCGCCAGAGCGACGTCGTCACCTGGCACTGCGAGCGGTCCGGAGGAGGTCTTCTCTACGGCGACGAGCTCGAGCTCGGCCAATGCCTACGGTTCGTTGCGGAAGCGCCGGGACAAGCCGCACAACTTGCCCGCAAGGGGCGCGACTACGTGCTCGCCAACTACAGGTGGCCGTCGGTGCTCGATGCCATGGAGCGTTCGCTCGAGGCCTTCCTGTGAGGTGGTACGGGCAGTCGGGGCTGCGCCAGGAACCGCTGCGCCAGAAACTGCTGCGCCAGGAATGCCAGGAATGCCAGGAACCGCTGCGCCAGGAACCTCGCTGCCAGGAATGCCAGGAACCGCTGCGCCAGGAACCTCGCTGCCAGGAAAGGCGCCGGGCATGAGGGTTCTCGTCGTCGGATCGCTCCCGCCGCCAGAGCGCGCCCGCGCCGAGGCCCTGCGCAAGGAGGTGGCGAGCCTGCTCGCCGAAGGGCACACCGTCGAGGTCGTCGCTCCGGACCCGGTCGCGACCGCCCACCGCTACCTGAGCGCGACGGGGATACCGGGATGCGTCCAGCTCTGGACGATGGTCTCAGGCTTCGACTCGGTCGTCGTGCAGCTGCAGCCGGGCTTGCCCGTGCGGGTGCGCGCCAGTCGCCTGGAGCGAGCGCTGTCTCTGATCGCGCTCTCGTTCGCGTTGCGTCGTGGTCGCCAGGTCGTCATCCGCCTCGAGCGCCCGGAGGACCTTCCCGGGGGCCCGAGCGGCCGCGCCGCCCTTCGGGTCTGGCGCAGGGCCGACCGGATCGTGGTCGGAGGCGAGGACCAGCGCGCCGAGTTCATTGCCGAGGTGGGGAAGCAGGCCGAGCGTCTCGTCGTGAGCTCTCCTCCTGCGCAACAGGAAGATGCCGACGCCGGCGGATGGGGCAAGGGGTCCGATGCCTCGGTCGAGGACGTGCTCGAGCTCGTGCGCAAGAGGGCGGCCCGCGAGAGGCGCGCCCTCGCGTCGTCCGACTCGGTCCATCTTCCCGGTTGGGACCGGCTGGCCGTACCCGGCATCGCCATGACCGAGGCGGACGTGGCCCTGTTGGGCCCCGAGGCGGCGCCCAAGCCCACTGACCTCGCCCGCCTGGCTCTCGCCGCTGCCGACCGGCGACCGTTGCTCCGCCCGATGGCGAGGGGCGTCCGCCTCGCTCGTCGCCGGCTCTACGCCGTGCTGCGGCCGGAGCGGACCGCCTGAAGGCCTCCGGTCCCCTTGAGGATGTTGAGAAGTGCGCGGGCCGCTGCCTGGAAACTGTGCGCCTCGGCGTAGTCACGCGCGCCCCTGGAGAGCGCACTTCGCGCCGCCGGATCGTCGAGGAGCCGTCTGCAGGCCTCAGCCAGCTCGACGGCACTGACGTCAACTGGGACTTTCGCGGCGGCATCATCAGGCAGCTCGCCCATCCAGCCGACGTCGCTCACGATCATGGGCACACCGGCGGCAAGGCAGTCGCCGACCGCAGCGGACGCCTCGCCCGAGAACGACGCCCGCAGCTGAACCGAGACCTCGGCCCTTTGCAACCAGTCGAGGTAGGTCTCGGTCTCGACGCGCCCGGTGATGAAAAGCCGTCCCTCGAGGCCGAGCGTCCGGCCGAGGGCTCCGAGCTCGTCGGCCAGCGCGGTGCTGACCGGGCCGACCAGGGCCAGCAACAGGTCCGGGTACTGAGCGGCCAAGGCGGCAAAGGCGCGCACCAGCTTGTGAGGCTGCTTTATCGGGTCGACGATCCCGAAGCTGGCAAGGACACGAGCCCCTGGCTCGAGCCCGGCGAGCCCGGAGCGTGAGGTGCCTGCGCTTCGGGGCATCTCGGTGGCGAAGCCGACGACGCCGATGCGAGACGCCAGCTCCGGTCCGGCTTCGACACGCGCCAGGCGGGCGGCAGCAGCCGAGGTGACGAGGAACCGGTCGGCGAGAGCGATGACCTCGCGTGCCATGAGCAGGCCGTATCGCTCCGCCTCGACCGCGGTGACCTCTCCCGAGGCGGCCAGCCCCTCGGGCAGGAGCGGGCCGTAGATCCTCCGGATCGACCCGGCGACCCCATCTGGCACCGCGACGGTCGAGTCCGCCGCGAATCGGTACAGGCCGCTCAAACGGACCTCGTGGGCCAGGACGATCCCGCCTCGACGCCGGAGCGATGCCAGAGCCGCGGTGTGGAACTCGCCGTTGCCGAGGACGTAGACGACCTGGTCGTACCCGGCAGTGGCGGCTTCCACGGTCGACAGGAAACGAGCGTCGTAGATCGCGAGCCCCGCCGGGGCGCTCGAGGGCCGCGGCGAGCGGTCCAGGCCGTCGGCGAAGCAGTCGATGTCGAGATCACCGAGAGCGGCCAGCTCTTCGACGAGACGGAAGCTGTAGTCCGCGATCCCGGAGGGAAGGGGCGGGAACGGCGAGACGATTGCGACGCGCCGGTGCCGGTGCCATGGCCAGCCGGGCCGGGCCAGCAGTTCCTCGTAAGCCGCGGCGGTGCGGTCCGCGACCTCCGCCCAGCTCGTGAGCCCGGCGCGGGCGTGCTCACGCGCCGCTTGGCGGAAGCTCTCGTCGCAGAGCGCCCGTTCGATTGCTCTACTGATCGCCTCCGGGCTGTGAGGGTCGAAACGGGCCTCGGGCGCGACCAGGTCGCGCAACGGGTCCACGTCCGAGACGATCGCGACGGCGCCGCACGCCATCGCCTCTGCGACGGGCAGGCCGTAGCCCTCGATGAGCGATGGGAAGCACAAGAGCTCGGTCGCCTGGTAAAGGCGAAGCATCGCCTCCTCGGAGACGTGCCCTGTGCACAGGACTCGGCCCGCTATGCCCTCTCTGGCTGCCACGTGGCGGAAGTGGTTCGCCATCAACGGGGGGAGCTGGCCGACGACGACGAGCTGGACCGTGCTGCGCAACGCCTCGGGCAGGCGGGCGAAAGCGACTACGAGCGCCTCGACGTTCTTCCTGCCGTCGCTTCCGGCCGGGTAGAGGACGAAGCGGGGCTCGAGGCCCGGCACAGCCTCTCGGGCCAGCGAACGGGCGACCTCCTCGGACTCTGCCGGCACGAACCGTGGCGCCGTCCCGGCTCCGACCATGTGCAGCTTGCGGGCGTCGATACCGAGGTTCCTCTCGAGCGACCGGCTTGTTGCCGGGGAGATCGTCACCAGCGCATCGGCCGCCCGCAACACCTCGAGCCGGGCCGAGTAGGTGAGGCGCTGGCGGACGTCTTCCAGGTAGGGGTGAGGGTGCTCGAGCGGGATGAGGTCATAGACGGTGGCGCAGAAACGCAGCCCGCGCTCATGGGCCCATCTGGGCCACACACGGTCGATGGGGACCCCGAGCTCGAACGGCGAGAGCACGTGCAGCACGCGGGCCGAGTCGGGCACCCCCAGGTAGTCGACCTTCCCCGAGCTCAGCAGCGGTCCGAGATCACCTGGAGGGGGCAGGTCCGGGTTCAGCAGGTACCGGCAGATCAGATCGGGATGCCCCCGCTCGAGCGCGACTGTGAGCTCGTAGGCGTAGCGGGCGATTCCCCTGCCCCGGAAGTCCGGGCTCTGCAGGGCCTGAATGTCGACGACGACGGGACCGTTGCTCACGCTGAGGGGCCGGGCTCAGTGCTGCGACGGGTCCCCGGAGACAGGGGGATCGGCGGGCGTCGCCCCGGCGGGCGCGAGCTGGCGGAGCGAGTCCTCGAGCACTTCGAGACGGTTCGCGGAGGTGGCGAGAAGTCGCCCGAGCAGCTCGGTCGTCTGGTTGGCCACGTCGGCCTGCACCTTGATGATGCTGGTCAACTCCTCGACCTGCTGCTGCAGCTGGGTGACGCGCTCGAGCACGTCGGCGAGCGGCAGCGTGACGCGGTCGTCGAACTTCGTCGTCAAGCTGGACTTCGCTTGGCTCCAGCTGCGGCGGCCGATGGACGTCACGGTCAATCGTCTCCTTCGGTGCCCTCGTTTCCTCGCGGAGCTTACCGGTGGCCTGGGCCGAGGGGGGAACGCCGAGCCTGGAGAGCTGCCGCGTCGGCCGTGAGAGCCTTTCTTGGCTAGGGTTCGGGTGATGAAAGTTGCACCGAATCCGACGGCTCCGCTGCTTCACCCCGGGTTGGAGGAGGACCGGGACCTCCCGCTGCGGGTCGTCTCCGGCAAAGTCAGCCTGCGCAATCGGTTCGTCGAGATCTGGCAGGCGCGAGAGCTGGTCATCTTCCTAGTCCGCAAGGAGCTGAAGGTTCGCTACAAGAACAGCGTCCTCGGTTTTCTCTGGTCGTTCCTGAACCCGGCGCTGGTCCTCCTCGTCTACTACGTGGTGTTCAAGTACTTCCTGGAGAACCACATCGCCTTGTTCGCCATCTATCTGTTCGCCGGCCTGCTGCCCTGGAACCTGTTCAACAACTCGCTGCTCAGCTCGGCGGGCGTGCTCGTCGCCCAGGCGGGGATCGTGAAGAAGGTCTCGTTCCCCCGGGAGATACTCGCCCTCGCCCAGGTGGGCACCTCGATCTGCTACTTCTTCTTCCAGGCCTGCATCATGGTGTGCTTCCTCATCGGGTTCTCGGTCATGCCCGATTGGAAGTTCCTGCCCGTGATGCTCCTCGCTCTCCTCTGTGACGTCGTGTTCGCGGGAGCGCTCGCCATATTCCTCTCTGCGGTCACGGTCTATTTGCGCGACGTCCAGCACTTGATCGAGGTCTTGCTCGTGGCGGGGTTCTTCAGCGCGCCGATCGTCTACATGTACACAACTGTCGCCACCAAGTTGACCCGCGTGGGCTTTCTGTGGGTCTACCTCTTGAATCCCTTGGTGACGATCGTCCTCGCCTTCCAGCGCTTCATCTACGGAACGGTGGCGCCGCGCGACCATCCCATTCCGATCGCGACCTATGGCGAGCACTGGTACTTCGCCATGCTCTCGATCATCCTGCTCGTGTCCGTGATTCTCTTCCTGTGCGCGATGGTGATCTTCGGCAGGGTCGAGGGCAACTTCGCCGAGGAGCTCTGAGCCACCTGCAGACGGCGATCGACGTCCAGGACGTCTCCAAGCGCTTCCGTCTCTACAAGGAGAAGTACACGTCCTTGAAAGAGCGCATCCTGCACGCCGGGCACGTGCCTCACGAGGACTTCTGGGCACTCAGCGACGTGGAATTTCAGGTCAGCACCGGTGAGACCTTCGGGATAATCGGCCGGAACGGCTCGGGCAAGTCGACCTTGCTCAAGTGCATTGCCGGCATTCTGACGCCCACTTCGGGCCAGATCGTCGTGCGCGGGCATCTGGCGGCGATGCTCGAGCTCGGCGCCGGCTTTCAACCTGAGCTGTCCGGAAGGGACAACATCTACCTCAACGCCTCCCTGTTGGGGCTCTCGCGCCGCGACATCGCGCGTCGCTTCGACGACATCGTCGCGTTCGCGGAGCTGGAGGATTTCATCGACAACCAGGTCCGTTTCTACTCATCGGGCATGTACGTCCGCCTCGGCTTCGCCGTGGCGGTGAACGTCGAGCCCGACGTGCTGCTCATCGACGAGGTGCTCGCCGTCGGGGACGAGCGCTTCCAGGAAAAGTGCCTGGACCGGATTCACCAGTTCCAGACCGAGGGCCGGACGATCGTGGTCGTGTCGCACTCGGCCGGCACGGTGCGCCAGGTGTGCGATCGCGTCGTGGTGCTCGAGAACGGCAAGATGGTCACGGTCGGCCCGCCGGGTGAGGCGATCAGGGCCTTCCGCGATTGCCTGCTGGCGGGGGAGGTTCCCGCTGCGATAGCGCCCGAGGAGCAGGACGGGTCCGGGGCCAGCGGACCTTTCCTGCAACCGGAACGGCGCGTGGTCATCACCGATGCGGTCGCCCGCCATTCCGGCCCGCCCGGGCGCGACTTCCTCGCCCCCGGGGACTCCCTTCGCCTCGAGCTCAGTTTCCAAGTGAACGAGCCGCTCACTGACGTGGCCTTCGGTTGCGAGATGCTCGGGAACAACGGCTTTCTCGTGCTCAACTGCGACAGCGCCATGCCCGAGTTCGGTCAGGTTCACGATCTCGATCCCGGTCGCTACCGCGTGGAGTTCGACTTCGACCAGCTTCCTCTGCTCGACGGGACCTTCACGATCAACGTCTGGATTCAAGATGCCGGGGGCGGCGTCATTCACGCCCGCCTCGAGCCCGCCACCACCTTCACGATCGTGAGCTCCGGCAGGGCCACGGGTTTCGTGAGATTGCCGCTCAGGATCGAACTGAACTCATTGACACAGTCCGGTTCGGCGGTATCGGCTGCAGGATGACCTCTGAGGTCGTAGCGGAGATCGAGGCACAGGCGCGCGAGCTGCGGGCGTCCGGGTGCGTGCCCCCGGGGCTCGAGGACGAGCTCGAGGCCTGCTTCGAGGATGTCGCAGAGGCGAGCCTTTCTGGCGCAGGGATGCCTTCGGTCGGCGAGACCGGCTCTGCCACCCCGGTCACCGGCGTGGCAGGCCCCCTGAGCCTGGCGGGACTTCGCAGGCAGGCGACGACGCTCGCTCGCCGGCGCTTGGGGTCGTCGTTTCACCGTCTCGAGCGCCGCAGCGCGCTCGGCGCCGCCCGCGCGGGAGAGTCGGTCTGGACCCAGGCGCACGTCACTTTGGACCGCGTGGAACGGCTCGCAGCCGGCTCCGCGCTCGCCTCTCGGGTCCTCTCGGCTGTCCGGCCCCGTGAGCTGGCCGCTTCGGTTGCCGCGACGACATACCCGGCGCTAGAGGGTCCTCTCTTGACCTGGGTGCTCGAGCGCCTGAGCGCCGCCAAGTCGCAGGAGGTTCCGGGGAGGCCGGGCCTTGTCCTGCATGCCGAGTGCGGTGACGGACGGTTCGTGAAGATGCTTGCTGCCCGGGGTCTCGATGCACGTGGGGCCGACCCGCGCTCGTCGGTCCGGGCCGCCGGCACCGGCAAGATCGTCGCGGCCGGCACCTTGGAGTATCTCGCCGCCACG
Source organism: Acidimicrobiales bacterium (assembly GCA_050015255.1). Lineage (GTDB taxonomy): Bacteria > Actinomycetota > Acidimicrobiia > Acidimicrobiales > Bog-793 > Fen-455. The sequence continues at coordinate 6,975 of JBEKBT010000109.1, forward strand.
CAAAGTGAGACCTTCGACGGCATATTGCTAACCGGCGTGGTCGACCGCTTGCGGCCGGGCGCGGCTCGGGCGCTGGCACAGCTCGCTGCGCGTGCCCTGGCCCCCGGAGGAGTGGTCGTGCTCGTGAGTGCACGACCCGAAGTCACGGTCGCCATGGACCCGGTGGCCGCCGATCTGGCGCCCGGGCGGCCGCTGCACCCTGTCACCTGGTGCCACCTCCTGGCCCACTTCGGGCTTTCCGAGCTGGCGGTGTTCGAGCCTGACCCGAGCACGTCTGACGCGAGCGAGCCGGACGTCTTCGCGGTCTCCGCACGGCGCCCATTTCCCGCCTCGCTGATGTGAGCGGCGACCTTTCATGAGGGCCCGACCGATTCGGATCGATCAGATCATTCCCTCCATCGTCGAGCGTGATGCAGTGAGCCACCACGCGCTGGAGGCCCAGAAGGTCCTGCACTCGATGGGGTTTGTCTCAGAGATCTATGCACGCAACATGGGACCGGGACTCCACGGTCGAGTCCATCTCCTCGAGGACCTCCCTCGCGAACGGCCGGAGCGTCAGTGGGTCTGCTACCAGGCCTCGATCGGCTCGCCGGCCGCCGACGTGTTCGCCTCGCACCCGGGCCTGAAGCTTCTCGACTACCACAACATCAGCCCGGCGGAGCTCGTCGAGCGCTGGTTGCCTCACCTTGGGGGGGAGATCCGGCTCGGGCGCAAGCAGTTGGCGGAACTGGCCCCCATCGTCGAGATCGGCTTTGCCGACTCGGAGTTCAATCGCCTGGAGCTGGAGGAGGCCGGCTATCGCGACACGACGGTTGCCCCGCTCATGGTTGACACGACCAATTTCTCCTGCCCTCCTGATCAACGGGTGGTCGACCGCCTCGCGGTGGCACGCGCGCGCGGGGGCCACGACTGGCTCTTCGTCGGCCAGATGTTGCCGCACAAGGCGCATCAAGACGTCATAAAGGCGCTCGTGTGCGCTCGGAGGATGTTCGATCCCGAGGCGCGGCTGCACCTGATCGGCCGCGAGAGCTGCCCGGCGTACGCCGACGCGTTGCACCGTTACGTCTCCGCGCTCGGCTTGACCGGAGCGGTCGAGTTCGCAGGTTCGGTCAGCTCAGGCGAGCTCTCCGCCTACTACGCGAGCTCAGAGGTGTTCGTGTGCTGTTCGGACCACGAGGGTTTCTGTGCACCGCTGCTCGAGGCGATGCACCACCGTCTGCCGGTGGTGGCTTACGGTGTCACCGCCGTTCCCGAGACGGTGCTCGATGCCGGGATCGTCCTTGCCTCGAAGTCGCCCGTGCTCGTCGCGACAGCGGTGCAACGCGTGCTGACCGACGCCCCGCTTCGCGAGGCGCTTGTCCGAGCCGGCCTCGAGCGCGCACAGGCCTTCAGCGCCGAAAGTGCGAGACGCGGCTTCGCCCGGGCGATCGAGCAGGTGCTGCAGGCCACTTGAGCGCCCCCGCTGGAGATCGCCGAGCGGCGCCTGCAACGGCCATCACGATCGCCCCCGGCTCTCACGCGACTATGCCGTGCCGAGCGGAAGTTGCGCCGTGCCTAGCGGAAGTTGCATAGCCTCAAGTCGTCTAACTTGTCTTTCGTGGTGTGATCTGGCAATGCATGCAGCGCTCGCAGGGATTCCTTGTTACAACCGCACTTGCAGTCAAATACCCTTACTGTGGTCGTTGTCTTGCTGCCATACACGAAGAACTCATGACCCTCTTCGATCATCCTGCGCACTTTCTTGACCTTCCGCAGTTTCGTAGCACGTGTCTCCGGATTCTTTTCTGGGTTGGAGCGCTTTCGCCGAATGGTTCCTACCGCCCGGATGCAGTGCCGCCCCTTTCGCCGTTGGTAACTGTTCAGGTCTTCATCTGACCGTGAGGGAACTCGGCCAGATGGTGTGCTCCTGGCCGCTCAGGTCCGGGCAACGCCGCTCGGCAGCCAGACATCGCCTTCGAACAAAAGGCGCA
>JBEKBT010000110.1:0-8942 GCA_050015255.1 Acidimicrobiales bacterium
TCGGTCGTCTCCGCAACGGTCTCAGCTGGGGCTAGCCAGGCTGTAGCCTCGGCGGCCTCCTCGGCCGTCTCGTCAACTGCCTCCGCAACGGTCTCAGCCGGCGCTAGCCAGGCTGCCTCCTCGGCCGTCTCCGCAACTACCTCCGTAACGGTCTCAGCCGGCGCTAGCCAGGCTGTAGCCTCGGCAACCTCCTCGGCCGTCTCCGCAACTACCTCCGTAACGGTCTCAGCCGGCGCTAGCCAGGTTGTCTCTTCGGCGGCCTCCTCGGCCGTCTCGTCAACTACCTCAGCAACGGTCTCCGCTGGCGCTAGCCAGGTTGTCTCTTCGGCGGCCTCCTCGGCCGTCTCGTCAACTGCCTCCGCAGCGATCTCAGCGGGCGCTAGCCAGGTTGTCTCTTCGGCGGCCTCCTCGGCCGTCTCGTCAACTGCCTCCGCAGCGATCTCAGCGGGCGCTAGCCAGGCTGTCTCTTCGGCGGCCTCCTCGGCCGTCTCCGCGACTGCCTCTTCGGCTGGTGGGGCCGCGACTGGCTTCCAGGTCGGCAGGCGGCCGTAGTGAACTCTCGGGGCTGTGTCGGCGATGGCGTGCTCGGCTGCCAGCCGAGCAAATTCTTCGTAGGGATCCACCTCCGGTTCGGTGGTGGCGGAGGCGGGCGGCCCGAATGTCGGCTGCTCGTCGGTCGCCGGGGAGATCGGAGCGCCCAGAACCGAGGTTGCCTCCTCGGATGACGGCGTCTCCGCGGGGCTCTCCGGCCAGAGGGCCGAGGACTGAGCCATCTCGGCGCCTGTCTCTTCGTACTCTTCATCAGGTCCCCGTGGAACGAGTGGCCCCTGAGCGGCGGCACGAGCGACGGCGTCCGCCACCGCGTCACGAAGGTCCGAGTTCGACCGGACCCTGGTAGGTCGGCGCCGCGCCATTGGCGGAAGCACGCGTCCTTCGGGTGCTGGCGCGGCCGGGGGCGGTGGTGGCGACGGAGGAGTTCGCAGCTCATCGATAACGACCGCGGCCTCCGTGACGACCGCCTCCACTTCGGGCGGTGCGGCCTCCGTGACGACCGCCTCCACTTCGGGTGGTGCGGCCTCCGTGACGACCGCCTCCACAACGACCGCGGCCTCCATAACGGGCGTTGCGGCCTCCGTGACCGCGGCCTCCATAACGGGCGTTGCGGCCTCCGTGATCGCGGCCTCCACTTCGGGCGGTGCGGCCTCCGTGACGACCGCCTCCACAACGACCGCGGCCTCCATAACGGGCGGTGCGGCCTCCGTGATCGCGGCCTCCACTTCGGGCGGTGCGGCCTCCGTGACGACCGCCTCCACAACGACCGCGGCCTCCACTTCGGGCGGTGCGGCCTCCGTGACGACCGCCTCCACAACGACCGCGGCCTCCACTTCGGGCGGTGCGGCTTCCGTGACGACCGCCTCCACAACGACCGCGGCCTCCATAACGGGCGGTGCGGCTTCCGTCACCGCGGCCTCCATAACGGGCGGTGCGGCTTCCGTGACGACCGCATCCACAACGACCGCGGCCTCCATAACGGGCGGTGCGGCCTGCGGCGGCGGAGGAGGCAGTGTCGCGGTCTCGGGCGTGATGGGCGCAGGTGCGAACGACGTGATTGGCTCGGGCACGTAAGAGCGGTCAGGCCTGGTTTCTGGCGTCCAACGAGGTGCTTGTGGGATCCGGCGCGGCGCTTCTGGCTTCCAACGCGGCGCCGGCGCCGGAGGCGCGGCCAGGGCGCGAGCGGTCAGCGCGGCTGGGGCCTCGGCGCGAGGTGCCGCGGGCGTCTGGCGGCTGAGCCCAAAACGCGACCGAGCCGGTTGCTGCCCGCCGTTCGGCCTCTGCAGGGTCTCTGGCTTCCGACGTGTCTCAGGCCTCGCCACGACTGGCTGAGACTGTGGTGGCTCTCGCGCCTCAGACGGCATGGGTCTCTGTCGGGCTCTGAAGCGGGGCGGCGGCTCCGTGCCTGGTCGCAGTCCAGTTTCCTGCCCAGACCTGCGGTAGCCTGCCTCCCCAGGCGGGCCGGGGCGAGTGGCCTCGTCTCCGCCGAAGGATGAGTACTCGCTGCGCTCGCCGTGGACCTCGGCAAAGACTTTTTCCCGGACTCGAGCGACGCCGATCGCGGCGTTCAGGAGCGCCGCGTTGCGGTCCCGCTCCTCGGGCACCGAAGCACGGACGTCCGGATGCAAGTCAGGGGGATACCACTTGCCGTCAGAGGCGAGCCACCATTGGTTGCTCTGGAGGTCCCCGCTCACAGCACTCCTCATCTGTCCCGAGACGTCTTGTCCGAGCGTAGCGAGGGAATTGCCACGGGTGGTCCCTGCCTGGAAGTTCCCTCGCCACTTCACCTGCCCCCGCTGGGGCAGAAACAAACACTACTCGTCCCGGCCGCCCCGGCCTAGGGCTCTGGACCGTTTTTTGGAACAGCCGCCGCCGTCTCGGCGAGCATCGGCCAGCCGCCGGCGGACCCCACCCGGCGCCACCCTGGTACGGTCATTGCCGGTGCGTGCGCTGTTGTCTGTCTACGACAAGACGGGCCTGGAGGATTTCGCCGCCGGTCTGGCCGCCCTCGGCGTCGAGCTCATCGCCAGCGGTGGCACGGCGAAGGTCCTAGAGGCCGCCGGCATCGACCACACGGAGGTGGCGGAGATCACCGGAGTGCCCGAGATGCTGGGCGGCCGCGTGAAGACTCTGCATCCCGCGATACATGCGGGCATCCTGGCCGACCGGTCGATCCCGTCCCACCTCGAGGACCTCGCCGCTCAGGACATCACCGCGATCGACCTGGTCGTGTGCAACCTTTACCCCTTCGAGGCTCACCCTTCGGTCGAGACGATGGACATCGGTGGCCCGACGATGATCCGGGCCGCTGCGAAGAACTGTTTGCACGTCACCGTTGTCGTGGATCCTGACGAGTACGGTCTCGTCCTCGACGAGCTACGGCGCGAGGGAGTTGTGAGCGACTTCACTCGTCACAGGCTGGCGCGAACCGCCTTTGCCAATACCGCCGCGTATGACACGGCGATCGTTCGTTGGCTGGACGAGACCGGTGGCGAGGGCGAGAACGACGAGACCGGTGGCGAGGGCGAGAACGATGAGACCGGCGACGAGGCCGAGAGCGAAACCGGGACCGGCGATGAGGACAGCGACAGCGGCGACTCGTTACCGGCCACCTTGCACGTCGTCCTCGAGCGCGCCAAGGAGCTTCGCTACGGGGAGAACCCGCATCAGCGCGCCGCGCACTACCGCGCCCGCGGCAACCCTGCCGGCTGGTGGGAGGGCGCCGCCCAGTACGGCGGTCGGGAGCTGTCCTACCTGAACCTGCTCGATGCCGAAGCCGCCTGGCAGCTCGCTCACAAGCTCGTGGGACCCGATGGCCTGAGCTACGGCGCTGAGCTTGCCGCGGCGGTGATAGTGAAACACACGAACCCGTGTGGTGCTGCGGTCGCCGAAGACCTTGCGACCGCTTACGAGCGGGCCTTGGACGGCGACCGCGTCTCCGCGTTCGGTGGGATCGTGGCCCTCACCAGCCCCGTCGACCGGGCTCTCGCCGACCAGATCGTCGACGCCCCGCTCGCCGATGTCCTCGTCGCCCCCTCCTATGACGAGGCCGCCCTGGCCCGCTTCGCCGAGAAACGGAAGAACATGCGGGTCATCTCAGCGCCACCCCCCTCCCGCCTCAGGCTCAGCCTCCGCCAGACCAACGGGGGTTTCCTCGTCCAGGAGCACGACAGCTTCCGGTCGGCGCCCGAGGCGTGGCGGGTCGTGACCAGGCTCGCGCCTACCGGACAGCAATGGCGCGATCTCGAGCTTGCCTGGAGAGTCTGCGGCCTCACTTCGTCAAACGCCGTTGTTTTGGCCTACGGTGGGCAGGTAGTTGGTGTGGGTTGCGGACAGCAGAACCGCGTGGACGCGGCCCGGATCGCCGGTAGCAAGGCCGCCGGACGGGCGCGAGGAGGAGCAGGTGCAAGTGACGCATTCTTTCCGTTTCGAGACGGGGTGGACGCAATGATCGATGCCGGAGTCGCTGCCGTGGTGCAGCCGGGTGGGTCAGTACGCGATCAAGAAGTGATCGCGGCAGCTGACGAGCTTGGAATCTCGATGGTGCTCACCGGCGAGCGCCACTTCCGCCACTGATGGCCGGCATCCTGCTGGACGGGGAAGCGCTCGCAGCCCGGGAACGGAGTGAGCTGTCGAAGCGGGTCGCCGACCTCAAGGCGGTCGGCGTCACCCCCGGGCTCGGGACGATCCTCGTCGGCGACGACGTCCCGAGTGCCCGGTACGTGGCCATGAAGCACAAGGACTGCGCCGAGATCGGCATCGAGTCCGTGCACGAGGAGCTGCCTGAGGACATCTCCCAGGCGCAGCTCGAGAAGGTCGTGCGGGCCCTCAGCGCGAACCCGGGAGTCGACGCCCTGCTCATCCAGCTGCCCTTGCCCAAGCATTTGGACGAGGAGCAGGCGCTGCTGGCCGTGAATCCTGACAAGGACGTCGATGGGCTGCACCCGGTGAACCTCGGGCGTCTGGTGATGGGCGCGCCCGGGCCGCTGCCCTGCACGCCGGCGGGCATCGTCGAGCTGCTCCATGCCTACAACGTGCCCGTGAGCGGGCAGCACGTCGTGATAATCGGCCGCGGGCTCACGATCGGCCGGCCGCTCGCCCTCTTGATGGCGCTGAAGCGGCCGGGCCTGAACGCGGCCGTCACGGTCGTCCACACAGGCGTTGCGAACCTTGGTGACTACCTCCGCCAGGGTGACATCGTCGTCGCAGCAGCGGGCTGGGCGAACCTTGTGACCCGCGACATGGTCAAGCCGGGTGCAGCGGTCGTGGGCGCCGGCGTCTCGCGCGACGGCAACCGGATCTTGTCGGATGTCGACGAGTCCGTGGCAGAGGTCGCGGGCTGGATCACGCCGCGTATCGGCGGAGTCGGCCCCATGACCCGGGCCATGTTGCTGCGCAACGCCGTGCTCGCCGCCGAGCGGCGGGCGCACGCGCTGGGCGGGGCTTGAAAGCAGCATGGGGACGAAGATCACGATGGCGCCCTCGGGCGCGCTTGAGGTGCCCGATGACCCCATCGTCCCGTACATAAAAGGCGACGGCATCGGGGTCGACATCTGGCCGGCCGCGCAGCACGTGCTGGACGCGGCGGCCGCCAGGTACGGACGGCACATCGCGTGGAAGGAAGTGCTCGCTGGCGAGAAGGCCTTCAAGGAGACGGGACAGTGGCTCCCCGAGGAGACCGTGGAGGCTTTCCGGGAGGATCTGATCGGCATCAAGGGCCCGTTGACGACACCGGTCGGCGGCGGGTTCCGCTCGCTCAACGTGGCCCTTCGCCAGCTGCTCGACCTCTACGTGTGCTTGCGGCCCGTGCGCTATTTCGCGGGGGTGCCGTCACCGGTGGTCCACCCCGAGAAGGTCGACATGGTGATCTTCCGCGAGAACACCGAGGACGTGTACGCGGGGCTCGAGCTGCAGGAGGGCACCGAGGAGGCCCGGCGGCTCATCGACTACCTCGAGAGCCAGTTCGGATGGACGATCCGCGAGGACTCGGGCATCGGCATCAAGCCGATCTCAGAGACAGGGTCCAAGCGGCTCATACGTGCCGCGCTCGAGTACGCGGTGCGCCGCCACCGCCGGAGCGTCACTCTCATGCACAAGGGGAACATCCAGAAGTTCACCGAGGGGGCGTTCCGCAACTGGGGTTACGAGCTCACCCGTGACGAGTTCTCCGACGTCGCCGTGGGCTGGGAGGACTGCGGCGGCCAGCCCGGCGACAAGATCCTCGTCAAGGACGCGATCGCCGACATTACCTTCCAGCAGGTCCTCACCCGCCCTGACGAGTTCGACGTCATCGCGGCGACGAATCTGAACGGGGACTACCTGTCCGACGCGCTGGCGGCCCAGGTCGGGGGCATCGGCATCGCTCCCGGCGGCAACATCAACTACGTGACCGGCCATGGCGTCTTCGAGGCGACGCACGGCACCGCGCCCAAGTACGCCGGTCAGGACAAGGTCAATCCCGGCTCGTTGCTCCTGTCCGGCATGCTCATGTTCGAGCACTTCGGCTGGCAGGAGGCCGCCGACGACATCATCTCGGCGCTGGAGCGGACGATCGCGGACAAGATCGTGACCTACGACTTCGCCCGTTTGATGGAAGGCGCGCACGAGGTCCGCTGCAGCGAGTTCGCCCAGGCGATCGTCGAGCGCCTCTGAGGAGGGGCGCAAAGCTCTTCCAGAGGGCGGGGACGGCGGCAGACGGCGGGGACGGCGGCAAGCTGTGGGGGCGGCGGCAAGTAGTCTTCGGTGTCGTGACCGACACCGCCGCAGCTCCCACGCCTGGCATGAGCTCTTCGACATCATCCGGTTCGACATCATCCGGCGCCATGAGTCCCCGGCCCGTCCACGTCACCGTTACCGGCGCCGCGGGGCAGGTCGGTTACGCCCTCCTCTTCCGTATCGCCTCGGGTGAGATGCTCGGCGCCGGGCAACCGGTCGTGCTCCGGCTGCTCGAGATCGAGCCTGCGATGAAGGCGCTCGGGGGCGTAGTGATGGAGCTCGAGGACTGTGCGTTTCCGCTCCTGGCCGGCATCGAGGCGACGAGCGACCTGGCGACCGCCTTTCGCGGGACCTCGTTCGCCTTGCTCGTCGGGGCCGTGCCCCGCAAGGCCGGCATGGAGCGCAAGGACCTGCTAGGGGTCAACGGCGGAACCTTCAAGCCGCAGGGCAGGGCCGTCGCCGAGAACGCCGCTTCGGACGTGCGGGTGCTCGTGGTCGGCAATCCGTGCAACACGAACTGCCTCATTGCCCGGTCGAACGCCCCGGAGGTTCCGGCGGACCGCTGGTTCGCCATGATGCGTCTCGACCAGAACCGGGCCCAGAGCCTGCTCGCGAAGCGAGCGGGAGTGTCCAACGGGCAGGTGACGAACCTGGTCGTGTACGGGAACCACTCGTCGACCCAGTTTCCTGACTATGAGAACGCGCGGATCGGGGGCCGGCCGGCGGTCGATGTCATAGGCGACCGGGTTTGGTTGGAGGGCGAATTCCTCGAGACCGCGAAACAGCGCGGCAGCGCGGTGATCGAGGCGCGGGGCTTGTCGTCGGCCGCGAGCGCCGCCAACGCCGTGATCGAATCGGTGGTAAGCATCGTGCGCCCGACACCTCCCGGTGAGATGGTGTCGCTCGCGGTGGTCTCCCGGGGCGAGTACGGGGTGCCGGAGGGCTTGCAGTTCGGGTTCCCCGTGCGAACGGACGGGACCTCCTGGGAGGTGGTCGCCGATCAGCGACACGGCGATTTCGCCACCAGGCAGATCCGGGCAACGACAGACGAGCTGGCGGGGGAGCGCGACGAGGTGTCCGAGCTGCTCGGCCCTTAGCCCGGGCGGCTAGCGGCGCAGGACTCCCGGGCGGCTAGTGGCGCAGGACCAAGGTCCCCGCCGCCTTGTCGCGGAGCGTCTGGTTGCGTGGGTCCCAAAGCGGCCAGCAGAGGTCGACAAACGGCGCCAGTGGTATGAGGGTCAGCAGGCCGGCGACGAGCGAGCGGACGGCCGCCCGGAGCGGGCCTATCGGTGTCCGGCCCTCGACCGCGTCGACCGTATTGAGCCTCATGAACGCCATGCCGAGCGTGTGGCCCCAGAACCCCACCAGGGCGAAGGAGTACACGAAGCTCACGAGGACGTCGAGGTACCCGTAGGCGATCCTGCCATGGATGCCGACGGCGAGATCGATCAGGTAGGTCGCGACGCCGACCACCACGGCATCGGCGACTGCTCCGATGGCGCGAACCCCCCAGCCCGCGAGGGGGACGTCGACTCCGGTCGGGACGAAGCTGGTTCTCTTCACGGGTCCTCCTGGCGGAGCGCCCGCGTGAGGTAGCCGACTGTGACGTAGTCGACCTCGACGCGTCCGCCGTTGGCGTCGACGGCGGCCCTTATCCGATCGAACAGCCTGGCCCGGGTGTCCTCGTCCAGCATCCTGTGGTCCGACTGGGTGGAGAGGAGATCGAGCCAACCATTCGTCTCGTACGTGCGCTTCCAGGGATGGCGCAGGACCGTGGGGGGCGCGGGTGCGAAGAGCCGAGACGCCTCGATCTCGCCGATGACCCAATTGTTGGCGCCAGCGCGCTCGGCCTGGGCAAGCTGCCATTTTCCCTGGCTGAGGTCACCATAGGCCTCGTTCAGGTCCCTCTCGAGGCCGTCGTCCCCGCGATTGACGATGACGTTCCAGAACACGGCCAGGGTCCCTTCGGCGCGAAGGGCGTGGTGGGCCTTCTCGTAGCGCAGCTCGGGCGAGATCCAATGCCAGGATTGGGCTGCAAAGACCAGGCCGTATGCGTGCGCAGCAGGTTGCCAGTCCTCGAAGGAAGCCTCCTCGACAGCTGCGTTCGGAAACGGGGTGAGGTTGCGCCGGGCAATCGCGGCCATGGTGGGGCTGGGCTCGAGGCAGGTCAGTGCGAGCTCACGTGCCGCGAAGAGGACGCTCGCCTTGCCTGTGCCCGCTCCCACCTCGGCGACAGACGTGGTGGTGTCGTGCTCGAGCCCGGCGAAGCCGAGAACGTCGTCGACTATCTCCGACGGGTACGAAGGGCGTTGCCGGTCGTAGATGTGCGCGACCTCGCCGAAGACCAATCGCTGCTCGCGCAGAGGTTGGGCCGGGCCAATCACCGCTCGGGGGGGTTCAGGGTCTTGTCTTGCCGGGGGGAAGGAAAAACGTCAGGCGACGACTTCGACGCCTACCTCGATGCCAAGGCGCCTCAGATAAGCGAGCCGACGGCTCATGGCCTGGATCCAGTCATTGAAGTCGGCCTCGAAGTGATCCCGGTCTCCGTCCTCGTAGGCATGCTCGAGTTCGTCGAACGCTTCATCTTCCCGGTCGAGCAGCACGCGGTACTGGCTCAGCATGTGATCGTCGACCACGCCTGTCAAGGTCATTCTTCATCTCCCTCTCGTGACGCC
>JBEKBT010000111.1:0-8913 GCA_050015255.1 Acidimicrobiales bacterium
CTAGGGGGCAAGAACCCCCAGATAGTGCTGGCCGATGCGCCAGATTTCGAGATAGTCGCCCAGGACGTCCTGTCGGCGGGCTATTGGAACATGGGCGAGAACTGTTCGGCGGGGTCACGCCTCCTGGTTCACCACTCGATCAAGGACGAATTGCTGGAAAGTGTCGTGAAGCATGCGACCGAGTGGATAGTCGGCGACCCGCTCGACCCCGTTACGAAGATAGGGCCCATGGTGGAGGAACGGCACATGGAAAAGGTGCTGGGCTACATCGAGACGGGTCGGGACGAGGGCGCCAAAGTGGTCATCGGTGGTGAGCGCGTACTGGAGGAGACGGGTGGCTACTTTGTCGCCCCCACGATCTTCGACAACGTCAGTCGCGACATGCGCGTCGCCCGCGAGGAGATCTTCGGGCCGGTCATCTGCGTCATCCCGTTCAAGGACGAAGAAGAGGCGATTGAAATCGCCAACGACACTAATTATGGGCTGACCGCGTCGCTTTGGACCAGGAACGTCGACAGCGCGCTGCGTGTCTCCCGTGCTGTCCGGGCGGGAACCGTGTCGGTGAACTGTTTCTCGGAGGGAGATATAACGACTCCGTTCGGCGGCTACAAGGAGTCTGGCTTCGGTGGTCGCGACAACGGTCTGGAAGCCTTCGACCAGTACACCGAGGTGAAGACAATCTGGATGACTATCCGGTGACGCCGGCGTTGGCCAGGGCGGTGGCCAACTGCTTGCGAGTGTCGTCGTCCAGGAGCCGGACCGGGGCCCGTGTAGGCCCGGCTGGGACCCCGGCCAGCTCGCAGGCCGTTTTCACCGCGCTGGCGTAGTTCGTGCTCTCGAGGATATGGCAGATGGGCCAGATCTTGTCCCAGACGGCCCGTGCCGCGTCCAGATCCTTTTCGACGACCAGGCGGCGGTAAAGCTCCACCGTCAGCTCGGGGATGAAGTTCGCCGCTCCCCACACGGCGCCCGCCGCACCTGCCGCCAGGGCGCAAAACGAGAGCGTGTCTGCGCCGTTGAAGATCCCGAGCTGGTCGCCGTACTCCTGTAGGAGGTGCGTCAGCAAGACGGCGTCTGCACTGCTGTCCTTGATGTACTCCACGCCAGGGATGCTGGCCAGCTCGTCGATCATCTCCACGGTCATCCGGGTACCGCTGGCGGGGATGTTGTAGACCATGATGGGTATGCCGATGGCACGGGCCACCGTTTCGTAGTGCCTGAGGAGATCCGCCCACACCGGTGGCTCGTAGAAGGGTGGGACGACCATCACGGCGGCGGCGCCCACTCCCTCGGCGTGCTTGTTCAACTCCACCGTCTCCTTGGTCGTTAGGGCACCAGTCTGAGGGACGACAGGCACCGCGCCGGCCGCCGCCTCAGCGACGACCTCCGTAACACGCCTGCGTTCCTGGGAAGAAAGAGTGGTGAACTCGCCGGTACTGCCGCACGGGACAAGGCCGCCGACTCCGGCAGCGACGAGCCGGGACACCAGCGAACGCAGCGCAGCCTCGTCGATCGAACCGTCGTCCGTGAACGGGGTCACTAATGCCGGCAGTATGCCTTGCAGCCGTTGGGCGTTACTCACGGGAGGTCCTCTCTCTGGCCGGGTGTGGCCACACTTGGGAGCTGGAGGCCACGAGCACGGGTCGCCGCCTTGACTCGAGCCCATTATCGCCGCTTTACATAGACGACGCGCGAAGCGTCTCGAGAACGGCGCGCGCCATGGCCAGGTCCTCGAAGGCGACCCCCACGGACTTGAACAGGGTCACGTCATGCCCGTCGCGAGGGGGGATAAAACCCCGTGCCAGCTCGAACAGGTCGGCGGCCACGAGTTCCGCCCCGAACGCGCCCTCCTTGATCGGGATAATGAGGTCGCCCGCCCCGGCGAGGGCGCTGGCTCGGGTTTCCACGACTACCACGCTCCGAAGCACTGTCGCCGTGTCCAGTTCCCGGCGGTCCGGGAGGTGGGAACCGATGGCGATGACGTGGGTGCCCGGCCGGAGCAGCTTGCCGTCGAAGAGGGGCACGGGGCTGGTGGTGCAGCAGCAGACGATGTCCGCCCTGGCGACCTCGCTGGCACCGGCGCGCGTGGCCCTGATCCCAAGGCTCTCCGCCAGTGCCAGCAGTTCCCAAGCGCTGCGATCGTCCAGGGTCGCGAGGAGCATCTCCTCCAGGGCGCGGATGTCGGCCAGCGCACGGAGATGAGCGTGCGCTTGTGGCCCCGAACCGAAAAGCACGAGCGTCTTGGCGTCAGGCGGAGCCAGAACGTCCGTTGCCCAGGCGGAGACGGCGGCGGTGCGGACCTCAGTCAGTGCCGCCCCATCGAGCAGGAGCACCGGGGTGAGGCTGAGAGCCTCGAAGAGCACGTAGATGCCCTGCGCGTGGGGACCGGGAGCGTCGGCGCCGGCCGAAGGGGATGGCGTGCCGACGCCAGCCGCCGGGCCCCTCGGGGAAGCGGAGCTCGGGGCCAGGGTGAGGATCTTCACGCCGGCGAGGTCCCGGTCCTCGGCCGGCATGACCAGCAGCTCGCCGGCGCCGAAGGCCAGGGACGCCCGGGCGATCGGCCTACTCTCGCCCACCAGCAGGGCGGTACCGATAGCATCACGAGCCCGCGACGGGGGGAGGGCCTGCTCGATCGCCGCCCGCCCGATGATGGACAGCTCATCCATGGCGCGTCAGGGGTCGCCGAAACACGAGGCCGGCAGGTCCGCGTTACCCAATGTCCGCCCGGCGGCGCCGGAGCTGACGGACCGGCTAATGCTAGGCACCGTCGGCGTGCGCCTCGAAGAGGCGCTCCCCAAGCTGGTCTTCGTCGACCTCGATGCCGAGGCCGGGGCCATCCGGGACGGGCCCCCATCCTCCGGCTGAGCGGGGTTGGTAACCGGCCAAGTGTTCCAGGGTCCAGTCGTTCATAAAGGACGCCGCCCACAGAGCCGAAGGAGAGGTGGACCCGGCCAGGGCCGCCACGGCGGCGCTGCAGAGGTCGCCGCCCCAGGTGTCCTCGATCAGGAGAGCGACGCCGAGCTCAACACAGACGTCACGCATCACCCGCGCCGGTAAGAGCCCCCCGACGCGGCTGATCTTGAGGTTGATGCCTTCGGCGGCCCGCTCGCCCGTGGCCCGCAATAATGCCTGCATGTCCGTAATGACCTCGTCGAGGACCATCGGTAGCGAGGTCCGGCGGCGTACCTGCAGGCACTCTTCGAACGACCGGCACGGCTGCTCGATACGCAAGCGGGGCGTGCCCTCCAGCATCCCGACGGCCTGCACAGCTTCGGCTAGGCGCCAGCCGCCGTTGGCGTCGGCGACGATCGTGTCGCCTTCTCCGGTGGCCTCTACCACCGCTCGCACCCGGGCGACGTCCGTTTCGGCATCCGTGCCCACTTTGAGCTGGAACCGATGGGTACCTCGTGCTCGTTCGGCGAGTACGAAGTCGACCATTTCCGCGGGTGGCCGGAGCGGCACGGCGACGTAGAGAGGCACTTGTGTCATTTGCCGGCCGCCTAGCAGTTCACATGCGGGCACCCCGCAGAGTTTGCCGAACAGGTCGAAGGCGGCAATGTCCACCGCGCTCTTGGCGTAGCCATGACCGGCCAGAGCGGCGTCCATCGAGGCGTGCAGCTTGCCGATGTTGGTGGCGCTCTGGCCCACCACCGCTCTCGCGACCTCCCGGAGGGCGGCCCGAGCACCGGCCGCGGACGAGGGAAGATAGGTGCTGCCCAGAGGACAAACCTCCCCGTACCCGGACACGCCGTCGGCAGTACGCAGGACGACCACGGTGCTCTCCAGGGTCGTGATCGTCCGGTTGGCCGACATGACGTAGGTACCGTGGGCATAGGTGAGAGGGCAGCTGTAGACCTCCATCCGGTCAACCCGGTCCGCTGGTAACCCCATGTCAACCTCCTCAGGGGGCCAGGTCCCCTCTCCAAGCCTGGCAGCCTCCAAGAGCCTAGGAGCTGGCGACCCTACCCAAGAAGACCGGCACGGCTACCGGGCGCTTGTGCAGGTCGCCGACCTCGTCGAGCGGCCGGCCGGCGAGGGCCGAGATCGCCATCTGCAAGGCTGGCCCGCAGGTCCGGCCCTGGCAATAGCCCATTCCGCAGCGAGTAACGTTGCGCACCTCACGGGCTGTCGTGGCGCCCCGGGCGATGGCGGACTCAACCGCCTCCCAAGGCACTTGCTCGCACCGGCAGAACACCGTCGACGGCTCGAGCCCCGAGCTCCAGCCGGAGCGCAGGGGGTAGAGGGCCGACAACCGTGCCGTGAACGCGCGGCTGCTGCGAAGGCGACGAAGGAGCCGCTGTCTTTCGTCGGGGCCACGATCGTCGGCCAGCCCGAGGTACGAGGCCGCAGAGTGCCCGGCGAGCTCGCCTTCGAGCTCGGCCACCTCGGCGCCGGCGACTCCCGCCAACTCCCCGGCGACGAACAGGCCGCCGACAGATGTGCCCATGGTGGCGTCCGTCACAACCCCTACCGCCAGCTGGTCCGGACGACTAAAGGCGGGCGCCCCGAGCTGGGACGCAAGCTCGAGGCGGGGCACGAAGCCGTAAGAGACGCAGACCGCGTCGGCCGGGATGGTCCGGCCCGGCTCAGGCAGCCGTTCCCAGTTCGGCCCCAGGCGGGCAAGGAGCGCCCGCTCGACACGGCCCTCACCCTCGCAGCGGACGACACCCCAGCCGGTGAGCACCGGCACCCGATGGCGGGCCAGCACCAGGCCGTATCCGACTGCCTCCCTCAGCTTTCGTGGGTGCCGCAGGAGGGTGGGCACGGCCCGGGGCACTGAGCGGGCCCGCGCTGCCTCGACTACCACCACGCGGGTCCCTGCTTTTGCCAAGGCGGCCGCCACCGGTAGCAGGAAGGGCCCGGTGCCGGCCACCACGACCCGCCGGCCGATGGGGACGTGCTGGGACTTGAGCAGAGCCTGCGCGGCACCCGCGGTGGCGACGCCCGGGAGCTCCCATCCGGGAAATGGGAGCGTCAGCTCGGACGCTCCCGTGGCCAGTACGAGTGTCGGCGAATGGAGCGCCGCCGGCGCACCGTCGGTGAGACGCAGGGTGAAGCCCGCGGAGCCCCTCGACACCGACCAGACCTCGCAACCGAGCCGGAGCTCGATAGCCGGGTTTGCTGTCAGGTGGCGGAACCGCGCCGGCAGCCGCAGGCCGGCCGGAGGTGGGGGCTGGTTACCGTTGCTCGTGGGCTCCGCCAGCGGTTGGCGGAAGTACTGACCGCCCAAACGAGGCGCACCGTCCACCAGGACTACGCGAGCACCCCGGCAGGAGGACGCGGCGGCTGCTGCCATGCCTGCCGGTCCGGCGCCCACAACTATGACGTCAGGCATCCTCGGGGAGTCCCATTTCGCCCACCGCCCGCTGCGTTCCCCCGTTGCCCGGCGCCCGCCACTGCGGGGTGGGGCCGCCAGGCAGCCCCCCAATGCCAACCGAGTCCGAACTGTAGACTTCGTCCCCCTCCTGGAGCAGGGCCACGCAGGCACGGACGGCTTTGTCGCCGTTCAGGTCGACGAGGCAGTCAAAGCACGTGCCGATCCCACAGAAGAGTCCCCGCCGCTGGCCGCCCGTTCGCGTCGTCCTCCATGCCCGCTCGCCGTTGGACAGCAGAGCTCCGGCGACGGTGCTGCCGCGTGGAGCCATGAGCTCGTGACCGTCGAAACGGAACCGCAGCAGCGGCGGTCGAGCTGATATGGGTGAGGAGGGTCCGTGCCTCCACGAGCGAAGTGCCGTCAGCAGCCTTCGCTCGAGCAGTCTTGACGTCGTGTAGTGGTGCGCGGGGGCAGTACTGGCGCTGGCCAGCGGTGTTGCCGTCTCCCTTTCCGCGGCTTCATTCGGAGCTTCGAGAGCGCAGGGGCTGATTGCGCCAGTTCCTGGGGCAGTGGCGAACCGCTCGGGGGCAAACGGCGCCAGGTCCATGGCAGGCCTCTGGCCGAGGACGAGGGTCTCTACGATCTCGGCGGTGACCAGGGCCAGGCCGATGCCCGCTCCCTCGTGGCCCGTGGCGTGGTAGATGCCGCCGACGGAGCGGTCCGCACCGATGATGGGGAGCCGGTCGGGCGTCGTCGGGCGGAAGCCGACGTAGGCCCGCATCAGGCGGGCCCGGGCAAGGTCCGGGAACAGGGCCACGGCGCGAGCCGCGATTGTCCTGATAATCCCGGGGTCGATCTCCCTGGAGAAGCCCACGAACTCCCGGGAGGAGCCGAGAAGCACGGTCCCGCTCCGGGTCGCCTCGACTACCGCAGAGCATGCTAGGCCGGTGCCGTCGTCGTGGACCGTGCTCACGTAGCCGGCCTCGTAGACCTTGTGCCGGACGAACGGAGGCTCCGGTTCGGTCACTAGCACATGGCCACGCCGGGGCTCGACCGGTATGCTCGTGCCCAAGCGCCGGGCCACCTCACCCGCCCAGGGGCCGGAGGCGTTGACGACGCACGTCCCGACGGCAACGGTGCCCATGGTGGTGCGGACCGAGCGGACGTTTCCCTGCCTGTCCAGCTCCGCCCCCAAGACCTCGGCCCCCCTTACCAAGCAGCCCCCGTGGGCGCCGAACTGGCGGACGAGGAAGTCGACGGCCGCCATGGGTTGGACCTGGCAATCCTGCTCGTAGAAGGCCCCGCCGCTCAGATCCTCGGTAAGGGCCGGCTCCAGCTCGTGCAAAGCGCCAGCGGTGACGAGCTCGACGTGCACTCCCAACTGGCGCTGCGACTCGGCCAGGGTGAAGAGCGCGTCAAGTTCCTTCTCATCGTGGGCCACTACCAGGCCGCCCTTGGCCTCGAACTCGACCCGCTCTTCAGCGTCTCCCGCCTCTTCCGCCAGTTCGTGCCACAGTGCCACTCCCCGCAGGGCGAGGGCCAAATCCGGGCCAGGCGTCTTGTCGGATACAAGCACGTTGCCCTCGCCGGCCGAAGAGGTGCCCGCGGCCGGGCCTAGGCGATCGAGGAGGCAGACGTCCAAACCGGCAGCCGCCAGCTTGCTCGCGACGGCGGCCCCGATGATGCCCGCCCCGACTACCAGCACCTCGACACCGGCCGGCAAGGACCGCGGACCAGAGCCGAGGACTCGACGGCCAGGCCCGCCGTCCAGGCCTCGAGACCCAGTGTCGGTCACGTTTCTCGCCCCAAAAGGAAGCCGGCGGGGAAGGGGTCGTCTGGGTCCAGGAGATAAGTAGCCAGCCCGGTGAGCCAGGCTCGGCCCCGCACCGTGGGTATGACGGCGTCGAACCTGCCCACTTTTGTGGTGCCGATCAGGCGCCCGGTGAAACACGTCCCGAGGACCGAAGCGTGCACGTAGTCCTCCTCCAGGCTCAGTTCCCCGCGTGCGTGAAGCTGGGCCATACGGGCGGATGTCCCCGTACCGCAAGGTGACCGGTCCAGCCAACCGGGGTGGATGGCGACCGCAGCGCGACCGGAGACGGCCTCGTCACCCGGCTCAGTGAGGACGACGTGGCGGCAATAGTCGATGGACTGGTGCTCGGGATGGGCGAAGCTGAGCTGGTCGTTGATGGCGGCCATGACCGCGAGGCCGGCTCTGATGAGGTCGTCGTGGAGCGACGGCCGCACGGCCAGGCCCACCGAGGCGGCGGGCAGCAAGGCATAGAAGTTGCCGCCCCAGGCAAGGTCGATCGCCAACTCGCCGACCCCGGGCACCTTTACAGTGGCGTCGCGCAGGTGCAAATAGGCGGGCACGTTGCGGATGGTGACGCTCTTGGCTCTCCCCTCCTCCACCTCGACCGACGCTTCCACGAGGCCGGCAGGGGTGTCGAGGCGGATCACCGTGACAGGCTCCTTGACCGGCACCATGCCCGTCTCCACCAGCACGGTAGCTGTGCCGATGGTCCCGTGGCCGCACATCGGCAGGCACCCTGACACTTCGATGAAGACCACCCCGACATCGGCGTCGGGGCGCGTCGGAGGCTGCAAGATGGCGCCCGACATGGCGCTGTGGCCGCGGGGCTCGTGCATTAGGAGCGTTCGAAGGTCATCACGTTGGTTCATGACGTACAGCCGGCGTTCAGCCATGGTGGCGCCGGGCAGCTCGCCAACGCCGGAGGTGATCACGCGCGTCGGCATGCCCTCTGTGTGGCTGTCGACGGCTCCGAAGGCCAGGCGAGACCGCATCAGGCGAGGTTAGAGGTTATCCATCGGCGCTCGCGGGCCGGTACCGGCACCCCAGATGTCGCCGATGGTGAAACCAGCTGGGAAGGGGTCCTCGGGGTCGAGCACAAAACGGGTGTGGCCCGTGACCCAGGCGGTACCCGTGATGGTCGGGACCACGGCGGGGTGGCCGGCCACCCTGGCCTCGGCCACCAACCTGCCGGTGAACACGGTCCCCAGGATCCCCTCGCTGCGGAAATCGTGGTCGAGCGGTAGCTGCCCCCGGGCGTGGAGAACGGCCATTTGCGCGCAGGTCCCGGTCCCGCACGGGGAACGGTCAAGGACACCCGTCCAGGTGTCCGGCTGGCGCCAGTCGAGGGCGCCCGTGGAAACGACGACGGCGTTCCGCCGGTCGGCGTGGGGACCGCTGGCCGGTCCCACCAGGCAGGCGATGGTCGGGCCCACCAGCTCGGGTCTTTCGGGGTGGCACTGAGGCACCTGCTCGCGGGCGGCAGCCTTGATGCACTCACCGACGCGCACCAGGTCTCGGGCCTCATCCGGGGTGAGGTGCAAGCCCAGAGCGGCGACGTCGGCGATGACGTAGATCATGCCGCCGTAGGCCAGGTCGACGCTCACGGTGCCGAGGCCGGGCACCTCGACCGGGGCGTCGAGCTGCATGGCAAAGCAGGGCACGTTCTCGAACGTGACCCCCCGGGCCCGTCCTCCGACCACGTGAGCCTTTGCATGGACAAGGCCGGCCGGGGTCTCCAGTGTGAAGCTCGTCACCGGCTCCTTCACCTCCACCATGCCTTGGTCGA
>JBEKBT010000112.1:0-11521 GCA_050015255.1 Acidimicrobiales bacterium
TGTCGGCGGCCATGAGATCCTGCACGGAGACGGCCAAATAACTGGTCGCTAGCGGACACGAGAACCGCGCGCTGGCGGCCACAAGTTCTGCCTCGTTATCGACCGTCGCCCGGGTGGCATCCACCACCTGGGTGTCCCTCCTCGGTGTGCTGAGTGTGCTCAAGCACCCAGTTCCCGAGGAGGGACACATGAAGTTTGACGAGGAGATCATGGAAATTCTCGAAGCGTTCGATCTGACCAAGAGCTACCGCGATGCTGCCGAGCTCGCGAACTGCTCCCCGAGCACCGTCGCCCGTTATGTCGAGGCGAGATCCCAGGGACGGCTCAGCTCGGCCCCGGCGCGGCGCGACCAGATCATCGACGCCTACCTTAAAAGCTCGAGGAGCTGGTCGAGGCATCAAAGGGCAAGGTCCGCGCCGATGTCGTGCACGACAGGCTCGCTGTGCTCGGCTACGCGGGCTCGGAACGCACGACGCGCCGTGCCGTCGCAGCTGCGAAGAAGTCCTACAGGGCCGGCCATCGCCGCCTTTACAGGCCGTGGGTGCCAGAACCCGGCCTGTGGTTCCAGTTCGACTGGTGCGACGGCCCGGTGGTCCATGGGGAAAAGACCTGGTTGTTCTGTGCCTGGCTCGCCTGGTCGCGCTTTCGCGTGGTGCTGGCCGTCAGCGACAAGACGATGCCGACGCTCATCTGTTGTCTCGACCAATGTCTTCGCCGCTTTGGCGGGGTGCCCACCTACGCCTTGAGCGACAACGAGCGCACGGTGACGATCGACACCGTCGCCCGCATCCCGGTGCGTCATCCCGAGCTCGTGAAGATGGGACGGCACTATGGGCTTTCCGTCGCCAGCTGTGTCGTGGCGGACCCGGAGTCCAAAGGTGGCTCGGAGGCGACCGTGCGTGTCGCCGAGGCCGATCTCGTCCCGACAGATGCGAACCTGTTACCTGCCTACTTGTCGTTCTCCGGGCTCGTCGATGCCTGCGAGGCCTTCTGTTGTGAGGTGAACGGGCGCGTGCACCGGACCACCCGGCGCATCCCCGACGAGATGCTCGCCGAGGAGCGACTCGCGCTGCACCCGCTGCCCGAGCGCGCCTACAGCACCGTTTACGGCCTCACGCGCACAGTCGGGTCCAACGTCCCGGTGATCAGCTTCGACGGCGGCGAGTACTCGGTGCCTCACCACCTGCGCGACGAGACCGTCTGGGTGCGCCACCACGGCGACGAGGTCGTGGTCACCGCCCTCGAGGAAGACGGCGCGAGAGAGGTCGCCCGCCACGAGGTCACCACGCCCGGCAACCCCCGCTATGTAGATGAGCACTTCGGCCCGGCCCCCGAAGGCCCGCTCAACCGCACGCCCCGGGCCCGCACAGTCCCAGAAGCTGCCTTCCTCTCCATAGGAGACGGTGCGGGCTTGTGGCTGACAGAAGCCGCCGCTGCCGGCACCGCACGGGTGCGGGTGAAGATGGCAGAGGCCGTCACCCTGAGCGCCCTGCACGGTGTCGCCGCTGTCGACCGGGCGCTCGGTCGTGCCGCGGTCAGCGGCCGTTTTTCTGAAGGAGACCTCGCCTCGATCATCTCTTATGAGGCTTCGGCGCCGGCCGAGTTCTTCAACCGGGCCGACGAAGAGGCGAGCTTGCAGTCGGGCACCTCTGTCTGGGAGGGGTTCGGACGATGAGCACGTCTTCTGAAGAGAGCTTCCCCGAAAAGGTGGTCATCGACGGCTACGTCATAAACGACATCTGCTGGCTGTTAAAAGCGGTCGAGGAGTTCGCCCTTTATGGCGAGCTCGGGGCGGTGGGCGAGCTGCTCTGCTTCGCCGACGATCGACTTTCGCCAGACGGCCTCGCCAAAATCGCCGGCGAGTTCGCCTTGCGCCTGCGAAGCCGCATCGAGGCGGCACGATGAGGACGCCCGAGCCTCCACCGCTTCAAGAGGACCTCGAGGCCCTTTTGCGCCGGCTCCGCCTGCCCCATATCCGAAGGGCTGCTCCCGAGGTGCTCGCCACCGCCCGGGCGCAACGCTGGGAGCCGGCAGAGGTGCTGAAGAGCCTGCTCGGCGAGGAGCTCGCCGGCCGGGAGCGATCAGCACTTGCGACCCGGCGAAAGGCGGCGAGCTTCCCGAGCGGCAAGACCTTCGAGGCCTGGGACCAGAAGGCCTCCTCCATCCCGGCGCCCACCCAGCAAGCGCTTCGGACACTCGAGTGGGTGCGACGTCGGGAGAACCTGGTGGTCTGCGGGCCGTCGGGAACAGGCAAGACCTTCTTCTTGGAGGCCATCGGCCAGAGCGCGGTCGAGGTCGGCATCAAGGTCGCCTGGTTCGCCCTCGAGGACCTCGGCGTGCTCGTGCGCGCTCACCGGGCCGACGACACCGTCACGAGAGCGGTCGGGCGCATCTTGCGATCCGAGCTCATCATGATTGACGACGTGGGACTTTTGCCCGTGAGCCTCGATGCCGCCGAGGGTCTCTACCGCCTCGTCGATGCCGCCTACGAACGGCGCTCGATCGCCGTCAGCTCGAACCTGCACCCGTCCGGCTTCGACGAGCTCATGCCGAAGACGCTCGCCAGCGCGACAGTCGACCGCCTCATGCACCACGCCCATGTCTGCGTCACGACAGGCGACAGCGTGCGGCTCCAGCAAGCTACGAGCGGGAAGGGGGTGAAGCCACTTACCTGATGCTGAACGGCAGAACTGCTGGCCGCCAGTGCGCGACTTTCCTGGCCATCAGCGCGCGGTTCTCGTGGCCGTCAGCGCGCGGTTCTCAATGACCATTGACACCGTCAGCGCGCGGTTCTCAATGACCATTGACAGGCTGTCGGTGCCGAAAACTCCGTCCATGCGATTGACCTGGGGATACTATGCGGGCGGACTGGAGGACAGGATCGGCACGTGCTAGCGGTCAGGACCATTCAATTCCGTCCGATGTATACCTCAACCTGGGTGCTACGGGTAACCGACCCGCGTTAGACAGAAGGAGTCCGATACGTGTCACCCCAGTTCAAGGCACCTGGACGACACTTTCGGCACTCACAGGTGCGCGACACGACGGGAGCCGGGAACGCCTTCAACGCGGGTCTTGTCGCCGCGTTGGCGCGTGGCAGCTCGATGGGAGAGGCATAGATCTCGGCTGTCGAGCAGGTGCCTACTGCGTCACCAGACCGGGGGTGATCGACGGCTTGGTGACGCCTGACGAGCTCGCTCGCATGACGAAGCGGGCCGCCTCATGAGAGGCACGGGCTACTTGCGAAGCGGTCGTGGGTCTAAGGACCGGGGCGAGCGATGAGCGGAGAAGACATGCCGGAGGCACGCCGGGCACCCGAAGTCCTAACCGGGCAACCTCCTGTCGAGGGAACGGCCGGCGCAGTGGTCAGTGGCTCGTCCCTCGATCACCGTCAGCGAGGTGGCGTCGGGCTCGGCGAGCTCACGCGTTCGGAGAGCACCATGCGTCTCTTCCTTTGTGGGCTGCCTGGTGTGGATCAAGTTGGTGCCGAAGCGCGGGCCGCAGCGCTCGCGACTCGCTCGATCGAGACGACGTCGAAGCTGTGGGCGATCGAGACAGCGATCAGGATGGTCGACCTCACGACGCTAGAGGGCGTTGACACCCCCGGGAGGGTACGCACCCTCTGTCGAAAGGCTCGACGCCCCGACCCGGGCGACCCCTCCGTACCATCGGTGGCGGCAGTCTGCATCTACCCGGACCTCGTCGGCGTTGCAGTCGACGAGCTTGCCGGGAGCGGGGTCAAGGTGGCGTCGGTCGCGGCTGCATTCCCATCGGGGCGTGCCTCCCTTTCCGTCAAGCTCGCCGAGGTCCGGGAGGTGGTCGCCACCGGAGCGGACGAGGTCGACGTGGTCATTGACCGCGGTGCCTTCTTGAGCGGACGCTACGGCTTTGTCCACGAGGAGGTCCGGGCGATCAAGGAAGCGTGCGGGATGGCGCGCCTCAAGGTCATCCTCGAGACCGGTGAGCTTGCTACCTACGACAACGTGTGCAGGGCCTGCTGGCTGGCGATGCTCGGAGGTGCTGATTTCGTGGAGACCTCGACCGGCAAGATCAGTCCTGCAGCGACCCTGCCCGTCGCTCTTGTCATGCTCGAGGCGGTGCGCGACTTCGCCGAGCTCTCCGGGGCACTGGTCGGGGTGAAGGTGGCTGGAGGCATTCGCACCACGAAGGAGGCCATTCAGTACCTCGTGGTCGTCAACGAGACCGCCGGGGCGCGTTGGCTCGACCCGGCCCGGTTCCGCTTCGGCGCCTCGGGCCTGCTGAACGACCTGCTCATGCAGCGTTCCAAGCAGCTGAGCGGCGCCTATGCGGGGAGGGAGGATTTCGACATCGAATGAGCAAGAGCGACCGAACCCACGAGTCCGAGCATGCATCACCACGTCACCAGATGACCACCGGCGAGTCACCGGCACCTGCATCCAACCGGTTCCACGCTGCCCCCACTCTCCGCGTCCACCTGGCTGGCCCGGTCGCCACTTGACTCACGGCTTGCGTTAGAGCAGAGTGTAAACATGTACGGTCGTGCGGATGACCGGATCGTCCAGCTGGCGGTGTGATGGTGGCCACGGAGTCCACGACCGCCGGGTTGCACGCGCGGCTGGACCGGGAGGCACCCCTTCCGCTCTACGTGCAGCTCAGGGATGCTCTGCTCCGAGAAATTCGTGAGGGCGGTTTGAAGCCGGGCGACCGCTTCCCAAGTGAGGCTGCCATCCGGGACCGATACCCCGTGTCGCGGGCTACGATCCGTCAGGCCCTGGCCGACCTTGAAAGGGGTGGAGTCATTCGGAAGGTCCAGGGGCTCGGTTCGTTCGTGGCCGCTCCGAAGATCCGGCACATTCCGCTTTTGACGTCGTTCACCGAGCTGGCGTCCAGCCAGGGGTTCGTGCCGTCGCACCGGGTGCTCTCATCCTCTGTGGAGGGGGCGCCGGCAGACGCCGCGGCTGAGCTCGGCCTTGAGGAA
The DNA here is from genome assembly GCA_050015255.1 of Acidimicrobiales bacterium. Taxonomy (GTDB): domain Bacteria; phylum Actinomycetota; class Acidimicrobiia; order Acidimicrobiales; family Bog-793; genus Fen-455. The sequence goes on from JBEKBT010000112.1 coordinate 4,961, forward strand.
GGAGCTCGCTGCCGTTTCCTCCGCCGAATCTTCCTAACCGATGGCAAGGCGGTCGGACTAGCGGAGACGTGGCTCCCAATGCACGCGCTCCATGGGCACGACGACCTCTTCGATCGGGATCGGCTGGACCAGGGATCGATGTACGAGGTCCTGCAGAGTGAGCCGATCGGACTGGTGCTCGACCACGCAACCGAGACGATCTCGGCTGGCGTTGCGGACGCTCTCAGTGCAGAGCTGCTGGGCTGCGAAGCCGGGACGTCGGTGCTGCTGATCGGGCGCCTCACATTCACGCCCGAAGGACATGCCGTAGAGTCCACGCGGCTGGTGTTCGTGGGGGACCGGTACGAGTACCGAGTCGAGCTCCACCGGCCGGCGCCGGGTGGGCGGCGATGAGTGCGCTCTCCACCCCGGGCAACCGGATCCTCTTGTCGGAGGAGGAGGTCTGGACGGTGGTGGCCACGGTCCTGGCGGGAATGACCGCCGACGAGTCGGCGCGCTCGGACCGGGGCGCGTCCGGCCGGAAGGTGCCGGCCGCCAGCTCCATTGGTGGTCGATCACCCTGGCCGATCGATCCGGCCGATATAGCGGTTGGGGCTGACCACGGCGGGTACCGGCTGAAGGAACGCATCGCCACCGAGCTCCGAGAGAGCGGCTTCAACGTGCACGACTGCGGGACGAATAGCACGGAATCGGTCGACTACCCAGACTTCGCTCACGACGTGGCCCGTCTGGTGGCCGCCAGCGCCTGCCGCTGGGGGATCATCGTGGACGGTGCCGGTATCGGGTCGTGCATGGTCGCGAACAAGGTGCCAGGCATCCGGGCCGCCACTTGCTGGGACGTGTCCTCCGCGAGGAACAGCCGCGAACACAACCACGCCAATGTCCTCGTCCTTGGAGCCGGGCTGATCGGGGAGAACCTCGCGCTGGAGATCGTGCATGCCTGGCTGTCGACGCCGTGGGGCGGTGACCGGCATGCCCGGCGGGTCGAGAAGATTACCGAGATCGAACAGCACTACCTGGCTCGTGCCGAAGTGGGAGCGATGCGATGAGCACGACGACCGATGCTCTGATCGATGCGGTGACTCGCGAGGTTCTGGCAGCACTGGCCGTCCGGGGAGGCGGGGACTGCTCGGAGCCGTCGTGCCAGGGCGCGTGCGCCGCGAACTGCTCGGACAAGGTCCGCGGCGTGGTGTTCACTGGAGCCGAGCGGATCGCCTACTCGGGCGATGGGGCTGAGGTGCCCCGCGACCTGGCTCGGTTCATCGACCACACGCTGCTCCGGCCCGATGCGACAGCCGCCGACATCGACAGGCTGTGCGCCGAGGCCCGCGAGTTCGGGTTCGCCGCCGTGTGTGTGAACCCCACGTGGGTTCGGCGGTGTGCGCAGAATCTTCGGGGCTCCAACGTCAGGGTTGCGTCGGTGGTCGGGTTCCCGTTCGGCGCCAGCACCACCGAGGTGAAGGCGATGGAGGCCCGCCGGGCCATTCGCGATGGGGCGCGCGAGATCGACATGGTGATCAATATCGGCGCGCTGAAGAGCGGTGACCACGATCTGGTCCGCTCCGACATCGAAAAGGTCTCGGACGCTTGCCACGAGGCCGGCGCGCTCAGCAAGGTGATTATCGAGGCCGCTCTCCTCACCGACGAGGAGAAGGTCGTGAGCTCACATCTGGCGAGGGTCGCCAAGGCCGACTTCGTGAAGACCTCAACCGGGTTCGGCCCGGGCGGGGCCACCGTGCACGACGTCCTGCTGATGCGGGAGACGGTAGGCCCGAAACTCGGGATCAAGGCGGCGGGGGGCATCAGGAGCGCCGAGGACGTGCGCGAGATGATCGCGGCCGGGGCGACCCGGATCGGGGCCTCGGCCAGCGTGCAGATCGTGACCGGCGGCAAATCCGGCAATGGACGGTACTGAGGTGGGAGGCGAGTTCGATTGACCAACGGCGTGGAGCTCCGGGCGTACTGTTTTTTGGACAGCCTGCAACCGCAGTACGCCGCCTTCCTGGGAACGGTGGCCCAGGGATTTCTGCCCTTGGCTGGCGATGCCTCGCTGTACGTGGAGATCTCGCCCGGCATCGAGATCAACCGACTCACCGACGTCGCATTGAAGGCGACGAATGTCCGGCCGGGGATGCAGGTCATCGAAAGGTACTTCGGCCTGCTCGAGGTGCACTCGGCGGAGCAGGCGGAGACCCGGGCGGCCGGTGCGGCCATTCTGGACGCTGTCGGGCTCACGGAGTCCGACCGGATCAAGCCGCGGATCCTCTCCAGCCAGATCGTTCGTCACATCGACGGCCACCACGCCCAGCTCATTAATCGGACCCGGCACGGCCAGATGATCATCGGCGGTCAGACCCTGTACGTGCTGGAGTGCGAGCCGGCCGCCTACGCCGCGCTCGCGGCGAACGAGGCGGAGAAGGCCGCTGAGATCAACATCCTCGAGGTCCGTTCGTTCGGCTCGATGGGCCGGGTGTACCTGGGTGGCGAGGAGCGGGACATCGACGTGGGGTGGCAGGCCGCGGTGGCGGCCATCGAAGGCCTGGAGGGTCGGCAGGCCGGCGGGTAGAGACGTGGACGGACGGAACCCAATCGAAGAGGTCGGGACGAAAGGAGAAGCGCAGATAGATGGCTGATGCTCTGGGAATGATTGAGGCGAGGAGCTTCCCTGCGATGGTCGAGGCCGCAGACGCCATGGTGAAGGCGGCCAAGGTCGAGTTGGTGAGCTTCGAGGAGACGGGAGGCGGCTACGTGACCGCCGTCGTCCGGGGCGATGTGGCCGCGGTGAAGGCGGCCGTGCAGGCGGGGATCCAGAACGCCGAGAAGGTCGGCGAGCTGATCGCCAGCCACGTGATCGCCCGCCCGCACGTGAACATCGACCTGGTGCTGCCGCTGGGACGCAAGGAGCAGGCCCAAGGCGAGATGGGCCAGTCCGCGGCCTCGTAGCAGCAGCCGTGAAGGACCACCGGCTCCCGGGCTGCCGGGGAGTTTTGGTCTCCCCCGGCCTTCGGGAGCCGCGGGGGAGTGAATGGAGAAAGGAGACCGAAGGTGCTCCTCGGACGCGTAGCCGGGACGATGGTGGCCAGCCGCAAGGAGTCCACGATGGAAGGGCTGAAGCTTCTCGTGGTGCGCCATCTGGACGTGGAGAACAACGACCTAGCGACGTTCGTGGTCGCCGCGGACGCTGTGGGCGCCGGCGTTGGCGAGGTGGTCCTGGTGGCCACCGGGAGCTCGGCCCGGCAGACCGAGGCGACGCGGGACCGCCCGTGCGATGCGGTGATCATGGCGATCGTCGACACGTGGGAAGTGGGCGGTCAGGAGAAGTTCCGCAAGTGAGGCCTGCCAGCGGCCATCGGGATGAGCCATGAGCGTGCTGTCGCAAGAAGAAATCCAGGACATCATCGAACGGGTCCGTCGCCGACTGGGGGAGGCCGGCGAGCACCCGGGGGCCGGGCTTCGGGGTCGGGAGGCGCTCTCGGCCTCAGATGAGATGGAGCTGGGCGACGGCATCTTCTCGTCGATCGGCGACGCGGTTCATGCAGCTGTCAAGGCATACGCCGACTATCAGCAGATCGGCCTCCAGGGCCGCAAGGCCATTGTGGCCGCAATACGCGCGGCGATGCTTGAGAATGCCGAGCGCTTGGCCGAGATGGCGGTGGCCGAGACTGGCTTGGGCCGGGTGACCGACAAGATCGCGAAGAACCAGCTGGTTAGCGCCAAGACGCCGGGACCGGATGACCTCGAGCTGGAGGCGGTCACCGGCGACGAGGGCATGATGGTCACCGAGTTCGCTCCCTTCGGCGTGGTGGCGGCCATCACCCCGACCACGAACCCGACCTCGACCATCATCAACAACACGATCGCGATCGTGTCGGCCGGCAACGCGCTCGTATTCAACGTGCATCCGAACGCCAAGCGGGTGTCCGCCGAGAACATCCGGTTGATCAATCGCGCCATCATGGCCTCGGGGGGGCCCGAGAACCTGGTCACTGCCACGCCGGAGCCGACTATCGAGAGCGCGAAGGAGTTGATGCGTCATCCCGATGTCCGGCTTCTGCTGGTGACCGGCGGGCCGGCCGTGGTGCGGGAGGCCATGAAGATCGACAAGCGGGCGGTCACAGCTGGGCCCGGCAACCCGCCTGCGGTCGTCGACCAGACCGCGGACGTGGACAAGGCTGGGCGGGACATCGTGGCCGGCGCCTCGTTCGACAACAACCTTGTCTGCATCGACGAGAAGACGACGATCGCGGTGGATACCGTAGCCGACCGGCTGGTGCGATCGATGGGCCAGCACGGCGCGTACATTCTGAAGGAACACGAGCTGAGAAGGCTGGAGCGGGTGATCTTCACAGAGCTCGGGCCGCCGAACAAGCCCGGCCACATCAACCCAGCCTGGATCGGCAAGGACGCCGGGGTCATCTTGCGCGAGGTCGGGATCCGCGCGGATGGCGACATCCATCTGGCTGTGGCCGAGGTCGCACGCGAGCACAGTCTGGTGTGGACCGAGCAGATGTTGCCGGTGATGCCCATCGTGCGCGTCCCGAGCGTCGAACAAGCGATCGATCTCGCCGTAAGGTCCGAGCATGGCTTCAAGCACACTGCGTCCATCCACTCGACGAACGTGGACACCATCACGAGGATGGCCCGGGCCATGAACTGCAGCATTTTCGTGGCGAACGGACCGAACTTTTCGGGGCTCGGGCTGGGCGGCGAGGGCTTTTCCTCCTTCTCGATCGCCAGTCCCACTGGGGACGGGCTGACCAGGCCGCGCACGTTTTCGCGAGAGCGGCGGATCACTGTGGTCGGCGCGCTGAGGATCGTCTGATGGAACCGGCCATCGCCCTCCTAGAGTTCACGTCGATCGCCAAGGGTATCGAGGCCGGCGACGCCATGATCAAGCGGGCGCCCCTCCAGGTCATCCGGGCGGGGACAGTGCACCCGGGCAAGTACCTGGTGCTGGTCGGTGGCCTTACCGCCGACGTCGAGGAGGCCATGCAGGCCGGGCGGGACGTGGCCGGCCCCTCGCTGGTGGACGTGGTGTTCCTACCTGACGTGCACCCGGACGTGGTGGCGTCCATCGGAGGGACGAGGCGGGAGGACGCGGGCGAGGCGCTCGGCGTGATCGAGACGCAAACTGTGGCCGCGGCGATCGACGCGGCCGACGCTGGCGTGAAGGGCGCCCGAGTGACCATCCGCGATCTACGCCTGGCGGACGACCTTGGCGGCAAAGGGTATGTATTGTTCGGCGGCGAGGTAGCTGAGGTCGAAGCCGCAGTCGGGTATGGCGTGGCGCGCACCGGCGCCTCCGGGCAGGAGGTGACCCACGTGGTGATTTCGCAACTTCACATTGAGATGCGGAACAACCTGGTGGCTGACCCCAGGTTCGGCGAACGGACCAAGGGCGTGGACAAGCCCGCGACGGGCGGGAGCGGCCTGCCTGCGACGGTCCTCGCGCCTAGCGGGCGGCCGCTGCCCGGATCCGGCGGGGCCCACCGGAATGGCCACGGGACGGATAGCGACTTGGCGGGCGGTGTGTCCAAGGCGGCGGAGTCCCGCTCTGGCCGGGCTGGCGGCCGAGCGGGGCGGAGTCGGACCGAGAAGGAATAGCAGGTGCAGCTCGCGCGGGTCATCGGAACGGTCGTGGCGTCGGTGAAGGCCGACGGGCTTGAGGGCGTGAAGTTCTTGCTCGTCCAGCCGTTGGACCGGCATGAGCAGCCCGAGGGCAACCCCGTCGTCGCCGCAGATGGTGTGCACATGGCCGGCCCGGGAGAGCTGGTGTACATCGTAGGAGCCCGGGAGGCCTCGCAGGCCTTGCCGAACACGTTCGTCCCGGTCGACCACGCCATCGTGGGCATCGTCGACGCGGTCGAGGAGCTGCGCTATGGCCCGCGCACGGAGGAGCGGCGATGAAGGTCGGCCGAGTGGTGGGCACGGTGGTCTCCACGATCAGCTCGCCGGTGTTCGAAGGGCGCCGCCTGCTGCTGTGTGACCTGCTGGACGCCTCGGGCCATCCAGACGGGAGCTACATGATCTGTGTGGACACCGTGGGTTCCGGGGCTGGAGAGGCGGTGCTGATCATCGACGAGGGGAGTTCAGCGCGGCAGGTGATCGGGATGTCCTCGGCCCCGGTTCGAGCCATTGTGGTGGGCGTGATAGACCAGCTCATCGTAGACGACGAGCTCGTGCTCCGGGAGGGTTGACCATTTCGCTGACTCCCCTTCGGTTGAGTTCACCCCCCAGCTTGTAGCCGACGGGCTCACCACAGCTGCGGTCGTGGGTCTTTTGCTCCTCTTTGCTCGCTCCCCGGGCGAGTGGTCCGAGAGACAAGAGGGCCTTGGGGGTAGCCGGGCAGTACAGGTTCCCGTTGCAGAAGACCTGTGGATGCTGAGAACCTGTGGGTGCCGAAAACCTGTGGGTGCCGAAAATGTCGTCCAGGTGTCCTGACCTTGTCAACCGCGATTTGATGCATTGAGCTGACGTGGCCATTTGACACTACTCAGCTCCCTCGAGGCAAGGCGAGGGGCACCTTCACCCCGCGCTCGCGGAGGTGGGCTCGCATGATGT
>JBEKBT010000113.1:0-8733 GCA_050015255.1 Acidimicrobiales bacterium
CAGATGACGCCCTCATGAGTCGTCGGAAGTGGAGGAGTCCTGTCCGTCCATTTGGAGAACTGCTGTCCGCCGAGATGGAGAAGCCCTGTCCGCCTACGAGGAGTTCCTGCTGTCCCTTGACACGCATCTTGCACACTCATGTTGAAATCACTTCCTTGCACGCTCATACCGGCTTGGGTCAAAGTCACGGCCGACACCCCTGGAGCGCGACGGCGCGCAGCTGTTCGGCCTCGAGGAGATCGAGCTTCAGGCCAGAGATGAGCCCCTCGGCGACGACGATGCTGAGATCGTGCTCAAACGACCTACCTTGGTCTCGGTGTCGACCTCAACGCCCAGAACGAAACGCTCATGACCTGTTCAGAGGGGACAAAAACCACGACAAGAGTCGCGGTTCTGGGGGTCGTGCGTCACGAAACGTGAATTACGCTGCCCTACGTGGACCTCCACCACTCCTCGGGCGCATCCCGGCCGTTCGACGTGCTCGGCGGATGGGCAGGCGTCCTGGGTCGCCTACTGGAGGGCAGTTCTCTCGATGCCGCAGAGGCCGAGTGCGTTATGGAGCAGGTCTTCGAGGGCGAGGCCACGCCGGCCCAGACCGCAGCCTTGTTGGTCGCTCTGCGAGCTAAAGGGGAGTCGGTGGCCGAGGTGACCGGATTCGTCCGGGCCATGCTGGCGCACACCGAGACGGTCCCGGTCGAGGGCGACGTTGTCGACTTGGTGGGTACAGGCGGCGACCGTTTGCGAAGTTTCAATGTGACGACCTTGGCCGCCATCATCACCGCTGGCGCCGGGGCGGCGGTGTGCAAGCACGGCAATCGGGCCGCTTCGTCCTCGGTCGGGACCGCTGACGTGTTGGAAGCTCTTGGGGTGGTGGCGGACCTCGGGCCGGTCGGAGTGGCCCGCTGTGTGGCCGAGGTGGGCATGGGCTTCTGTTTCGCTCCCCGCTTCAACCGGGCCATGCGATTCGCCGGCCCGGTACGGGCACAGCTCGGGATTCCTACCGTCTTCAACGTGTTGGGGCCCCTGGCCAACCCGGCTCGGGCGACGCGCCAGCTGGTGGGGCTGAGCGATCCGGCTATGGCGTCCACGATGGCCGAGGTGCTCGGCACCAACGGCAGCCGCCACTCGATGGTTGTCTACGCCGACGATGGGCTGGACGAACTGAGTGTCACGTCGCCCTCCACCGTGATGGAGGTCATCGGCGACGGGCTGGGTGGCTACGACGTCCGGACCTGGCGGCTGGACCCGGTTCAGCTCGGGTTTGCCCAGGCAACCATGGACGACCTGCGGGGCGGTGACGCCGCCTTCAATGCTCGCGTCATCCGCGGGGTGCTCAACGGCGATCGCGGTCCCCGGCGGGACATCGGCGTACTTAACGCCGCGGCCGCGTTGGTGATCGCGGGCAAAGCCGTCGACCTTTCGGAGGGGGTGGCCCAGGCCTCGGCGTCCCTCGACTCGGGCCGGGCCGCCGAAGTGCTCGACGAGTTGGTCAGGGTGTCGGCCATTTCCGCGCTCGACGCCGAGGTCGGCTGACGACCGTCCCATCGGCGACTTATCGTGAGTTAGAAGCGAGTCCAAGGCACTTGTTTAGCAACACTGATGGCTGATCTAGCAGGTGTCCGATCCGCGAATGCGAAGTGAAGGGAACATCTCTCGTGGTGGCCCCATACGGCGTTTTATGCGATCAGATTGCTCTGGTAGCTTTCCACTCGAGATGCGATTGCGTGCCTCCACGCGCAACGGTCGGCGGTCTGCGGGCATCGTGGACGCGGTCACGGCACAGTAGCGTTCTTGTCGAGATGGCCTGGGCACTCGCATGGCTCGCGAAGGGAGCAGCGACGTGCACCGGAACCGTCGATCAGGGCGGCTTCGAGTCGGAGTCGGCGAGGACGTCAAACACCCAAGATCGGGCATTCGGGGTGGGCGCTATCCCCTGTGTCTCTTCGATGTCTTTCGCCCACCAGGTGTGCTTGTCGACGGGGTCGACGGCGCGACCTATCACCTTCACGCCGCGGCGGTCGAATTCGGGCATGATCTTGGCCACTCCACTACAGGCCAAGGTGCTCCGGGCCCTCGGCGTGGACATCTCCGGCTGGGGAAAGGCCACAATCGCCCGAGCTGGGCGAACAGATCCCGCGTAGTGGGAACACCTCTTTTCCGCGCGCCCCCTATCTACCTGGACTTACGCGATTGACCCGCCAAAGTCCAGTCGGACCAAGGTTGATGGAGATTTTCGAAGCCGTTGACAGATCTTGCGTCCACCGGCACCGCTCAACTTAGCGGATGCCGGCTCACGTTGGGAGCCGTGACTAATCGCGTATAATGCCTGTGGTTTCTCACTGAAGTGAGCTAGTGAGACGGAACCATTGCTCGGAGAGGAGTGGCCATGCGTTCCCATGGATTGTTCCATCAGGTCATTCATCGAAGCGTCCAACTATTTCGCTCCGGTCTCATCGGCGGTGCGTGCCTCCCCACTGGCCGCGTGGCACCGGATCGACAATCAGGGGACGTGATGTGTCAGACCCACCTGATGCGACAGACCATGCGTCGAATGACGGTCCCGAGTTGGCCGAGTCGTGGACCGGCCGCGATGATGCTCAGTGCCGCGCTCGTGGTTAGTCCTGGTGGTCTTATTGGGCACGCCGCGCTTACTTCAAGGCCGGCGGTCCTCGCGCGACTCGTCGCGACTAACACCATCGTCGTGACCGGAAAGTACTCTGGCACGTTGAAGCTCGAGGACCCCGCGAAAAACTGCGTGGAGCTCATCAACGATCCGAAGAAGCAAGACGTTGTCCGGTTGAATTACTCCGGCAAGCTGTCTGGCCTCAGCGGGACCAAGTGGACCTTCATCGCCGCGGAGAAGGGCAGCGGGACTTTCACCCAGAGCCACATCTCGACGACGAAGGCGCCATTGTTCTTCTCCTCAACGACAGGCATCGGCTTCACTGCAATCTCGGGGACGATCACCATCGGGGGCAAGGCGGGCTCGTTCAAATACAAGGTGACCTGGTCGAACCAGCCCGGCTCAATCGGCGCTACCAGCATGGGGTCGGGCACGGCGACAGGAAGCTGGAGTTGCCCCGCGGTGGAGACACTCTAAGAGGACATCGACCGGTCGAAGAGGACATCGACCGGTCGCCGGCATCCAGTTCGCTCGGTGGAAGGGATTCGTGTGGAGCAGCGTCACGGTCCCTCTCTTTTCCTCGCTTCTGACCAACGATAAAGTAACCTTATCGTTGGTCAGAAGCGAGTCCGAGGGTACTGGCTCGTCGATAATGGAGGGCTGATTTAGTAAACCAGTGGAACGATAAGACGCGGAGCTTGACGACGGCGACCGGTGCATGAATGAACGCGTATGGGAGAATATGGGCTCCGCCCGTGGTGAGGACTTTGCGGTGAAACGCCCGACATGTCGAGCGTCCGCTCGATAAGACCGGCCGAAGTACTTTCTGAGCACGACGCGTACCAACTCCGCAGCGCGAAGCTTCGCGAGTGGCTGGTGCGCCGCCGTTGGCACTCCTGACGAGGAGGTTGGAAGGGCCTAGGCTTGCTCTAAGGAGGTGACAGTCGTGGAACCGCTGAAGGTGACGCTCCGCCGGGCGAAGGAAACCAAGAACACCATTCGCTTCGAGGAGACCGAAAGTGGCGATCCGCCCATCATCGGCACGCTCTACCTCCAGAAGTGGGCCACCCACCGCCTTGAGGATCCTGAGACGATCACGGTCACGATCGAGGTCCCGGCCGGCTCGACGCAAAGCGGTCTCCCACCTGAGCCCTAGTCATCATGACTGAAGCGAGGAAGCCGTGGGTTGGAGGGTTGCACGTGCTTTGTCTCCAAGACCGTCGAGCGCGCCGGTGAGGTCGAGGCCAGTCCCTCGCCATGAGCAACGAGACTACTGCTCGACAGTGCATCTTTTGTTCCAATCCAGCCGACTCGTACGAACACATCTTTGCGAACTGGATCAATAAAATCTTCGACCCGAAGGCCATCGGGCCGATCGGCTGCGAGGTCGTCCAGTACTCGCCCGATGGGACGATCGTGCGCGCTTACCAGGCGAGTCAGGTCGCTGGCCACCGTCATCGCATCGTCTGCAGCGACTGCAACGGAGACAAACGCGGCGGGTGGATGAGCGATCTGGAAGGTGACATCAGCCCGCTGCTGACACCCGTTATCAAGGGTCAACCGAGGATCTTCGATCCCGTCGCGCAGTTGCTCATCGCAACGTGGGCGATCAAGACGGCGATGGTTGCGGAGACGATCATGCAATTCCCCGCCTCCTTTTCGAGAGCCGACTGCGAACTAGTCCACACACAGGGACATCCTCCATTACGAGCCCACGTCTCCATCGCCGCCTATCAAGGGACTCTCGGCATCGCGACCCGGTACCTGCGATCCATCGGCGGGATAAAACGTGGCGACACGCCAGTCATGGATCTGTACGTCCACACGATCCAAGTCGGCGCCCTCGTGCTGCAGGTCCGCGGAACAACGACGCTTCCAGCCACCGACAACCGGTCGCTTCAAGAGCTCGCTGTACCCGGATACGTCGAAATCCCACTCTTCCCCCCCCGTCGAGCGTTGCACATGGCCTCCGGGGCGGGTGCTCGATGAGAAAGCGCTCGGCCAATACTCGTCGGCTGGGAACGACCCTCCTGTGCCGCCAGCGGGCCTCTTCGGCCAGACACCGCCATAGACGCCTCATTGCGCGTCACCTTGCCAAGGAGGGTCTGGTGTGGCCACGCTCCTATACAGTGACGGCATACCCGCCGCGTCTCATCACCGGCGGCGCTGGCGGTCGGTCAGCCGCTGCTGGATCGGTGAGAGTGCCTGATGTCCCCAGTGGCTGGGCTGGCCGCCAGCGGTCAGTCTTTGTTGGACCGGTAACGCCTGCTGTCTCTGGCGCCTCGCGGCAGAGAGCGGGATGACGCCGGTGGGCAGAAGGAGCCTCGCCTCGCCGCCGACGAGGTAGGCCTCTTTCAGGTATTGGCTCGCCGCGTCGACGGCGTCGTCGTTGGCCGCGTTCGGGAAGCTCGTTGCCTGCTGGATGAACGCCTCGACGTCGAAAGCGATCTCCCGCTCTGCTGTAGCCACGCGTGTCGTTGGCAGGTGGACGTTCCCAGCGCGGATGTACGGGGAGACGGCGGTAGCTCGAGCAACCTTCGACTGCGTCGGTTCGGCTTTGATGATCCCCGCTATCTCGTGGCGCAAAGAATCAATGACAGCGTCACCGTTCGCCTTGGCTTCGATGATCTTTCGCCGTCCCTGCGGGAACAGGCGCGTCACGCGGCGTATCGCGTCAAGGGTGGCCGTGAAGCTGAGACGCGCCCACACCTGGTAGACGAGGAACGAGTCAGCGCCTCTCTTCGCCCAGACCTGGCCGACGACAAAGTCCGAGCTCTTGGTGTCTCTGAAAGCGCAGTCCCAGCTCTGCGACACGTCGTAGCCGTTGAGGCGATAGCTCCCATCTGAGGCTTGAGTCCAGAGCACCGTGTCATACCGTCTCCACCACTCGCGGAGCCAGATGTCACCTACGTCGGGAGATGGCTTGTCCTGGAACAGCGCTATCCAGAAGCGAGGGGCGGTCGCGGTCTTGGTCGCCATCCATTGCTCTGTCGTGCGCCCTCGAGCGCTCACCATGAACTCGCCAGGCGCGCGGCCCAAGAGGTCGTCCTCATCTTCGGCCTGCGCGGGGATGTTCACGATGCGCCAGCGGTCGAAGTGCTCGAGGCCGGCGGACTCGTTCTCTTGCTGCTTCGCGTTCATCCGGCCGGCGAGGTCGGCCTCATGCCATCTGGTCGATACCTGCACGACAGGCGCCCACGGTGCCAAGCGCGGTCTAGCCACGGTCTGCCACCACTCCCACGCCTGCGAGCTGAGCAGGATGCTGTCGGCGTTGCGGATGTCTTTGATCGGGTCGTCGATGACCAGGTAGTCGAGGGGGCGACCTGCAAGTCCTCCGCCGATGCCGATGGCGAACACCCCGCCGCCAGTCGTCAGCGTCCAACGCGTCATGGCCTTCTGGCCGATGACGAGGCGCAGGCCCAGATCCAAGTTATTGCTCGTGCCGTTGAACAGCTCGATATCCGCGCGGACCAAGTAGCTGAACTGGCCGGCGTTGTCGCCGTCGTAGCTCACGATCCCCACGCGCAGGGTCGGGAACTGCCTCAGCAGCCACAGGACGCCATAGCGGGTTATGCGGCTCGACTTGCCCTCTTGTGGGGGCATCGACACGATGAGGCGATCATTGCCGGTGCTGGCGATCTCAGCCGCCGCTCGTTCAGTCGCCGTCTCTTGGTCGACGCCTTTCCGCACCAGCTCGGCGAAGCGCGCGCGCCGGGCGAACATGACGCTGATCGCGTCTCGGACCTCTACCAGCTCGCGGTCGATGATGTCGAGCGCCGGCGTCTGCACGATGGCCGGGTCGAGGCGCTGCGCCAAATGGCCCGGCGTCGGGTCGTCGTCTCGAAGCCTGAGATCCGGGTCGAAGGCATCGGCGACCACGTCCCACCACTGGCGCGCCTTGGTCATGGCCCGGCGGTGAAGTCGACCGCCTCACCGGTTGATTCGAGAACTGGCAGGATGTCGGTGAACTGCTGGAAGCGCCGACACGCGACGTCGACAAAGACCGGCGACAGTTCGAGGGCGAAACACCTCCGGGCGGTCATCTCCGCTGCGATGATGCAGGTGCCAGATCCACAGAAAGGCTCGAAGCAGACCTCGCCCGCCTTCATGTGCCAGCGCAGCGGACCCGTCAGCGCGGCGACGGGCTTCTGCGTCGGGTGGATCCCGTCGCTCTCGCCCTTCTGGTCGATGTGCCAGACGCTCTTCGCGTTCGGAGGAGGTCTACGGTCCCTCGGGACGGCCTTTCCTTCCAGCCAGCCATAGGCGCAAGGCTCGTGCTGCCACATGAAATGGCTCCGGGTGAGGATCGGCCGGGCCTTGGCCCAGATCAGCGTCTGATGCCAGAGGAGCCCGTTCGCCCGCCAGGCGTCCTCGACCGATCGCTGGCGGCGGGAAGCGTGCCACTGGTAGAGGACGGGCGTGTCCACCAGCGCCTCGGCGAGGGCCACGGCCAGAAACGTCGTGAAGAACGCACCCGCGGACTCCGGGTCCACGTAGTCGTCCCACTCCTTGTTGCGGGTCGTATCTCTGTTGTGCCAGCTCTGAGGGTGGTTATCCGCCCGATAGTCGACCAGGTAGGGCGGGTCGGTGACCATGAGGAAGGCCCGCTCGCCGTTCATCACCTGTCGCACGCTCTCAGCCTGAAGCGAGTCCCCGCACAACAGCCGGTGCTTGCCCAGCCGCCACAGGTCGCCGAGCTTTGAGATCGGCTCTTCAGGAGGATCGGGCACCGCGTCCGGCTCCTTCGGCCACTCCTGCTCGGGGAGCAGATCTGAGAGCCGGTCGAAGTCGAACCCGGCGATGTCTGCAAGCTCGCGGTCCATGTCGGCGAGCATCTCCGCGAGGCCAGCCTCGTCCCAGCCCGCCAGCATCGTCAGCTCGTTCGAGGTGACGAGGTAGGCCTCGGCCTCCGCGTCGTTCCTAGACGACCAGCCGCGGATCACAGGCACGAGCCATTCGCCCTTCGCGTTGACCCGCACGCCCTCCGGCACTTCGAGGCCCGCGGCGCGGGCCTCGGCGAAAGCCTCCAGTCGCCCGTGTCCTGCGACGAGGCGACCGGTGCGCTCATCTAACACTGGTGGCTCGACGACGCCGTAACGGGCCAGTGAGCGCCGTATCCGCGGGACGTCGTGCTTTTTGGGATTGGATGGCGCAGGGACTATCGAGTCGAGCGCGGTCCAGACGATCCGGCGCGCGGTCACGTGCTGCCTACCAGGCGAAAGTGCCTGCTCACGACTTCTGACGCACGTTCGAGCTGGACGGGGCTGAGCGCGAGCACCTCGTCGCCCAAGATGGCCCGCACGATTGAGGCAACCAGTCGGCCCTGCTGCTCGGCGATCTGCACTTCACGATCGGCGAGCCCGAGAGCGACCGCCTTGGCGCAGATCTCAGCGAAGTGCTTGCGCTCGCGAAAGAGCAGCTCGACCCACAGGTTCAGTTTCGCCTCCCGCACGGCCGTGGTCGACTCGGTGTCCCCTCCGCGCTGGCCGGTTCCAGTCCCAGTCGAACGCTCGAGGCGCGTCGTGCCGAAAACGATGTCCTCCTGCTTGAGCCCAGCGACGATCTCGCCCAGCCAGCTAATCGTTCCGGCCGTGCGCCAGATCTCCTCGCGGATGCCGACCGCGGCCTCGACCTCACGCGGCACGCCGTAAACGCGGGCCATTTCCACAATCTCGGCCTGCCGGACTCGCTCAGCCGCTGCCGTCTTGACCTGGGGTGCTCCCCCGCCGTGCATCCGACAGACGTCGGCGCCACTCCGAGGCCAAGCGCGGCAGGGCTGGTCGGGATGGTGTCTGCGATGCCCGAGGCAGCGGTCGTGGCTCTTGCCGCACTGTTGGCACTCATGAGGTCGCGGGGTCGGCCAGAGACTCATCGGGTCACCTGCGGCCGAACGCGCGCGCGGCCGGCAGCGCGAGACGGTCGCTCGCTGTCCTTCCGGGCTGAGCGCTGGCTATCACGGCCCAAACACGTGCGGCATCGGCCTCGAGGTGAGCTTCCCCCCACGCGGCGGACACTGGTCAAGCTACGAGTGAGTGCTGTGCGAGGTGCTCTTCGTACTCGATCGGCGGACAGAAGTCGAGCGAGCTGTGAAGCCGGGTCGTGTTGTACCA
>JBEKBT010000114.1:0-8585 GCA_050015255.1 Acidimicrobiales bacterium
GATGGACATGTCAGTTCGTGCCGCCCGAGGGCAACGGCCCTCAGTTGATGTTCAACGATGACGACTGGCCTTCACTGCTTGTCCAGGTGCTCGGCCTACCTTTCATCGGTCGCGCTGCTGACAACGGTTACAGGGTCATTGATGGCGAGCGCCTTCCCTGCCTGTTGTTCGGTCACACGGCAACGGCGTGCTTCTTCTCCGACGGCCTCATCGGCTACTACTCAGGCTCGGGTCCCGCCTGGCCCGTCACGGTAACGCTCACGTCGTACTCGCCTCACGTATCGGCTAACGCGTTCCTCCCGCCCGTCAAACCGTCGCCTTGGAACTATCAGGCATCGTCAGTTGGGCCAAACCCACCCAACCTGATGTGGCGCACTACGAACAGCGGACGCTCCTGGCAGCCGGTGAAAGCCCCGAGCGTCTAGATAAGAGGACGGCTATGGTTCGCAAACTCGGCGCTATCGCGGCATTGGCCGTGACGGTGACCTTTACCGCTTGTACCAGTTCGACTGCCGCCGCCTCAGTACGTAGCGGTTTGGCCATCCCGGCGACAGACGTGCTTAACCTGGAGATGTTCAACGCTCGCTCTGGCGTTGCCGTCGTGTTCTCACCTTTACCTCCGGTGTGCAAGCACGACTGCACAGGGGGCGTTCCTGCCCGATTCCGTGACTACCTGGCTGCTACCAGCGATGGCGGACAGACCTGGCGTACCACGGGGGAGCTTCCCGCCAACTTCCACCCCGGAGCGACTTACGCACTGCAACTGGCGTTCCGCAACCCGAGCGAAGGTTACGTGCAGAGCACTGGCCCGCCCGAGACTTTGTTCACCGACGACGCCGGGCGAACTTGGTCGTCACTGCGTGCATCCGGCTGGCCGACGGCCCTTTCGCTCGCAGGCTCGTCATTGTGGATCGTCTCGGAGTTCTGCCCGGCGCCACTGTTGCCGCCAGATGGGCTGTGCCCGAGCAAGCTCCTTGTTTACCCGCTCGGACACCTGACACCTGCGAGCGAGACGCCTATCCCGACACGAGGTATCCGCGCCTCGCAAGGAATCTCGGCAAGCACCCGAGCCGCCACGCTGTTCGACCGTCTCGGACCCGCTTCTGCTGTCGTCGAGGAAGGTGGTGAAGGCTCGCCATCGAGCCTCCTTCTTACCGCTGACAGCGGCAGGCACTGGAAGGTCCTCAGCAACCCGTGCGAGGGTCTCATCCCGACCGGCCTCGTGGCCCTCAGCTCAGCTCACTGGGACCTGTTTTGCGAACTGGACGGAGGCATGGAACATGGGCGGACCCGTCTTTACGCCACGAGTGACCAGGGAAGGACCTGGAGGCTTATCGCCGAAGGCAACCTCGAAGGACCCAACCTTGGAAACATCGGTGCCGAGATGGCCTTCGATCTCACCCTCAGCGGCAACGGTCGTGTCTTGTGGCTCCTCGGTGCTGTCGGCGGTGTTGCAAGCAGCACCGACGGAGGGAGCAAGTGGACACGTGCAGGTATCGCGACGGGCGGCTACGGCACCCGACTTGTCACGGCCGGACCGACCAGTGCCTGGCTGCCCCTGCCTGGCTACGGCCTGTACCGCACGACCAACGGGACAACCTGGACCAAGCTCACTTGACCGAAACAAGTCGTGCCACGACGAGGAGAATGAGCAAGCTTGGTGTGGTCGCGATAGTGGCCATAACGTTGATGCTTGCTGGCTGTACCAGTAGTGCCCAGACCACAAGCCCGAACAAGCCGACATCCTCGGCGAAGACGACGACTCCTCCATTCGGCGGCGACAGGACGACTGCACGCTTGCCTCGGCGTCTACGCCCCCACCGCCTTGGGCCACCACGGAGCGTCTCTCATCTGGTCCCGAAGATTGGACGCAACGTCCAGGTAGAGCCGAAGTTCTGAGTCTCGAACAACATCAACCGATACATCCGTGACGTTAGGTGAGCAGTGACGGCCCATGCGGACGAGGTCATGGGGAACGCCATGAGGACCACCGAAGAGAAGCCGGCTCCCTTGAGCAGGGCGATGTGCCACTCCGTGTGGTCTCCCGTCAGCACCCCGACGGTCGTCGTTCCGCCGCTGTCGCAGCCTCCGCAGCTCGCGGCGAGGTAAGCGGTCGTGGAGTTCTTGGCGACCTCTAGTGCATCAGGTTGCGCCGACGGCGCAGCGGGGAGCTTCTGGGTGGCGGGGTTGACTCCGGCGAGCCGCCAGGACCTGCCGCCGTTCGAGCTGTCGTAGACGCCGTACGTCTCCCCTCCTGCATAGCCCGCACCAGCTGGCACGACGAGAGCCCAGATGGTCGTCGGGGCGGCGCAGGAAAGAACCGGCATGCTGTAGGGAGGTAGGCCAGTCTCGCGTTCGAGTGTCGGCGGGAGTCGACGGTTCGACCAGGTCGCACCCCCGTCGACGGTCTCTGAGATGATCGGCGACGGCTTCGAGTGCGCAGTGCCCGCGATCCAGCCCGTACCCGCGCCGACGAAACACGCCGTCGTCGCCGGCGTCGGCGTCACAAGGCGCTGCCACGTTGCACCGGCATTGGCCGTCCTCCAGAGCACGCCGTCGGCAAGGCCCCATCCGTCCCTGAGAGTCGTGAATGAGATCCATGCGAGCGCAGGTAGCAGGCTTCCTGACGGCTTCCATGTCGAGCCTGCGTCGGTGGTCGAGAACAGCCCTTCCCGGGTGAGAACAAAGCCGTCTGTCGGAGTGAGGAATTGCACCTGCTCGACCGTGCCGAGCCCTGGCCGGATCTCCGACCAGGAGCGTGCGGCGTCGACCGTGTGGGCGAGGTAGTCCGACTCGGCGATGTAGCCGTCATCGAGCGTGGGGAACGAAATCGATGCCGGAGCAGAGCTCACCTCCGCCGCCGTGGTCGAGGAAAGGGGTTCGATCGCCGACGTTCGTGTCCCGGTGGGGTGCTGAGTCGGCGAGCTGGACGCGGGAGATCCCCAGCTCGTAAGGGCAAGTACGACGATCGCGAGCATCGCGGCCGGACACCGGGAGCGACTTCCACGGAGAATTGACACCTTACCAACCTCCATTGTCTTCGACGCTGGGCAGGGGCAGAACGTCGCGACGCATTCCCGTGCCTGGTTACACATTCCAGCAGAATCCGATGTTGGTAGACAGGGCGCGCAGTCGCTAGTGCACGAACCGTGACACGATGAAGCCGATGCGAACCTGGCGCATCGTCGCCCTTACGACAGTGGCATTGGCGGCAGCGGCGTGCAGCACGTCCTCGACGACGACCACGATGACCACCGTTCATGTGGGAACGTCAAGGACGACCACGACCACCACCGCTCATGGGAGAACCTCGACGACTTTGCCGTCAACGCCGGTTGTGCTCCGAACGACTCCGCCTCGGCCCGGCTCACGTTGTGGCAATTACAAGGTCGTGCTGCGCCCCGGTACCACGGTCCCAGGGGTCTATCTCGCCGCGTTGGAGGTCCTGAGCCGGACCACAGCCATCGGCGTCACCCAATCGGAGATCTACTGTTCGACCGGACCGGGTGGCGGGGGCTTTGAGGCATTCCCGGCCTGGCTCGTCGTCTCGACCGACGGTGGGCGCGTATGGCGAACCACGGGGTCGCAACTACCTCGGGCGCTGAACACAGTCGGCACGCTCGCCTTCTCGTCAAGTGACAGGGGTTGGCTCGACGCCAGCAGCAACCTGGCTTTCACCGCGAACGGGGGCCGTTCCTGGCAGGTGGTCAGGCTCGACGGAGCCGTCGAGTCGTTGGCGAGCGACGGTCGGTACGTTGCTGCGCTGGCTGTGAACTCGTTGGGCAACACCGCCCGGGTGTGGCGCCTGTCGGCCACGAGCACGCACCGTGAACCTGAACCTGTTCTGCATCCACCGCCTCGATCACAGTGGTCGCTCATGGCCGTGCTTCCTCGGTCCGGCGACATCGTCGTCTACTTCCAACCTTTCCAAGGTTCTGCCCCGCTCTACGTAATCGACATGTCCCAGTCTCAGTGGCGGACGACGACGATGCCGTCGTGTCTCCACGGTGAGTTCGACTCGTTGGTCGGGACATCCGAGGACACACTCGCTACCATCTGTAGCTTGGGAGACGTCGGCATGAGGCACGAGCCGAAGACCTTCTTCCTCTCGGTGAACGGTGGTCGGACATGGCAGCGCCGCAGTGCCGCGCTGAACCCGGGTGGTCCTGATCCATCTGGTATTACCCCGTTCGTCCTGATGACCCTGGCGGCTTCGTCACCCACGACCTATTACATGGCAACAATCGACGAAGTGAGTGTCTCTAGCGACGCGGGCCGGACCTGGACGCAGCTTGCAATCGGAAACGCTGCCGCCGGGGGCGCCCCCGGCGCAACATTCTCGTTCGTCGACCCGGAACATGGTTGGTTGCTCATTCCGGGCGCAGCGCTGCTCAGAACAACGGACGGCAGGCTTTGGACAGCCTTGGACACGGCACCGCTCTGATCGCGCGCCCCGACGCCTCATGCCCAAGTCGTACTCAGCGTCTGGGCGGTCCCGGCGACGGGCTTGGCGGACCAGAGGCCGGCCAGACGGTTCGGGACCCTGTTCCGGGGCAGCGTTCGGATCGGACTGCCATGTACCGCCGGCTCAGCGCGTTGCCTGCCAGGCGGGCGTGCCACTCCCGTGCCACAGCGAGTGGCACGGGAGGGTCAATCCCGGTATCGGGCGGTCAGTACCGGACACACATAAATGCCGATCTACCTGCTCTGACGCGATGACCGTGAGGTAGTGGACTCGGGCCGATCTGGTCTGGGCGCGCCTGAAAAGCGCGGGATGACCTTCGATCGCCGGCGTTCTTCCTTGAAGCTCCGCTCGATATGAGGTTCGTCGTCCGACAGCCGAGGCGGTGACGAACCGGCAGGCGGTGGATCGCCAACAGCGCCTCGAGATCGTCCTCCAAAGCCGTCCAAGTGGGCCGATCCACCACTTGAATCGCGACCGATACTGCCGTAGGTCGGCCCGTCTTGGCGCAAATCATCGGCCAGCGGCCTTCGGCATGATGCTGGCGCGTCGTGGTGCGATTAGGGCCATGGATCGACCGTGGTTCCCATAGTTGCCTAAAGGGCCGGGGCACTCCGAAGCGGGGCTCCTCCGGTGACAGCAGCTCTACGTGAGCGTGCGGGCAGACCCACCCGGCGTCTGACACAAATCTGACACAGCAGTGTGGCAGATGACGGTTACTCGTGGTCAGTGACGGTTCACAAAAGCGCAGTTCAACAATGATTTCTAGCCACGCGTCCAGCTGGGGATAACTCCCTGAATGACACTGATAATGCTGAGGTCCTCAGTTCGAGTCTGAGTAGCCCCACTACAAAATCCCTGCTAACAGGTTTAATCTCGAGGGTGTCACCCCTACTTGGTAGGTTGGTCCCAACTTCAGTCCCAACAAATGTTGGGACTGGTGACCAGCGGAAGTGTGGTGGCCGGCAGCATTCGACCAAGGCTCGACAAGGGCGCCGACGCTTGGGAGCTGCGCGTTTACCTCGAACGAGATGCCGCTGGGCGAGTTCGGCACAAGAGCCGGCTCTTTCACGGCACGAGGCGAGCCGCCGAGCGCGAACTCGCTCACCTTGTGGCTCAGCAGGACGAGATTCCAGAGGTGGTTCCTGATCAGGCGACGCGACCTTGGGGCCCATCCACTTCGTTCAACGACGCCATCGCAAGTTGGCGGGACAACGGCTGGCAAGACTTGAGCCCGCTGACCGCAGCACGGTACGAGAGCGTGTGGCGCCTCCATATCGAGCACGGCATCGGAAGGCAGCGCATTGTCTCGACCGGGCCATACGACGTAGAGCGCTACTTCCGCAAGCTCAAGAAGGAAGGCGCCGGCCGAGAGACCGTCCGATATGTCCGCGCAGTCCTTCACCGCGCGTGCCGGCTTGCCCGCAAATGGAGCGGGAACACGCTTCCGAACCCAGTAACCGACACGTAGCTCCCGTCTTGGTCGGCGGCTGAACAACCGACTCCAGTACGAGCCCCAACTTTGGCCGAGGTGCTCGCAATACTTCGTGCCGCCGCAGACCTTGACGTTCGCTACCGGGTTGGCCTGCAGGTCGTCGTGGCGACTGGGATGCGCAGGGGGGAAGCATGCGGGCTTCGCTGGAGCGATATCGACAGTGATCACCGGACGTTGATGATCGACGAGGCTGTAATCCCGGCAGAAGGTGGTGCTGCTGTGAAGAGTCCGAAGACTCGGGCCGGAATCCGACGAGTCGCGGTCGATTCCGGAACCATCGCCGCCTTGGCCGAGCTCCGGCTTGCCCAGTGCGAACTGGCTGCTGTTTGCGACGTCAGCGTTCGCGACGACGGGTTCGTGCTTTCGATGGAGCCAGGTGGTGTCACTCCGCTTCACCCAGACTCGCTTTCCCACGCTTTTGCTACGGCGCGTGAGCTTGCAGGAGTTGCTCCCGAACTGCACTTGCACTCCTTGCGCCACTTCCAAGCCACAGCGCTCGATGCTGTTATCTCGGAACGCCAGAGGCAGTCGCGCCTCGGGTGGTCGACGGTTCACATGGCCCGTCACTACACGGACGCAGTCGATGAGGAGGACCGACGGGCCGCCGAGCACTTGGGACGACTGCTCTCCATGAACGGCGATCCGCAGGCGTGACACCGGCAAGCTGGCGTCGCGAGACTGTTCGAAGTTGATGGGGCGCCAACCGATAGCGGTGCCGGCGTCAGCGACTCGGCGAGCAGCATTCGATCGACCGCGGCGCGAGGGACTCGCATTGTCGCTCCCACTCGGACTATCGGCAGCGGCAGCCCTGAGCGCGCGATCGTCCGGTAGAGAGTCGACCGGTGAACCCCAAGGAGGTCGGCGACCTCCGAGATGGTGAGCAAGAGGTTGGTAGAGCGCACACGCTGTCGAGCAGGGCGTGGCCGCGATTTTTGGGGCAGATTCCTATCCAAGGGTTCACTGCCGATTGCGCCGAAGCTCTTGTTATCTGTGCTCGAGTACTTCGAGTCCAACCCTGTGACGACGACCATTCGCGCCTCCCGTCTCGAGGCTGACCGCGCGATCGGCCTCTACTAAAGAAGCACTGGTCGCTCCAGGCTATCGATGAGACGCGATCAAAGCAGTGCTCTGTCGCACTGCTGCCAGCGGCCGCACTGCCCGAGGAGGCGACCCGATCGATGGGTAGCGCGGCCGGGTCAGGGCACCAGGATCAGTGCTCGGCCCGGCCTGTATGCCGCGAGACGATCGCCGTCCCTAACCCAATACGCCCCCGCAGACGTCGGTGCCCGGGCCGTTGGTGATGAAGAGCGGCGTCGAGTTCAGGATGAGGAAGCCGGACCAGCCGTAGGTGCGGGCGTAACGGACCCAGTCGCTCCGCGACACCGTCCAGACCGCGCCTTGCGCCGGGTCGAGCAGGTCGGTCTCCATTTCGAAGCTCACGTGCTCAAGGTCGACTTTCCACAACCGGTCCTCGGGCAGCTTCCGGTCCGCCGCTGTCCTGGCGCAGGAGACGAAAAAGGTCGCGTAGTGACCAGCTCGATCGATCGCGGCGACTTGCCCCACGGCCACATCGTCCCTGAGCGTCGGAAAGGACGCGGCGTCGTTCAAGTACGGGATGTGCGCTGGTGGCTTGGTTACCGTAGTTGAGACGTGGACGAAGCCGCTGTGCTGAAAGCTCCACACGCTCACCGCTCGGCCGCTCGGACAGCAGGTCGGGTCTCCAGCAGGTCCGTACCACAGCTCGTGGACGACGATCCGGCCACCGCCGATGGCGATCTTGCCCGCGTCGAAATACGGAACGTGGCCGACGACGTACGCAGCGGGTTGTTGTGGCGTGAGCACGCCGAGCACGGTCGGGACAGCTCCTGCGGTGCTCTCGATCACCCACCTGTCGGCGAGCTGCCCGTCGGCGGTCCCGCCGCCGTTGTCACACCAGACGTCGAGGGCGGCGACGGGTTGGTGTGTGGAGAGAGCCCCATCGTGGACAGTCGAGAGAAAGACGTGCACTCGGGGCGTCCCTGGCCAGCGCGTAGATTTCACGAACGCGTGGCCCTCGTGCAGGTGGATCGGCCGGTTGGACCCGCACACCTGGCCCGGCAGCACGGCGTCGTTCCAGTCCGGCGGGTGGTGGTGAGAAGCCGATACGACCGTCGACATCGCACGTCCAGCCGGCATCGGATCATCGATCGCGCGGAAAGCCGTCGTCATCGGTCGCGGCGACGCGGCGCTGGCCGTGACCATCCCGGTGGCACCCGTCAACGCGAGCAGGGAGCCGACCGCGGCGAATCGCAGGAACGTCGCTCTTGCCGAACGGTCTCTCGACCACGACTTCATTGGCCGATTGTGACATCCCTCAGTCGCCTGGGGATGGGCGCGCCGGCAACCTCAGCCCGCGGTCTCACGCCAAGCCTGCCGTCGATGTGCGGCCATTTGACCCGCTCGTCAGCCTGGTCCAGCAGGAGATCCGGAATGGCAGTTCGGGTGTCGCCGACGACGACCGGGGGACGTCCCACCCCTCCTCCAACCACCCCTCCTCCAACCACCCCTCCTCCAACCACCCCTCCTCCAACCACCCCTCCTCCAACCACCCCTCCTCCAACCACCCCTCCTCCAACCACCCCTCCTCCA
>JBEKBT010000115.1:0-8275 GCA_050015255.1 Acidimicrobiales bacterium
CCCAGGCCGTCGCGGCGCTCCACATCTACGCGAACGGCAAGGCGTACCTGCAGGGCAAGTACGCGAGCATCTTCACCTCGCTCACCGGGGTGAGCTTCGTCGTGGGCTACTAGCCCGAAGGGTCGCTCCTCGCGCGCTCAGGAACCAAGGTGTCCCTATCTAGGCTGCGAGGACGACAGCCCTTCCCTCGGGCGTCAGCTCCCCGCCACGACGTCGAAGCTGGCCTGTTCAAGGCCGATCGACAGGCCGAGCACGCGGCTCACAGGTAGCGGGGCCGAGGCGGCGAAGGGGTACGCGACACCGAGCTGGGCGGTCGTCGACTCGTGCGTCGGGAGCTTCATGCACATCCCCTCCCGGGTGGTACATCAAAGATGTGTATTTCCTGCAGCGAGCGTGGCCCGGGGCGCTCACGATCCTCGGTCAGCTCGTACGGGTGATGAGGGACCTGCGGCGGCGGTAGTCCTCGGATACCTGTGACACAAGTGCGCACCGGAACCGCCTCGATATGCGTTATTGCTCGTGCGCTCGACGTCGTCGTTCGGTCCGCGCAATCTGTTTTCGCGACTGCCCCGGTACAGGCACATCTGGGTGAGTCTCTGGAACAACTTGCCGCACACGACGCTTGTTGTTACAAGGCGCCAGTCGAGGGCCTGGCCGCGCAGCAACGGGTAGATCGGCTCACTCGATCGCCTGGCGCGTAAGGGAGGTTGGCTCCCGGCCCGCGAGCAGCCAGGCGACGACGGCCGCGGCGATCGGCATCGCGACGAGGATCTCGAGCAAATTGTTCACCGGTACCGTGCTGATCAACGCGGACTCGCCACCGTTCAGCGAGTTCGATCGCACGAACGCGACGAGTCCCAGGTACGCCGCGAAGGTGCCGAGTACCGCCCCGAAGAATCCGAGCGCCCCAGCCGTCGCAGCGGTGATCGTTCGCCGGGTCCATCCGCTCGCCCCGGTCGCGGTGAGCGTGCGGAGATCGCCTGCGGTTTCGCTCCGGATAAGGCCGATGCTCAACGCGAGGATCGCGAGCGCGAGCACGATCCCGAACACCGTCGCGAGATCGATGACTTCGTACCCCGGAGGGGCGCTCGACTTCGTCTCGATGCTCATCCCGGAGACCGTTGCAGCGATGAAGCGGGCGTTGCGGATCTGCGCGGCGCTGGGGGGATGGTTCGTGACCATGAACCAACCGGCGAGCGAGGTCTGCAGGTGAAGCGTTCGGATCGCGTGCTCCGTGATCACGGTGTTCGGCGCAGATGTCCCCGAAGGGAACGATCCGACGTATTGGATCGTCGGGTTCCAAATGCACGAGCTCTTCGGACACGATCCGCCGCCCCCGTTGCCCCACGTCAACTGCATGCGCGACAAACCGGCTATCCCCGGCCGCCACGTCAAGATGTCGGCGTCCGGGTTGACCGTCGACGCCTTGATCCCAAACTCGCGCAGCAGTTGGGGGGTTGCGACGTAGATCGCGCCCGACCAGTTCCGGCCAGGCGCGGCGTGCTCCAGGCTCGCGTTCGTCTGGAGCAGCTCGAGCGTCGACTTGCCACCGAGCGCCGTCGCGATCTCGTGGACTTTCGCATCGAGGGTCGCCATCGGCGGCGGCTTCGGCGTCGGATGGGGCGGTATTCCCGGTCCGCTCACAATTGTTCCGCCAGGAAGTGGCGCGTAGACGACGACCTCGTTCGAGGCAAGATTCGGACCCGCGTAGTCGAGGTACTGGTCGTAACGCAGGGACGCGGCGGCAGCGGTGACGACCGCGGCGAGCACCGCCACGCTGATCGCGGCCATCGCCGACCCCGACCGCGCGCGGTAGCGATACAGATCGCGCAGCGCGAGCCGAGGTCCGATCGGCAGGAAGTGCCCGATGCGCGCCGCGAACGCGAGGCAGAACGGCGCGAGCAAGATCACCGCAGGAATAAGCGCAATCAGACCGAGGACGAGAAACGGCGTCCTCGGCGAAGCGCCGCCCGCAACGGATGCGAACGACAGCAAGACGAACGCGATGACGAAAAAGACCACGCCAGGCACCACCGACCTGCGGATTTTCCGCGGCGGCATCGGGCGGCCCGAGAGCGCCTCATGCACCGGCACCGTGGCGACGGTTCTCGCCGGGCGACCGGCGGCAAGATGCGTCGCGACTATGGCGAGTCCCATCGCGGGACCGATCACGACCCAGGGAAGTTGGAACGCGCCGATCACATGGTGCGCGGTCCCCTCGATCGTCGGGCGGTAGATCAGCCACACGACGAGTCCGATCGCGTCGCCGATGGCCGTTCCGACGAGGCCGACGATGGCGCCGTTGGTCCGAACCACGAGTCGCACGTGCTTCGTCGTCGCACCGTTCGCGGCGAGCAAGCCGAGCGAGCGAAGGCGACGCTGCGCGAGCACCGTGAACCCGCCGATCGAGACGAGCGCGATGAGCACCATCCCGAGCACCGCGACCATGGCGATGATCGTCACGGGGTTGATCGCGTTGTTCGACTCAACCTGCGAAAGGCTTTCTACGTTCGGCCCGATCGAAGCTGGCGAGACCCCGGGGGCATCAAAGAGCAGCTCGGTGTCGCTCGGTGAGCGAACTTGGCCCGGCACGACGAGCGCGAATTCGTCGAGCGTGTCGAGCGGGTCCTCGACGATCCCGACGACCTTCCGGGTGACGCCAGCCTCGGTCCAGTTCGACCCGATGCCCAGGTTGAACGCTGATGCGACGCTTTGCGTCAGCGCGACCTCGCTGGCCGCGCTCGGGTAACGACCGGAAACGAGCGACAGCAACGAACCACCACTGAACGGCCCATGGGAGCTCTCGGCGCGCAGTTGATACGTCTCGGTCGTGCCCGGGATCGTGAGCGTCTCGTTCTCGATCACTTCGACGCGACCGAAGCGACGTTCGAGCGCGGCGACTCTTGCCGCGAGGTGAGGAACCGGACCCTCGAACGTCGCGAGGTCCTTTGCGCTACCGAAGCCCACGTTCGCCGGCGTCGGGTTGTTTGTCGCTACGGCCGCGGCGACAAAAAGCGCAGCGACCGCGACGATGATCAGTGCGAGCACGAGGAGTTGTTGGCGCCACTCGTGGCGGAACAGTCGCCATGCCCATCGCATGACGGCACGGCGGGCCGGTGCGCCGCCGTTCGCGGCGCGCGCCTCCACGGGCCGCTCGAGCACTGCGCTGGTCATCGCTTCGAAGGCTCGGGGCCCGGCTCGAGGAGCGACTCCGGGCTTGGCGGTGGCACCGTCTGGTCGATAACGCGACCGTCGCGGAGGAACACCACCCGGTCGGCCCACGAGGCGAGCTGCGCGTCATGGGTGACCACGACCGCCGCGACACCCTGCTTGCAGGCCGCGAGGATCATCCGCATAACCGCTTCGCCGTTCGTCGAGTCGAGCGCGCCCGACGGCTCGTCGGCGAGGAGCAGGTGGCGCTCCCCGACGACGGCGCGGGCAATGGCGACGCGTTGGCGCTCACCGCCGGAGAGCTCGTCGGGATAGTGCGTCGCCCGATCGGCGAGCCCGAGCTCCTCGAGGGCAGACATCCCCGCGACATGGGCCTTTCTTGCCTGGACGCCGTCGAGCTCGAGGGGAAGCGAGACATTCTCCACTGCGGTGAGCCCCGCGAGCAGGTTGAAGTCCTGGAAGACGTAGCCGATCGTGCGTCGGCGAAGGCGCGCCTTGTCGTTATGCGACATCGTCTGTAGCGCGGCACCGTCGATCAGCACCTCACCGCTCGTCGGCTTCTCGAGGCTGCCGGCGATCGTGAGCAACGTCGACTTTCCTGAACCGGAGGGGCCCATCACCGCGACGAGCGAACCGCGGTCGACTGAGAGGTCAATGTCGGCTAGGGCATGGACCTCTGTCGCTCCCTCGCCATAGGACTTGGAGACGCGTCGGAGTTCGAGGAAGCTCATCGGCGAACCACCAAGCGCCGCGCGAGGCGCGGCATCGCGGGCTGAGCATGCGGCTCAAGCGCAGCGCGCTTCAATCGGCCGTCGGCTGTGTCGAGCCAGCGGACAATGGCATCCAGCCTGAACAGTTCGGCGTCGACCACCAGGGCGAACTGGAGATCGAAGTCGGCCTCATCCTCTTTGAGGCGCGTCCACTGCTGCATCAGCTCGACGAGGTAGCGCCGATGGATCTGGATGACGTCGTGCACGTCGACCCCAGGGACCCGCAGCGCCGAAAGGACCTTGATCACGAGCTCGTCGCGAGGCGGCGAGGTCATGTCCGGCGGAGTGCTGAGCCACGCGGACAGCTCTGCCGAGCCTGACTCGGTGATGCGGAAGCCATTCTGTGGACCCTCCCGCTCCGGCTCATCGGACTCGATGAGCCCATCACGCTCGAGGCGCTGCAACGTGGTGTACACCTGACCGATGTTGAGCAGCCAGATCTCACCGGTCCCGGACTCGAACTCCTGACGGAGCTGAAGGCCGTACTTGGGGCCTTCGCTCAGCAAGGCGAGGAGAGCATGCCGGACGCTCATGGGGTTACACAATCAAAGAACATACTGAGTAAATTACATCTCGGATTGTTTCGGTCAAGAGCCAGGATTCGTAGCAACCACCGCGCACCGAACGCTCGTTCCGGGCGGGTGGCGCGACTGCGGCTCGACCGCTCGTGGTTCTGGGCAAAGGCCTTCGCCCTCGGCTTCGAGCGGCTGCGCGCGGCGTTCGCCTGAGACGCCCACTCCCGTGCCGGCGAGCCGTGCCGGCACCGTCAGGCAGCTGCTGGCAGATCTCTGACCTCACGCGCCCTGACTGCGAGATGGGCTCGGACTACACGGCCTCCCGAAGTTCTGGCCACGCCTGGCACGCCCGAGCGAACGTGTCCGGATCCGGCGTGAAACAGGAAGGCTAGTTCCGCTCGATGTTGCGCGGTTGTCCTGCCAGACTCCTGCCGCAAGCTAAAGTCAGATCGTGAGGCGTTTCTTGTCATTTCCCGTCGCCGCGGCCGCGACACTTCTGGTCGTCGTCGCCATCGCGGGATCGTCGTCTGCGGCCACGAGCACCGTAGTACCCGGTACAGCGGCGCAAGTGGCCGCTGCCGTCAAGTCATCGACGTCGGTCAAGTCGATCCCTGCGAACTTGACGCCAGCGCTCAAGTCGTTTGAGAATTCGACCGAGGCATTTCAGACTTCCGGTCCGGCGTATTTTGCTTCGTGCGATGCATACGGCAATGCCAAAGAGCAAGCCCACCCGACGCCATGCCTGTTCGGCAACACGCGATCCACCAAGACGATCGTCCTCGTCGGCGACTCGACCGTTGGCAACTGGGCCCCCGGGCTCGACATAGGACTCAAAGCCGCCGGTTACAGGTTGGCTCTTTTTGGCTTCTCAGGATGCCCTACGGCAGACGTGATCTACACCGCGGCGGTCGATCCGGATGACCAGCCGGGCGAATGCAATACGTGGCATGCAGCAGTTTCGTCAGCCATCCGGTCGTTGCATCCGCTGGCGGTTATCGCCGTGGCCAGCGCGGGGGAACTGGGGATGATCACTAATAGTCGTTGGATTGCGGGGATGAAGAGGCTCTACTCGGACTCGACGACGAAATCGACGATCCGGATTCTCATGGGCACTAGTCCCGTATTTCCCGAGGCAATCCCAACGTGTCTCGCAGCGCACCCGGACCCGCAGACTTGTGCACTGCACTTCACTTCTGGCACTGGCTACTACGGGCAGTACGTGGCGAGAGACCCTCAGGTTGCGTCGGCATCCGATGCGATACTGATCCCGACGTTCCAGTGGCTATGCAACTCGGGAATCTGTTCGCCGGTGGTCGGCAAGTACCTCGTCTACGCTGACGCCGACCACTTGACGATTGCATACGGTGAGTACCTCGCGAACGTGGTCACCGATGCGGTAGTCAAGGTCATCAAAGGTCAGTAACTATCGCCACGGAAGAGAACTACGAACACGAGCTAGATTTCGATGCAGCGCTCGCAACCTCGCCGCGCGACAAGAGTGCGTCGTTTAGACCGGACGTTCAAGGCCTGCGAGCTCTCGCGGTAATTCTCGTAATCCTCGCACATGCCAACGTCCAGCACCTGGCTGGCGGATTCGTCGGCGTCGACGTGTTTTTCGTCATCAGCGGGTTCGTGATCACGGGGCTCCTGGTTCGTGAGGAGGAGCTCAAGATCCGGCACAAGCTGCTCACCTTCTACACGCGACGGATCCGTCGGATCGTGCCGGCGGCGACGCTCACGCTCCTCGTCACACTGTGGATGACCTATCACTGGCTCGGAGCCCTCGCGGGCGGAACGCTTGGAACAGACGAACGGTGGGCGTCACTGTTCAGCGCCAACTGGCGCTTCATCGAGGTGAAAACCAACTACTTCGCCTCGCAGCAGCCACCCTCTGTGATCCTCCACTTCTGGTCGTTAGCGGTAGAGGAACAGTTCTACCTGGTCTTCCCGCTCTTCGTGTTCGTGATTTGGGCGCTCTGCTCGACCGCTCGCCGGCGACCGGCGCTGCTCTGCGGCCTTCTCGTGATAATCGCTTCATCTGCCTCGTGGTGCGCCTATCAGACGCACGTCGACCCGGTCTCGGCGTACTACTCGCCCCTCACCCGGATGTGGGAGCTCGCCCTCGGAGCCTTCACGCTGGTGCTCCCGGAGTCGGTTCGATTGACTCGGCGCGTGATGAATTCCCTTGTCGGGTGGACGGCGTTGGCGGCGATCATCGCGTCGGCAGTGGTGTTCACCGACACCACTTCCTACCCGGGCGCAGCGGTCTGGTGGCCAGTCGGCGCCACGGCGCTCGTGCTCTGGACCGGAAAGACCCGCTCGGGCATGGGGCCCGAATTGCTGCTTGAACGGCGTTCCGCCATGTTCGTCGGGAACATCTCCTACTCGCTGTACCTCTGGCATTATCCGATCCTGATGATCCCGATGCAGTACGCTGTGTCCGCGGGCATCTCGATGGGTTCCCGAGTCGAGCTCATCGCTGTCGTCTTCGCTTTGGCGATCGCCTCGTACTACCTCGTCGAAAACCCGATACGCAGATCGAAACGCCTTGCCCGCAGCCCGATCCTCAGTTTGGTGATGGCGTCAGTTCTCGTTGCCTCGGTGTGGATTACGGCCGCGTTCTTCCAGCATTTCGCGACCGTCTGAGCTGGCAAGCGCGAACGGTTCCCTGAACTTCAGCACGCTCGATGGCTGGTGGGACGGGTCTGGAACGACGCCGATCCGGTCGCGGCGCCAATCGGCTGGTGCATCGGAACGGCCAAGCGCTACGAGGACCTCGACGCACAGGACGCAAGCGATGCCAAATCGCGGTACGACACCCTTGAGCACAAGATCGTGCCGAGGTTCTACGACCGCGATGCGAAGGACTTGCCCCGTGCCTGGCTGGCCTCGATTCGCCAGTCAATGGCGAGCCTGCCCCGACATGGAGCGTGCACCGCATGGTGCACGACTACGTCGAATCGTTCTATCTGCCAGGGGCGCGCCGGGCGCGTTGGCTCGCGGCGGATGGTGGCGCGCGCGCCCGCGATCTTGCGTCGACTCTCGAGCGACTACGCGCCGCGTGGCCCGCCATTCGTGTCTCCGTCGAGGATGTCACCGTCGCTCCAGGCGGGTGCGATGCGGGCCGAGATCGTCGCAGACCTCGGTTCCCTCAAGCCTTCTGATGTGACCGTGCAACTCTGGGTCGCGCCGAGTCTTGGCGAGGCCCACCCGCTGGTGGCCGACTTCGAGAAACGGCGCGGCGGCATCGCTCGCTATGGCGTGCAGGTACCGCAAGAGACAGGTGCCGACACCGATCTGGTTGCCCGCGTTCTCCCGCGCCATCCAGCGCTCGCCGACGTGTGCGTCCCTACCCTCATCACCTGGTCGGACTAACACCAATCGTGGCAACGGCTCCCCAGACTCGGTCGGGAGACGTGGCTCGACATGTACCCAGAAAGGCGGACCACCAAGTAGCCGAGCGCGCTTGGAGGCCGCGCGGAGACGCCGGCTGCGCGACCTCAGGAGAGTCGGCCGTTCCCGAACCGTCTGCGTGGGCGGTCGCTGGTGCCGGCAACCCCGTTGCCGAGGTCACCCAGACAAAGGGTTCCGTACCGCACGACGGTGCGTTCGTCCGAAGAGACTGTCGCCATTAGGGTGACTCTCGCGGACGGGCGGATGCTCTCCCACACGGCTGCTCGATCGAGGAGGCGACCTGGATGGACTATGTGAAGCTCGGCTCTACGGGGCTGGAGGTCTCGAGGATCTGCCTCGGCTGCATGAGCTTTGGAGAGCCGGAGCGGGGCAATCATCCCTGGAGTCTCGGCGAGGACGACGCGA
>JBEKBT010000116.1:0-8241 GCA_050015255.1 Acidimicrobiales bacterium
CTCGGCCGGCCTGGCGACTGCCGCGGGCGCGGCCGGCTTGCCGGGCTCGGCTGGTTTGGCAGCTGCGGCGGCGTCGGCCGGCCTGGCGACTGCCGCGGGCGCGGCCGGATTGCCGGGCTCGGCCGGCCTGGCGACTGCCGCGGGCGCGGCCGGATTGCCGGGCTCGGCCGGCCTGGCGACTGCCGCGGGCGCGGCCGGATTGCCGGGCTCGGCCGGCTTGGCAGTTGCGGCGGCGTCGGCCGGCTTGGCGGGCTCGGCCGGCTTGGCAGTTGCGGCGGCGTCGGCCGGCTTGACTACTGTCTCTTTCACGGCGCGCGGAGCGCCGTCCTCGGATTCGTTCTTCAACTCCATCGGCGCAAGTCCTCCTGAGTATCGATGTCGGCCGTAGTGCCTTCGCACGCTACTTCGGTGACGAGCTCGGGGCGACGGTTGGCAAGGGACCGGGCGCCCTCGTCACCGCTGATCGGTAGCAGCGACCAAATCTCGGCATCGAGCCTTACCGGGTGCCCACGCTGGCCGTGATAGGTCGCGAAGACGATGGGGCCACCGCGCGCAGCCGCGACGGTACGCCACGCCTCAGCCGTGAGCCCGGGAAGGTCGCCCAAACCTACGACCGCTGACAGGTGGCCTTGCCGAGCACACCAGTCGAGCCCGACCCGCAACGATGTGGCCTGGCCAAGAAGCCAGTCATCGTTGCGCAGCAGCGTCGCGCCGTCGGGTACGACCGAGCTCAAGTCGGCAGCACCGCAGACGACAACGAGCTCGTCGAGCTCAGCCTCCACCGCCGGGGCGATCGCCCATTCGATGAGCAGCTTGCCGCGGGCCTTGGCCAGCAGCTTCGCTCCCGGGCTGGCGCCAGGGTCGTCCCGGTTGAAACGCGTCCCAGCCCCTGCAGCAAGGATCACGGCAGCAACGGACACCAATCGGAGCGTAACGGCCGAGGCATGGGACGCCTGCGGCGCTGCCGCACGGCGCCACAGCCGGGCCGGAATCGGGCAGCCGAGGCGAGTGTGCGTTCAGCTCCGGTGGATGGGCCCTGTTTCGCGGCGGAGAGAGGAGACGATGCCTTGCGCCCGCCCGGTGCGGGTCGCGATGATCTCGGCGCAGATCGCCACGGCCGTCTCTTCTGGAGAGCGGGCACCGATGTCGAGGCCGATCGGGCTCATGAGGCGCTCTTCCAGTTCTGCCGCGTCGGCGCCCGCCTCCAAAAGGCGCGCCCATCTTCTCTCGTGCGTCCGCCGCGAGCCCATGGCCCCGAGATAACCGACCCGGGTTCTCAGGGCGCCGATGATCGCGGGGACGTCGAACTTGGTGTCGTGTGTGAGCACGCAAACGGCATCCCGCGACCCGAGCGCGGGGCCGACCCGTTCCAGGTACCGGTCCGGCCACTCCACGACGATCTCGTCGGCGAGCGGGAAACGGGCCTTGGTCGCGAACACCGGGCGGGCGTCGCAGACCGTGACTGCGAAGCCGAGCACCTTGCCCACCTCGACGAGGGCCCTGGTGAAGTCGACGGCACCGAACACGATGAGGCGAGCGGGGGGGGCGAACACCTCGAAGAAGACGGCGACCTCGTTGCGGCGGGCTTCTCCGTGCGGGCCGTAGTGGCGGGTCACTGTCACGCCGCGCTCGAGCGCGGCAAGAGCGTCGCGTTTTGCGATTCTGTCCAGCTCCGGCTCGCCGAGGCTGCCGAGGCTCCGGCCGTCAGGCCAGACCACGACCTTGGCGGCGAGGGCGGTGCGGTCTTCGGCATCGCCCTCTGCAGCTGTCACGGTCGCGAGCACGACAGGCTCGTCGGCGAGAAGTGACGCACGGAGCTCGCGGTATAGCCCGCCGCTCACGGGCTGGACTCCCCCGTCACCAGTCGAGTGGTTCCACGAGGAGGTGCACGGTGCCGCCGCAAGTCAGCCCGACGGCAAAAGCCTCGTCGTCGGAGTATCCGAACGTACACACCTTCGCCTTGCCGCTCTCGAGCACGGCCAGCGCCTCGGCGACCACGGCGCCCTCGACACAGCCGCCTGAGACCGAGCCCGCAACCTCCCCGTCCTCGTTGACGGCCATCGTGGCGCCCGGGTCCCGCGGTCCGGAGCCCTCGATGCCGATCACCCGTGCGATCGCGACACGTCGGCCCGCGGCCTGCCAACGGTCGATGTCGGCGATCACCTCTTTCATCCTTCCATCACCTCCACCACGTGGCGTCCGAGGCTACCGCCACCGTGCGCCAGGACAACGGGCGAGCCGCGTCACGCTCGCGACGCGAGTGGCGGGTGGTGGCGTGGGCTCGTCTCGCGACGCGAGTGGCGAGTGGTGGCGATGGGCTGCTCTCGGGATCAAGTGGCGTTCAGGCAGGCGATCAGAAGAGCGAATGCCAGAACTCCAAGCTGTCGAGCACGCGGTGCCAGAAGCCCGGCCCGTGCACGGTTGGCGGTGCCGCTGGCACGTTCGGATCGAGGATGGCATCGCTCGGCAAGAGATCAGAGGGCGGGACCGGGTTGTACGCGAGCGGGTTGGGCGTGGAGGAAGGCACCTTGGTCGAACCCGGGAGCACGACGACGGAACGTTCCCCTGGCTCAGTCAGACCGTACTCGGAGTGGGCGATCTGGCCAACCACCGCCGGGTCGTGCAACGCCTTCACCTGGGCCGACAACTGCTGATTCTCCGCCTGCAAGGTCGCTAGCTGAACGCTGTCGGCCCTGACAGTCGCGCGCTCCCGCAACAGCGCGCCGACAGGAAGATTCGCCACGAGTACGACCACGGCGATCAAGAGCGCCAAGAAGAAGAACAACCGGGCGCGCTGGATCATGAGGCGCCGCCTCCGACGGGATGGTGGAGAGTCCCGCCGCCTGCGACCGAGCGGCCAAGAGCGGCCTCACCGCGGTACTCGGCCGACCCGCCGAGCTGCTCTTCGATGCGCAGGAGCTGGTTGTACTTCGCCACGCGCTCAGAGCGCGCGGGCGCGCCCGTCTTGATCTGACCACAGTTTGTCGCGACGGCAAGATCAGCGACGAAGGTGTCCTCGGTCTCGCCCGATCGATGCGAGACCACGGACCGGTACGAGGCTCGAGTCGCCGTCGCCACGGTTGCCAGCGTCTCGGTCAGGGTCCCCACCTGGTTGAGCTTCACCAGGATGGCATTGGCGACACCGGCCGCGATCCCTCGCTCCAGCCTTTCGGTACTGGTCACAAAGACGTCGTCGCCGACGATCTGGACCCGATCGCCGATCGATGACGTGTGTGCCACCCACCCTTCCCAGTCTTGTTCGGCCATGCCGTCTTCGATCGAGACGATCGGGTACCGACTAACGAGATCGGCCCAGTACTCGACGAGCTCACTGGAGGAAAGCGTCCGGCCCTCGCCCTCGAGCACGTAGGCGCCGTCGCGCCACAGCTCGCTCGACGCCGGGTCGAGCGCGAGGGCGACCTCCTCGCCCGGCACACGCCCAGCGGCCTCTACCGCGTCGACCAGGATCCTGAGTGCGTCCTCATTGGTCCTCAGGTCCGGAGCGAAGCCGCCCTCGTCCCCGACGGCTCCGGACAGGTTGCGGCCGCGCAGTACCCGGTGCAACGCGTGGTAGGTCTCGGCCCCCCACTCAAGCGCCTCGGCGAATGAGGCCGCGCCTAGCGGCACGATCATGAACTCCTGGAAGTCGACGTTGTTGTCCGAGTGCACGCCCCCGTTCAGCACGTTCATCATCGGTACAGGCAGCACATGGGCGTCGACTCCCCCGAGGTAACGGTAAAGAGGCGCCCTCGCGTCCGAGGCGGCGGCGCGGGCAACCGCGAGAGACGTGCCCACAATGGCATTGGCCCCGAGGCGGGACTTGTCCGATGTGCCGTCGAGGTCGATCAGCACCAAGTCGACCGCCCGCTGGTCATAGGCCTCAATGCCCAGCAGCGCGTCGGCGATCTCACCGGTGACGTTCGCCACGGCCCTGCGCACTCCCTTGCCGGCGTAACGCCCGCCGCCATCTCGCAGTTCGACTGCCTCGAAACGGCCCGTCGACGCGCCGGAAGGAACGATCGCGCTCCCGGTGGCGCCGGAGTCGAGACGACACGTGACCTCGAGGGTGGGATTGCCGCGGGAGTCGAGGACCTCCCGTGCGGAAAAGTGCTCTATCACACTCACTTGCTTTGTTTCTCCTGTGAAAGGTGTGATCCAAGTTAGCAAAGTGACTCGGCGTGACAGCGGCAGCCTTGTAGGCGTGTCACCCCGCTGTAGCCGGGGCTAAGCGTTGCGCCGCCTAGCGGTTATTCGGCCCCGGGCCCCGTCGCCCGCCACAGCTCGAGACGCCGGGCGGGATCCAATGTCCCGAGCGCACCCCCGGCGGCCGTGTCCATGGCAGTCGGGGCCCCTTCGCCCCCGGCCCCTTCGCCTCCGGCCGCCTCAGCGGCGCCCCCGGCCCCGGCCGCCTCGGCGTCGCCCCCGGCCCCGGCCGCCTCGGCGGCGGCCGCGCTCTCGACGGCGGCCACCCTCGCTGAGAGGCGGTCCAGTGCTTGGCGCAGGAGCGACTCCGGGTCCGCGCCTCGGTGGGCGACGAGCCTCGCCTCCTCTAGCAGCAGAGCCCCGAGCGCGGCGGCGGTGTCCTCGTCAACAGGGCCGTCCGACTCTGTGAGCCGCAAGAGGCCGGCCAGGGCGCTGACGAAGGACCCGGCGTCCAGTCCCGTCTCGGCCCAGCCGAGATCGAAGCTCGCCAGCTTGCGCTCGGCCTTGGCGGCCTTCGCAAGCGCCGGCATCGCTGCGGGGATGCCCTCGAACAGGTGCGTGCGCTGCTTCTCGGCATGTTTGTTGCGCTCCCAGTTCGCCAGCACGGCGCTGGGTGAGGTCGCGACCACCTCGCCAAAGACGTGCGGGTGACGGGCCACGAGCTTGTCGTGGACGCCACGGGCAACATCGGCCAGGTCGAAGAGGCCTTCCTCCTCGGCAAGCGTTGCGTGAAACAGCACCTGGCACAGCAGGTCCCCGAGCTCCTCTGAGACATGAGCCACCACCTCGGGCGCGGCTCCGGCCGGATCGTCTCCCAAAGCCTCGATGGCCTCCATCGCCTCATAGGTCTCCTCGAGCAGGTGCTGGACGAGCGAGTCGTGAGTTTGCACACGGTCCCACGGACAGCGCTCGCGCAGCACCCGCACGAGCTCTGCGAGGCGTGTCAGCTCCCGCGCGATCGGCACGGCAGCACGGGGCACGAATAGCGACGTCAGGTGGTCGGCCTCGAGCGTCCTGTCGATCTCGGACCACGGGACCTCGACGACCACCTCGTCGGCCAGCCCTAGGTGATGAAGCAGGACGGCGGGCCCGGGATCGGCGTCGAAACAGAGCTTGACGTCAGAGAGCACGCTTTTCGACCAGCACTGCCCCACCAGCAACGGCCCGGCGTCGCCGGCCGCCTGGACGGCAAAGCTTCCCGCGTCCACGAGCCGGACGCCGCTCTCCACCGGGTCAATGCCGAGCCGGATCCACGCCAGATCGCAGAACGACAAGCCCGGTACGACCTCGAGCTCGATTGAGGAATCGGCTCTCAAGAGCTCGACGGTGCGCTCGGCAACGACGGGCGACCCGGGGACGGCGTAGGCGGCCCGCCCGTGCGCCTCCGCCCCGGCTCGCACGATGCCGACGATCGACCGGTACACCTCTTCGAAGGTCGCGCCGGTCTCATAGCAGCGATCGAGCTCGACCACCTTCGGGCTCCCGAGCCACGCCGCCGCGGCGGGGTGCCAGGCCGTGCGCAGGAACACAACGGGGGCCTTCGAGAGCGCCTCGGTCGCGGCCGGCGTGGTGTGCTCCGGCCCGGCAGGACCGAGACCGACGGCTACGACGATCGGCCGTCGTGCGCCCTCGGCGCTCATAAGGGGTGCCGCTCGAGGCCGTGGCGACGCAGGAGAACCTGGTCGCTAGCCGGACGCACTCGACTCGGAGTTGGCTCCCGGGTTGGGCACCATCGCGGCCGGCGGCCCGGTGTTGGCATCGACGCGGGCGGGGCTCGCCTTGGTGTCCCAGGTGCCGAATTGTGGGTCGACCTGGACTCTGGCCGATCGGATGAGCGCGGGGAGGATCTTGTTGAGCGCGGGTTGCGCGGCGGCGACCAAGCTCGATACGAGCTGTGAGTAGGGCTCCGACCGCCGGCCGGTCACGAGGAGCAACAAGAAGTCCGAGCTGAAGGGGACAGGGCTGGAGACACGTCCGATGGCGAGGCCCGCGATGACGGTGTCGAGGGGGGCGGTGAACTCCGAATCAGGGATGCACCCGATCGACCCTCCGTTGGGGGCCGAGGTGGTGTCGAGCGAGTCCGCCTTGGCCAAGGCGGCAAAGCTGGCGCCCTTGAGCAGCTGGCTGCGCAAGGACAATGCCGTTGCCTTGCTGGCTACCTCGATGACTGAGACGCACGCCAGGGACATCTCGTTCTTGTGGGCGGCCACGAAGGTGCCGAACGCGGCCGGCCTGAGTGAGGTACCTGCGAGGTGGGCGGCCAGCGCATCCTCGTCGACCTGGAACCGGATCAGCTGGGCACGGTAGGACGGGACGAACGCCGCCATGAGGGAGGTTCCCGAGCCCGGGCATGTGCTCGGGGGGGCGGTGGCCGCCTCCAGCTGCGCCAGGGCCACGGAGTAGAGGCTCGCCGGCTCGGGAAGCCCCAGCCGGGCGACATCTTGGCGGACCACTTTGTCCTGGATGAGGATCGAGAGCACCTCCGCGCTGAAGCTGGCGTTGTAAGTGCCCTGGCCGGCTCCTGTGATGTGCGTGGTGCCACTGGACTCGATGGCGCATGTGTAGCTGGCGTTGGACGAGATCGCTGACAGCGCGGCACGCAGCTGGGCTTGGGAGATCTCCGA
This sequence comes from Acidimicrobiales bacterium, assembly GCA_050015255.1. GTDB lineage: Bacteria > Actinomycetota > Acidimicrobiia > Acidimicrobiales > Bog-793 > Fen-455. The sequence continues at coordinate 6,828 of JBEKBT010000116.1, forward strand.
GCCGTTCACGACCGCGGCATAGGGAGACAAGTCGGCGTTGCACCCGGACAGCCCGACCGCCAGGACACAGATCGCGGCCAGGCTTGCCAGCGCGGCGGGAATTCGCTTCACGGTTCTCAGATGGTAGGGGCGTGACGAGGGCCAAAGCCAGCCGCCACCGCTTCGGCGGCGGCGACCGCGGCGGCGTCGGGATCTGGCGTGGCACCGCCGGCGGGCTCGGGAGGGACGAGCTCACGAAGTAGCACGGCGAGCCGGTCCGCGAGATCGGGCCCTGCAGGAAGCGGCACGATGATCTGGTCGACCTCTTCCTTCACTATTGCCCGGGGGTACAGGCGGCCGAGACGCACCCTGGCCGATGCCCGCAGGCGGAGCGGCGAAATTCGGGCCACGGCCTCGCCCGTCCGCCCGGGACCGCCCGCACCTGGCCGGGAGACCGAGGCGGTCACCTCGGTGACGCCGGTGCGGACGCCCTCGGCCCGGAGCCGCCCGACCGCGACAAGCGCCTCTGCCTCCTCGGGCAACGGGCCGTAGCGGTCGAGCCATTCGGTGCGCAGGTCCTCGACCGCGCCGGGGTCACGAACTTCGGCCAGCCTGCGGTAAGCCTCGAGACGGAGGTCCTCGCGCTCGACGTAGTCCGCCGGCAAGAAGGCGTCGACGGGCAGGTCGACGGTGATGTCCACGGGGACCCGGATCGGCTCGCCTTTTAGCTCCGAGACAGCCTCGGCCACGAGCCGGACATAAAGGTCGTAGCCGACAGCGGCGATGTGGCCCGACTGGTCCCTGCCGAGAAGGTTCCCGGCGCCGCGGATCTCGAGGTCGCGCATGGCGATCTTGAACCCCGATCCGAGCTCTGTGTGCTCGCCGATGGTCCGGAGCCGCTCGTAGGCCTGCTCGCTCAGCACGCGGTCGGGAGGAAACAGCAGGTATGCGTACGCCCGCCTGCCTGCCCGCCCGACCCTGCCGCGAAGCTGGTGGAGCTGGCCGAGGCCGAGACGGTCGGCCCGGTCCACGACGAGGGTGTTGACAGAGGGCATGTCGATGCCCGACTCGATGATCGTCGTGCAGACGAGCACGTCGTAGGCGCCGGCCCAGAAATCGAGCACGACCTGTTCGAGGGTCCCCTCATCCATCTGGCCGTGGGCAACGGCGATCCGGGCGTCTGGGACGAGGGCGCGAAGCTCGGCAGCGACGCGCTCGATGTCGTGGACGCGGTTGTGGACGTAGAAGGTCTGGCCCTCGCGCAACAGCTCGCGCCGTAGAGCCTCGGCCACGGCGTGCTCGTCGTGCTCGCCCACATAGGTGAGGATCGGCTGGCGCTCCGATGGCGGTGTGGTGATGAGCGAGAGGTCGCGGATCCCCGTGAGGCTCATCTCGAGCGTGCGGGGGATCGGGCTCGCGGTCAAGGTGACCACGT
>JBEKBT010000117.1:0-8123 GCA_050015255.1 Acidimicrobiales bacterium
CTGTGCCACCTACCCTCTGGGAACTTCTGGGCGAACGGGGCGTGGCTTGCCTGTGCGGTGCTCGCCCACAACCTCGTGCGCTGGACCCAGATGCTCGGCGAGCTCAAGCTCGAAGATCACCGTCCCGCCGTCGCACGGACGATGCGCACCAGGATCATCGCCGTGCCCGGACGCCTCGTGAACCGCTCGGGGACGCTGACGCTTCGTGCACCTTCTCGCTGGCCATGGCGCGCCAGCTTTAAGGCAGCTCTCGAGAAGATCCGCGCCCTTCCCCTCGCTGTCACCTAAGGGGCCGTCCCGGCGGTCAGGCGCAACCGCAGACGCCCACCCATGCGCTGACAACCCGCCGATACCACGAGCCCTTGGTCGAACGCGCCCCCTGGTATTCATCCGAGCTCGCCCAGCCGAACGCTGGGCCATGTAAGCCCAGGCGAGCTTGCTTCTCGACGTCGTCAGTGGTCGTGCGGTGGATCGAGGCTTAGCGAAAGGGCCTCGGCCAGCTGAACCAGTCGGTCGACGAAGTCCTCTCCGAAGTCCTCGGGTCCTCGTGAGGTCTTCGGCGGGTCCCGCTTGAGATACGGATGAGCGAGGAGATCCCCGAGCAGGTCCGCGTTGACCTCTCCGCGAGCAGCACGCCGGCCGTCCTCGTCGAACAACTGGCGGCCGTCGGTCAGCCTCGCAACGAGCCGATCGATGACCATGTTGGCGGGCCCGCAGTCGAAAGAGACGACGTCCTCGGCCATGCAGTCTCGTGGGAGGAAGGTCACGTTGGCGATGCCGCCGAGATTCTGAATGGCGCGAGAACGCCCGTCGAGACGCGCGAAGAGGACGAAGTCCAGAAACGAGCTGAGAGGGGCGCCTTCGCCGCCAAGTGCGATGTCGCTCGGGCGGAGGTCACCGACGACGAGACACCCGGTCTGCTCGGCGACGACGGCCAGCTCGCCGACTTCCATGTGGCCGTTGGCCGGTTCACCTTCGCTGCCGGCGATGGCGTGGATGAGGTTGGCGGCTTGCACGCCGATAACCGACACGTCTTCCGCAGTGACGGAACCGAGCTCCATGACCGCCTTTGCCGCCAGGGCGAGCTCGGCACCGAAGTCGGTATGGGCGGCCATCAGCTCGTCGGCTCGAAACCTGTTGGGGATGAGAAGACCGAACAGCCTTGCGCGCATATCGGGACTGATCGGATAGTTGAGGCGGGCTGGCACCGTCAAGGTCCGATCGGTCCCCTCCCCGCGGGTGCTTACAAGTGCGGCGCTGATCCCGTCGAGGGAGTTGCCGGCCATGAGACCGACGAGAAGCCGATCGTGACTGGGAGCGTGCCGAGAGGCGGCCTCGGGCGTCATGGCTGACTCCTCACCCCAAGAGGGTTGCCATGTCGAGATGGATGATCCCGTGCGGAAAACGGGCCGAAGGTACCGAGCCAGCGCGTTGCCGGCCTCGGTTGCCACGTCGTGACCGCGAGCAGCTTGCCTGCTCTCCCGGTTCGCCTGGCGGACACTCAACCCTCAAATCAGCGATCGGCTGTCGAGGATCACGTCCTCGAGCACGAGGTCGTCCCCGAGCACGACAAGGCGGGCCGGCGCCCCCACGCGGATCTGTCCGAGGTCCTCGCGCCCCAAGAGCGCGGCCGGGCGCTCGCTCGCGGCTGAGAGGACTTCGCCGAGCTCCACGCCGAGGGCGGCAAGATGACGGACGCCGTCGAGAAGCTTGGCAGCCGAACCTGCGATCGTCCCGTCCCCGCGCCGGACTACTCCGCCCTCGGCGACGACGGGCACCTCCCCGAGGAGGAACTCACCGTCGCCGAGGCCCGAGGCCGCCGTCGCGTCGCTCACCAGGTTCCAACGCCCACGCCCGGCGGTGGCCACGAGACGGAGCATGTCGTCGGCCACATGGACCCCGTCGGCGATGACCTGGAGCGTCACCCGTGGGTCCGCGAGCGCGGCCCCTGCCAGACCAGGCTCACGGGCAGCCAGCGGACGCATGGCGTTGAAGATGTGGGTGACGGCCCGTCCGCCCCCCTCGAAGCCGCGGCGCGCCTCGTCGGCGTTGGCATCGCTGTGGCCGAAAGAGACGACGACACCGCGCCGGCGGCACTCTTTGATGAGCTCCAGCGCCCCTGGCAGCTCCGGGGCGATGGTCACCATCGTGACCGGGCCGGCGTCGAGCAGTGAGCTCAGCAGATCGACGTCCGCCTTGGCGAGCCGCTCGATCGGGTGAGTCCCGGCCCGCATCGGGGAAAGGAAGGGCCCTTCGAGGTGGATGCCGAGGATGCGTGCCCCGGCGCTCTGGCGCTTCGCAAGCTCCGCGATCCTCGCTGCGGCGAGCTTCGTGCCGGCGATCTCGTTGCTTATGAGCGTCGGCTGGTAGGCGAGGACTCCGTCACGGGCGAGAGCCGTGCCGGCCATGGCGAGCTCGTCCACCGACGCGCTAAGGGCGTCGATTCCCCCATAGCCGTTCACCTGCAGGTCGACCAGCCCCGGAACGGCGATCCGGTCACTGGCAGGACTCAGGCCGACGGCCATGACACAACCGTCCCCGACCGCGACGTCACCGGGCAACAGGCGGCCGTGCTGGAGGAAGGCGCCCACGCCAAGCCGGCGCTGTCTCCCCGACCGGTTGGGCGCAGCAGCTGGCGTTTCCCGCCCGAGCAGGTGGGCCGAATCGAGCGCGGCCCGCAGCCGACCGCCGTTTGCCTCGAGGAGCTCGACCGCCTCTTCGGGGCCCATGGTCGAGGCGGCGACGAGGCAAGCGGGCTTGGTTCGCCACCCGCTCGCCTCCAGCGCCTGCCTGGCTCGCTCGGGTGAGGTGTTCGCGACCGCGGCCACGATCCGTGTGGCGCGGTCGCGAAGCTTGTCGTTCGTGGGCCGGACGTCGACCATGAGGTTCCCGTAGGTCTTTCCGAGCTGGATCATGACGCCCGTCGAGATGATGTTCAGCGTGATCTTCTGCGCCGTCCCGGCGTTCAATCTCGTGGAACCCGCGATCACCTCGCCTCCGACAAGGAGCTCGACAGCGAGCTGCGATGCGCGCGCGATGGCGCTGTCCCGGTTGCAGACGATCCCGACCGTCAAGGCTCCGACGGTGCGTGCATGGAGGATGGCCCCGGTGACAAACGGGGTCTGGCCGCTCGCGGAGACGCCGATGACCGCATCTCGGGGCGAGCATCCGAGCGCCCGGAGCTCGACTGCGCCGGCCTCGGCGTCGTCCTCGGCGCCTTCCAGGGGTCGGACGATGGCATCTTTGCCGCCCGCCAGGACGGCGAGGACCAAGCCGCTCGGGACGTCGAAGGTCGGTCCCGCCTCCGCGGCGTCGAGCACACCGAGCCGACCGGCGGTCCCCGCCCCGAGGTAGATCAGCCTCCCACCCTCGGCCAGGCGCCGGGCGACCGCAGTCACGACCTCGGCGATCTCGGGAGCGGCCGCCATGACGGCCCGTGATGCTCGCGTCGACTCGGTGGCCATGAGGGCGACGAGATCGGGCACGTCCAAGATGTCGAGCTCGGCGAACTCGGGTCGCACGGCCTCGGTGTCGAGCGCACCCAGATCGGCGGACTTGGCGGCCTTGCTCACCTGAACGCCTCGCTCACTTGCCCATGGACCGCGGCACGCATCTCGGCCTGCTCTTCGACGCGTCGACGAGGGTGAATTGCGTTCGTGAGCAGGACGACGCCGAGACCGAGCGGCCGGGAGACGAGCAGCGAGGTGCCCGTGAAACCAGTGTGCCACAGGGTGTCTTCGGGCCATTTGCCCCAGCCCTGCGGTGCGAGCCGCCACCCGAGACCGCGGACATCGGGGAGCTGCCCCGCTTGCCTCGTGGCCATCGCCTCAAGCATCCCAGCTGTGAGCACCCGGCCGTCGGGAACGAGCAGGTGCCGGGTGAAAGAGACGAGGTCGTCGAGGGGCGCGAAAAGCCCCGCGTGCCCCGCCACCCCGCCCAGCGCGTAGGCGTTCCCGTCGTGCACCTCGCCCCAGACGAGTCCCGGGGTGAGCCGCTGATCCCCGTCGAGCTCGGTCGCGGCCGTCTCTACGTCCGGGCCGGGCCGGAAGCGGGTCCGCCTCATCCCAAGCGGTGCCGCCACCTCTCGCTCGAACAGGTCGTCGAGTGGCGCGGCTCCACAGCTCTCGAGTACCCAGCCGAGGATCATGAAACTGAGGTCCGAGTAGAGGACCTCGCCGGTCGGCGTCGAACTGGCGGCCTCTTCCAGCACCGCCGCCTCGATGGCCCGCCGACCCTGGAGGCGCTCGAAGAAGGGACGGTGGGCGACGAGGCCCGAGGTGTGGGTGAGCAGGTTCCACAAGGTCGTGTCCGCGCGTGGGAACCCCGTCAGCCAGCGTGCGACGGGATCCTCGAGCGACAGCATCTGCCGCTCGGCGAACACGAGCGTCAGGGTCAGGCTGCAGACGACCTTTGTCAGCGAGGCGAGATCGTAAGAGGTCGACGCCGTGATCGGCACGACGGTCCCTGCACGGCAGGCTTTCCCGCCGTACGCGCAAAAGAGCGCCCCCTCGCCGTCGACGACGGCGAGGGAGAGCCCGGAGGGGAAAGAGCTGGAGACGAGGTCCCCGAGCAACGCCCTGAGCGCGACGAGGTCGTAGCGCCCTCGTTCGGCGCTGACCTGGACCGGCTCGGGGGCGTTGGCCGCGGTCATGCGGTGGACTTCGCCTCCCGGCGGAGACGTATCTCCTCGGCGTCGTACTCGGGCTCGACGCGCCGGGCTCCGTCCGGGCAGAAGCCGAAAGTCGCGTAGAAGCGCCGGGCGGGCGTGTTCTCCTCGAAGACCCACAAGGTGACGGGATCGAGGCCGCGCCGGCTGAGATCCTCGAGTGCACCCGCGAGCAGGCGGTGCCCGATCCCTCGACCCGAGCTAGGCGCGGAGACATAGAGCGAGAAGATGTGACCGAACCTCGAGTCGTCGGGGTCGGGGCCGAATCGGCAGAAGCCGAGCAGGTCACGCTCATCGGTCTCGGCCACCAAGGTGGTCGAGTCGCTCGAGCCGACGAGTGTCTCGAGCCAGGCCGCGATCTCGTCCTCGTCGAGGCGCTTCAAGGTCTCCTCCGAGACAACCCCTGAGTAGGCGCCCCTCCACGCCGAGACGAAGACCGCCGCCAGCCGCGGCGCGTCGTCCGGCCGGCCGACTCGGAGCTCGACATCGAGCCCGGGCTTTGTTGGCGGCCCGAGCCCCTCCAGCGGCACCTCTGCCTGGCTCAAGGCCCCGCCCTTCTCTGTGCGGACATAGTTAGATCGACCACTTAACATAACCGCAACGTGCTATTTTCGCCCCACTAACGACTTGGAGGTGGGAAGTGAGGCACAGAAATCTACTCCGCGGTGTCATTGTCCTCGGAGCGAGCGTCGCACTGGTGGGAGCACTTTGCTCGTCAGTCGGGGCAGCACCGCGTGCACAGGCTCGCCCGGCGGCGTCGTCGAGCACATTCGTCGTCGCGAGCACATCGGGGGTGCAAAAGCTCGACCCTGACATCGTCACGAACTTCGTCGACTTTCAGGCGCTCGGGCTCGTCTACGACCAGCTCGTCCGCTACAGCGCCAGCCTGCAGTTCCTGCCGGACCTGGCCACGAGCTGGCAGTTCAGCAACGGGAACCGGGCGATCACGTTCCAGCTTCGCCATGGCGTGAGGTTCGACGACGGCTCCACGTTCACCTCAGCCAACGTGGTCGCCTCGCTGAACCGGGTGCTGGCCCCGAAGACGGGCGATGCCTCGGCTTCGTACCTGGCCGCCGTGAAGTCCATCGTCGCCAAGGGCCCCTATGCAGTTGAGCTCGTCCTCAGCCACGCGGACTCCTCGATCCTGGCAGGGCTGACGTCGGTGAACCTCTCCATGCTCTCGACCAAGGCCATCGCGGCCGGCACCGTTGCCACCAAGCCCGACGGCACGGGACCGTTCGAGTTCTCGAGCTGGAGCCCGAACAACTACCTGGTCCTTACGGCGAACCCGAACTACTGGGGCGGCAAGGTGAAGCTGGCGTCGGTGCGGATCGAGTCGATCCCCACCGAGCAGTCGATCTCGGCGGCGATCCAGGCCAACACCGTCCAGCTCGGCCTGCTCACCAACCCTGAGATCGCGAAGACCCTCAGCAGCTACACGGTGCAAAAGGTCCTCGACCTGTCGTACAGGGCCCTCATGCTGCAGGACAAGACGGGGCCGCTCGCGAACGTGAACAACCGGCGGGCGCTCGAGTGCGCCATCAACCGCTACCAGATCGTCGACGACGCTGTCTTCGGACAGGGCCAGGTCGTGGGGCCGGTGCCGATCGGGCCTTTCGCTTCCAAGCCCGTCTCGGCGATCTGTCCCGTCACCAACGTGGCTGCCGCCAAGAAATACCTCAAGGCTGCGGGCGACCCGGGTGGCTTCACCTTCACCGCCATAACCTCGGACGATCTCGACGCCACGAGCGCTGCCCAGGCCACCGCGGCCCAGTCGGAGCTCGCCAGCGCCGGGATCACCATGAAGATCTCGAACCTGGCGGGAGACGAGTACATCCAGGACTGGCTGAAGGGCGACTTCCAGGCGTGCTTCGCCTGGAACAGTTCCAACCCGGACCCCTACACCATGTACGGCCGGTACTTCGGTCCCGGGGCCGACCTCGGGGTGCCCGCCGGCTACAGCTCGAAATCACTGCAGACGCTTCTTGTCGACGGTGACGAGGCCTCTTCGCCCGCCCTGCGCGGGAAGTACTACAGCGCCCTCTCCACCAACCTCACCTCGAACGCAGTCTGGGTCTGGTTGTTCACGAGCTACGACTACGCGGTGCTCGGCCATCAAGTCAACGGGTTCAGTTTCCTGCCGTCGCTGAGCGATTCGCTGCACACCTTGTCGGGGACGAGCGTTTCCTGAGCACGGCAGTCTTCACTGACGATGGACCCGCCGGTGCGTTAGCACCGGCGGGTCCTCGCGTCACCTCTGGCCATGGGGCCCGGGACTTGCTCCTCGGCGTCGCCCGACGTCTGGCCTCGATGCTGCTCACGCTCTTCGGCGTGTCGGTCATCGTCTTTCTTGTTCTGCGCCTCTTGCCGGGAAACGCTCTCACCAGCTCCCTCGGCGTGAGCGCGGGCCTGTTGAGCCACGCCCAGATCGTCGCCCTCGACCACTACTACGGCATCGGCGATCCGGTCGTTCAGCAGTACTTCTCGTGGCTCCATGCGATACTCACCGGCAACCTCGGCGTCTCGCTCGAGTCCCGCACCTCGGTCGCCTCGCTCGTAGGAGCCGCCATGCCGGTGACCTTCGAGCTCGCCGTCGTGGCGATGCTGCTCGGGCTCCTGATCGGCGTTCTCTTCGGCGTCTTCGGGGCCCTGCGACCGGGGCGTGCTGTCGACGTCTCAGGCCAGAGCCTTTCTGTGATCGGCCTCGGCGTCCCGAGCTTCATCATCGGCACGGGAATCGTGACGTTGTCGGCGGCGGTGTTCCACTACTTCCCCTCCTCTGAGCCCTTCGCCACGCTCACGAGCAATCCTTGGCTGAATTCCCAACAGATCTTCTTTCCCGCCCTCACGTTGTGCCTCGGCATCGGGGCGGCGATAATGCGCACCGCCCGTGCCTCCGTGCTCGAGGTGACGGGGCAGAACTACGTGCGTACGGCCCGAGGCAAGGGTCTTTCCCGCCACAGCGTGACCTGGAAGCACATATTCCTCAACGCCTTCATCCCGGTGCTGACGATGTCGGGCATCCAGCTCGGCTACCTGTTAGGGGGAACGGTGATCGTGGAGCAGATCTTCGTTCTGCCCGGGCTCGGGCGTCTGTTGGTGGAGTCGATCAACAACCGTGACTTCCCCGTCGTCCAGAGCGTCACCATGATCTTTGCCACCGGCTTCGTCGTCGTGAACATGGTCGTCGACGTCCTCTACGCCGTGATCGACCCACGGATCCGGAACCGATCGACGTGACAGCCCTCGCAGCTCCAGCGCTCGCGCCCGGCGCTCTCGATGCCGGAGAGCCCACAGCCGGCCACCAGGGCCTCTTGCGGTCACTATGGCGCAGCCCGAACGGCCGTGCCGGACTCGTGCTCGTGGGCGTCGTCGTGGCCGCTGCCATCGCCGCGGCCTTCGGTGGCACGCCTTACAACCCCCTGGCCCAGAACCCCGCCGCCCTGCTGGCGGCCCC
>JBEKBT010000118.1:0-7890 GCA_050015255.1 Acidimicrobiales bacterium
AGCAGGAGGATCTCGGCGTCCTTGGCGAGGTCGTCCATCCGATGCAAGAGCACGAAGTCGACGACGCGACGGACCAGGCGGTAGAGGAAGCTGAGCGCCACGGCCTGGAAGGATCGCCTCGCCGATCGTGCCTGGTCAAGCTGGGGATCGGGTTATTGGACCCTTCGGGTTCGGGAACGGCCGATTCGCCTGAGGTCGCGCAGCCGACTTCTCTGCGCAGTGTCTCCAAGTGCGCTTGGCTACTCGGTCCGCATCTCGGGGTACATGCCGAGCCGCTCCTCCAGCATCTTCAGGTAATCCCGATCGGCTTCGGTGAGGATCACGTCCTCGTGTTCCTCGATCGCTCCGAGGAACACATCGCAGCGTCGGCGAGCCAAGCCGCCGCTATCGCCTCACGTCGCTCGCTTGCAGGCCGGTACCGATGGGAGACTTTGTCAGAGCGTCTCCACTGTGGGACAGCTCCAATTTCCTGTCATCGTGCTCGCACTCGAGTGAGCACTAGTGGTGCCGTCCGACCAAGTCATCTTGAAGCTGAACGAACCGGTCTTCCCCCCGATGGTGATCGTCCCGGAGGTCCCCGAGAAGAAGTTCCCGGTGACAATCACCTTGGTGGGAGAGAAAGGAGAGAGTATGGGCGCCTCCGACTCGGGGATGCTGCTCCGGGTGAAGGTCCCCTTGCCCTTTTCCGCGGCGATGAAACTCCACTCGCCGTAGCTGAGCCCCGAGAGCTTGCCGAAGTAGTACAGCTTGACCACATCTACCTTCTTCGGGGGGAGGTCGTCGAAGACCTCCGCACAGTCCTTCGCCGGGTCCTCGAGCTTCAACGTGCCAGCGTATTTGCCGGTCACGATGATGGTGTTTGACGCGACATGTGAAGCGACAATCGACGGCCTCATAGCAATAAGAGCGTGCCCGCCGACAAAGCCGCCGGAAGCAGCAACGAGCGCCGCACCCAGCCACACCGCCGCCGACCTACTACCCGGTGATGCTGATCGCCTCAAGGAGTAAATGATCCCAGCTCCGTTCCTGAACCGCACCCGGCGACGCCGTATTCGGTTGCCGCCCAGATCCCGAGGTCGCTGGCCGCCGGGTCGACTCCGATGCCCGAGTAGTCCCCGAACCTCTTTGCTGGGGGATCGGTGCAACTGCTGTAGTCGATCGCGCCGGTGCCGGCATGGTAGATGACGGCGCCTATCGTCGCTCCGATCTTTCCCCCAGGCGCTTCGGCCACCTCCGAGGACGCGAACTGCGAAGCAGAAGAGGAGGAAAAGGCAATCCAGATGTCCTTACGGGCGTCCATCGTGACAGCCGGGTACATGACATCCCCGCCGACCATCGTGATGTCGACGTCCTCCACGACACTTATTTGCGACGTCGAGATATGGATCACCCGAAGGCACGCCCGTGCGGCGGAATCGCCCTGGTAGCGGCACACATCGTTCCCAGCGGTCCAAAGGTCGCCTTTGTACCACACGGCAGATTCGAGACGGTCATCGCCCGTATCGAGCGTCGGGCTGGTCTTCCCCGGCTGCAACGCGGCCGGCGGAGAAGAGGTCGCAGCTATCGACATGTCGGTCTCGGTGAAGGTCGTGGCCGAAACCCCCGGGACGCCGGTGAACTCGAGGAGGCCCACGGTCGAACTGTTGTAGTTGTGATACACCGCGTAGGCGGTCGTGCTCGGCGAGATCTGGACAGCCGGGACGATGTTGAGCCGTGAGCTGTACGGTCCCCATATCGTTCCTGGCGCGCTGCTCGCGTACGCGACCAAAGCCGCCTTTTGAATGACTTTGATCTCTTCGGGGCCCGAGTTCCCGTTATCGTTCCAGGCTATGGTGATCTTGTCGGTGCTCTTTCCGAGCTTCGGCTGGTCCTGTAGGACGCCTTCTTTATGGACGGTGTAGACGTACCACAAGCCGGTGGGGTTCTTGGTCACCGCGAGGTCGACTTCACTCGCACCGTCGGGTCGCACGAAGCTTGATATATAGGTCGCGAAGAAATCACCGCTGTTCGCGTCGTACACGACCTTCGGGTCACCGCCCTGACCGGGAACCCCGGAGAAAAGAGAGCCGAGGTCGAACGTCGCCACGGAGGTGCCGCTGTGGTTAAACACCTCCCCCGAGGTGTTGACGAACTCCACCACCCACTTCGGGCCAACGGCGAGCTGAGTATCTGGAGGTATCCCGCGGTCACCGAGACCGGGCACCGATGAGTCCTCGGTAAAGTCCGCCGACCTCGCGACGGATATGCCGGAGGGATTTGCGACCCGTACGGCGCCCACGGGCTGGCCCTGGTTCAGCTGCAATGCGACCACCCCTGTGGTGCGAGGAGGTCCGGTGACCGGCGCTGTCTCTGTTGGCTCAGGGACGTACGGCGGGTGGGTGACCGGCGGGGGCAACTTCGCCGCGTTGACCACGCGCTTTAGACGGACCGGGCTCGGTCTCCCCGCTATGTTTTGGACCTGGAACGAAACGTGCGGCGCGGATCGCACCAGAAACGAGCTTGGCTTGCCAGCTGCAAGAGCCGTGCTCGATGCACAGACGAGAACGGCAAACGAAACGAGCGGTAGCACGGTTGCACGACTGCGCAGTCGACGCATAGCGCACCCCCCCTTTGGTTGCCGGGAGCCTAACTGCGGTAGACGAAGCGGTCAAGACTCAACTTAGGGCCTCTGTTGCAAAAGCTGGAAAGCGCTGCCAGACCTGAGCCAGGCGCGCGGTAGGTCGGCACAAACCCTCCTCCGCTTCCTCGTGGCGGCTTGACGGCTGGCAAGCGAACGTGCCCGACCACCGCTGCCGGTTTCGTTGCTCCAGGGAACGGCTGCATTCCGAACGAATTTGGTTGCCCGGCAGGAGACTGCAACCGTGGTCGTTCTGGCCATGGTTGTCGGGATGCCTCTCGGGATCGCGCTTGGCCGTTTGACCTGGAACCTATTCGCGTCGAACTACGGCGTTGTCAGCATCGTGGTCGTTCCTTGGTGGCAAGGGGTAGCTATCCTCGCCGGCGGGCTCGTCGTTGTCACGGCGATTTCTCTTCTCCCAGCCTCCTACGCCGCCCGTCGCGTGCATCCACGGTGCTGCGTACCAGGTAGGCCCACCACCTCGGGTGTGTCAGGACAACCTGAAACAGAACGCCGCTACAGAACACAGCGCCTTCCCGGTCGCACCAACAGCCATATCGACGGATCCGCGTGTCGTGTCCCAGGTCAGCTACGAGGAGAGAACCTGTGCGTTAGTGCAAAGTGGTATTCGCCGGTGGTCGCGCCCCGTCATTTCACACGCCTGAACTCGCCTCGTCCTTCAGGTTGTGGCGGAGCCAGGTCCTCACCTCTTCAGCGTCTTCGTGCCCATGAACGGTCATCGCATGGTGTGTGGCCGCGATAATCACCTCGTCCTCCTCGCCCGAGATCGTGAGCGTGCAGCCGCTCTCGCTTGGGAAGTCCCGGCAGTCGGCAACCTTTCGTCCCATTGGTTTCTCCTCTTCTGAAGTGTTGTGGTCGTTACATCTCCTCGATGAGGCCATTGGCAGCGAGTGGCCGGAATAGCCCGACGACCCGTCGCCAGTGCGCCGACCTCACGCTGCTTATCTCGAGGGAGCCTCGTCGGCTCACCGTCGCTTGGCGGTTCAGCCCTTCACATAGGAAAGCTTCTCGGCGACCTTCCCGTCCCGCACCCGGAAGACGTCGATGCCCCGCACGTGTCCGTCCGCCCACGTGTACCGCCAGAGCTGCACGACGCGGTCATTGGCGCAGAAGGTCTCCTCGGCCTCGAACCTGGCGTTGCTGTCGTCAAAGATCGGCTGCCAGGCGCGTCGAACGGCATCCCGACCGACGTGGCGAATCCCATCTGGGGCGGGTCCGGTGGAGTCGAAGACGCAATCGTCGGTGACGAGCCCCAAGGCGGCCTCGAGATCGTGCTCTGCCCAGGCCGCTCCGAAGCTCTCCACTACTGCGAGGGCGTCCAGCTCGATGTCCAAGGTCGCTACTTGGCGTAGTTGCTGGCGCCGAACCAATCGACTGTCACGACGGGCTCGTCGCCGACGACCCAGGCGTCGTGGCCACTCGGCAGAGACGTGATGTCTCCGGGTCCTGCGACGAACTCGTTGCCGTCGTCCATCCGGATCGCGAGCTGGCCGCTCACGTGGTACTGGAAGTGAGGAGCGAGACAGCTCTCGGTGTTGGCGATCGGTTTCACGTCGTTCGACCAGCGCCACCCCGGCTCGAAGATAAGCCGCCCCACTTCACCGCCGCCTATCTTCATGATCTCCGCCCGGCCGTTCGGAAACTCACGCACCTCGTCCGCGCTGGCGAAACTGCGATGCTCGGTCGTGTGCATACCCCAGCCCCCCTCTCGTGATGCCCTCGTGTTCATCTGACGCGATGTTAGACTTACCTACTAGTAGGTAACATGTCAAGTGCCCAAAGGCGGTGTGAGTGGGGACTCGGAGTCGAACAGATGAGAGAAGTACCGCCGAGCGGATTCTCGACGTCGCCGAGCAGCTCGTGCAAAATCGCGGTTACAACGCCGTGAGCTACGCGGACGTGGCTGCGGAACTGGACCTCACCAAGGCGGCACTCCACTACCACTTCGCCGGAAAAGCGGAGCTCGGCGAGGCGCTCCTTAACCGCTACGTAACGCGGTTCGCGCAGGCGTTGGCAGTGATCGACGCCAAGCCTGTGGACGCCACGAGCAAGCTCACCTCCTACGCCGACCTGTACCTCGATGTCCTGCAGCGACAACGGATGTGCCTCTGCGGGATGTTGGCCGCAGAGTTCCAGACCCTTCCCGAGCCGATGCGGACCATCGTGGTCCGATTCTTCAAGGACAACGAGACCTGGCTTTCAAGGGTCTTGTCGCAAGGACGCACGGAGGGAACACTCCACTTCACTGGCTCGACGCGCGAGGCCGCACGTTTCCTTATCGCCGCGCTGCAAGGCGCCATGCTCGTTGCCCGTCCCTTTGAGGACACTGTCCGATTCCGCAAGGCCGTGTCGAGTTTGATTGCCGGGCTAGAGAGCAAACCGTCGGCCCATCTCTGACATCGAATCACTCTCATCAGGTGCGCGTCCGCAGAGGAGCGCCGAAACGCCGATTCGGAGCGCGACAACCACACCTCCAGCGGCCGAGATTTGCGACGTTCTGGCGCGTCACCGACCCGGCGATCCGTTGATATCCCTCGACTCGTCACCTGATGGATGTTGCGGGATGCGTGCCCGCGTCCTTCAAACCGACAATGTGTCAGGAGCAGCTCCACTTGTCAGTTCGACCAACTGATGAGCTGGAGGGGGTTAGCTACAGGTCCACGTCTCACTCCCGCTGACACGCTTGAGCCCGAGCGCCTCGGTGTAATAATTCTGCAGGTTTTTGAACGTGGCTTTCCCCGAACCATTGGGCTTCACCGTTACGGACAGGACGCTCGCCGAGACTGGGGTGAATTCCTGTGACGCAGCGTCAAGCTCAACGGATCCCTGGAAATCTGCCAGCTTTGTGTAGGTACCCGGCCCGACGTACCCCTTCGAGATGTTCCAGGTGAGAGAGAACGAAGTTGATCCGCCAGCGGGCAGGCTCCATTCGCGCGGCCCCTTCTGGTAGGGGAGGCGACCAGTGGCAAGGACAGAACACGACGGGAGGACGCTCAGGTTCTCAGTGAACGTCTCAGACTTTTTGACCGCTCCGGTAACAGTGAGTGTTGCTTTGAACTCGTGAACATGGGCGTTGGAGTGGTTCGAATTAGATACTGCACCCGCGACGCCTGCCCCTAATCCACCAGTCAGGCTGAGAGCGAGGGCGAGTGGCCCAACGAATCGCAACACCTTCTTGGTCATGTCGGATGCCTTTCTCGGTTTCGGCCGAGAGCCATTCCCGGCCAGCTTCCTGATGGGGAACGGACTCGCGTAATGGACCGTAACAGCCCTGGGACCCACGGTCTTGGGCACCGAGCGGTCTTGCCAACTACCGCGCTGCCCTTCCCAGGGCTTGGCTTCGACTGATCCGGTGATGCTGTTGAGGCGGACAAGAGCACGAGCTGATCGCGCGCCTCGGCGCGACCGCCGTATGCCAGGGTCACTACCGTACCAGTCTGAGAGGTAGAGGTCGCCTCAAGGGCAGCCGTCTTCTCTGATCCGCTCCGGACCGGGCCCGTACTTTAAGACGAGTCCCACATGCAACGCGAGGAGCCTGACCTCCCCATCGGGGCTACGGCGCGAGTCCTCGTTGCCGAACGCTGCTATTGACCTAGCCGGAGCTAGCCGCGATCATCACAAGGACAGTACCCGCCACGCGGCTAGGGGGTTCCATCAAGCTGGCGGGCGACGGAGAGGGGAAGTGTCATGAGCAAGGACAATGTCCGGACGGCTCTTGCCGCGATGAAAGACAAAGATGTGCGGGACCGGAGCACGCCTACAGTTTCCCGGCAGCTGTTGAGCCGCCACCATATTGCGCTCCCGAGGTCGGCATCGAGACGCTCGGCGTCGACGAAGCTCGCGCTTGCCGTTCTAATGGGCGCGGCGCTGTTCATGTTCATACCGACGGCGGCGCAGGCAGGCCCATTGTCCGCGGTCGTCGCGCTGGGGTCGAAACTGTTCCCAACCGGCACTCCGGTGCCCGGCGGGGTGTCGGGAGTCATTCTGGCCCTGAGGGGCTCGTCGGTCACGCTGAAGGCGCCTCAGTACCTATACCAACCCGCGACCCCGCCTGCGACCTCGGCGACGGTCTACGAGTTCATGTTCTGGGACGTGCACACTACCCTCATCAACACGGAGAAGGCAAAGTTCACCGTGCCGAGCACCGGCCCGGTCTTGGCGACGGCCTGGTACCTACCTATTTGTGTGACGTCGTCCTGCGGCGGGGGGGCCTCGGCCGTCACGACCTGGGCGTTCTCGCTCACTAACTACAAAGTGCTGGCGGGAACACCGATCGACTCGGTCACCCCAGCCTCGGCGTGGACATCGCCGAGCACGTCGGTGTCGACGACCACGGCCGTGGAGGTCGAGGCTTCGTCCTACCTCGGCGGGACTCCCAGTTTCGCCGGCGGCACCGTATTCAGTTCATGGTTTGTGTTCGGGGGGGCGAGCACGGTTTCGATTAGCGGCCTTGATCTGAGCGTGCCCGCGGGCGAGTCGCCGTACGCGATCGCCTTCTACTACCAGTACACACATCACCCGGTCATCTGCATCGGGTACCCGCGTTGCATTTAGCTGCGTGCGAACCGAGGTGAGTCGAGCGCCTAGTAGAACTACCGGCTGCGCGGATCTCACCGCGCAGCCGGTACTAATGATGGTGGCGTAATACAGTGACCTTTGCCACCGGTGCTGGGATACGAGGTCGTGCCGGTCCGGATTGTGGGGCGACGGACATCGGTGCGGGATCTGTGACGCGACCCAGCGTCAAAGTGGCGGCTCTCTTTAGCGAGCGACGCCCGATGTCTTCATCTGTTCGAGCGTCTCGCGGGCTCTGCCGAGATGGTCGCCGCGCCAGATAACGACGGCTACGGGCGCGGATGGGTGCCACCATCCGGCTCACCGGCGACCTCAGCCCAGAGAATCTGCCACCAGAAGTCCTGGACGGGCTCATCGCCATCTACCGGCGGTGAAAGTCGAGCCCGACTGAGGCTGCCGGGGCGGTCGGCCGAACGGCCAGAGCGTTGGCGGTCACAGCCTCCACCACTGTCATGCCCTGGGCTGTAACGCTTTCCCCCGGCCAGGGACTGCATCTGTGTCGGAGGACGATGTCCTCCACTTGCGACCTTGGAGGTCAAACACAGATGAAGAAACGTTCCCTGGCCTTGGGCCTAACGCTCGGCTCCGCCGCACTCAGCGGCGTCCTGGCCCTAGCCCTCGGCATCGGCGGCGCATCAGCCGCCTCGGTCGCTCAGACCCATACCGCCACGCCGAAC
>JBEKBT010000119.1:0-7821 GCA_050015255.1 Acidimicrobiales bacterium
ACCAGGGAGTCACCTCGCCGAGCTTCGCCAACGTCACCACCGGTGAGATGGTCAGCGTCGAGGGCACGACGACCTCTGGCGTAGTCACCGCGACGAGCGTCTTCATCGGTTTCGGCTTCGGCATGGGCCATAACCACGGACACGGCGGTGGATTCGCTCCGGGATGGGGTAGCTAGTCGGTCGAGATATTGCCCCCTTGCAGCCGCTCGGCCGCAAGGGGCGTTCACATCGCCTACCCCTCTTGTGCCTGACGTTCTGTTGCGACACCGCAAGGAGGCCCCGTCTGATTCGGCGCTAGTTGCTGCGCGATTGCGCACCAAACAACTGTGAAGGTCAAGAGGTAAACGAGCAAGGCTTCTCAGCCGCGGTTTGGGCACGGCTAATGGAATCGTGGCTCGGGAGTTCCCAGCGCCGACATGCTCGGAGCACTCCTCGCCGCGTCATGATGGACCATGATGGACCCGGTGAACGACTTTCTCGTCACATACCTCGACTCGATCGACGAGCGGCTCTTGGAGTACCTCGACGATGACGACGAGCTGAAGCTCGATGCCGTCCAGCGCATGAGGTTCTACACGAGCGCCCTGCTCGACGGTTCGATCACGCTGGACCATCTCGTGGAGGACTGGCCGGACTGGTTCCAACTGGTCCCCAACTTCGTGGCCACCTACGGCAGCGGGGAGCTACAGGAGCGGGAAGAAGGGGCGGTGTTCCTCAGAGCCGTCGAGGAGCACGACGACGTCGCACTCACCGAGGCCGACCTGGCCTACCTGAAGGCGCTGGAGGAGTGGCTCGGCATGTACCCCGAAATGCGGACGACCGAGTAGCCAAGCGCACTTGGAGACACTGCGCGGAAAAGTCGGCTGCGCGACCTCAGGCGAATCGGCCGTTCCCGAAAGTCGATCGGGCGCGGTGCCGCACTTCGGCAGCAGAGAGCGAGCGCGCTCAGATCGGAAGTTCTGCACCTGCGTAGGCGCCCCTGACCGACACATCGAGACGGACCAACGGCCCGCGGCCTCAACACGTATCGTCGAGCGTGGAGTCAGCCTCCGAACTCGTTTCCTTCGTGGAGCGGATGTTCAGAACCTGGAACGCGTTGGATGCTGATGCCTTCGTCGTCGATGACAACCGGGCTCGTCCGGGCCGGACAACAGAGTCGGCCGATATCATTATCGTGGTACGCAGACTGGGATCAATCGAGCTCAGGGGGTTGTACTGATCAGTCTCAGCCGGTCTTCGGGGGCATGCAGGCCAACCTCAACCAAGGAGCAGAGATCATGAGCACCTCAAGCACCGCCGGGCCGCGCAATGACGCAGCAACCTCGATCCGTCGCGGACGCCGCGCTTGGTGGCTCGCGGGCATGCTGCTCGCCGCGAGCGGCTGTGCGGCGTCTTTGGCCCTCCTGCCGACTACTGCCCAGGCGCAGCCACAGGGGGCGGGACAACAGCACGGGGCAACCACGCTGGTCGGGCGGACCTCGTCTCCAGGCTCGGCCATCTCGGCTTTCTGCGCCCACTTTCCAGTCAAGACCGTCTCCTCGATCGTCGGGGCAAAGGAATTTCTCTTCGAGGCCGTCATCGAGAACTCCTCGTACGAGTGCATCTTCGAGCCCACCAGCGCGAGCGGATGGGAGGTCATCATCTCTATGAATCCAAAGATCCCGCCCGCCGAGGTCGCCACGCTCAAAGCGGCCGAGGCAAGCTTTTCCGCGAAGTCGCCCAAGGGCGTGAAGGTTCTTTTCACGGCGCTCCCGTCCCTCGGCCCCACAGCGTTCAGCTGGACCTACGCGAAACCGGTGAACGGGGGCCGGCTCGTCGGTGTCGCGGACAACACCAAGACCACCGGGTTCGGCGTCGTCATGGGCCGCGGAGCGAAGACCTTCGGCACCGCGGCAGCGCACGTGCCCGTCCTCGAGCGCCTGCTGAAGCTGGACATGGCTGCCTGAACGCCTGGGTACTGCCGTGTCTTCTCGCGGGCGTCGGGACTGCCCAACTCTTCGCCTATAGCCTTCAGCCAGGGAGGGATATTCATCACGTGATTCACCGTGCCGATGCCGAGTAGAGTCCAGCTATCCCTGAACACTCGGTTGAGTGACGCGACAGAACGACACCATTTGGAAGGTGTTGGACTAGTGGGAGCCTCGCACCGATTCGGCAGGGCGACCTATCTGCGAACCCTTAGCTTTCCGGGAAGGCCCGGTCGATGGCGGCAAGGAGGTCGGCGTCTGACAGATGCAGGTATCTCGTGGTCGTCGCGATGTTGGAGTGGCCCATCAAGCGCTGGACGACGTGGATGTCCTCGCCCCGGCGAACGAGGCTCGTGGCATAGCTGTGGCGCCACCGGTGAGGGAAGTGGCGACCGGCGACGCCCGCTGAGGTCCCGGCCTCTGCCACCAGATCGTGCAACGCCCTGGGGCCATAACGACCGCGGAGCCTCCGGTTGCCCCTGGGGTTGACGAAGAAGTAGGGCGAGGCAGGGAACCGGGGCCGCACCTGTTCCAGGTACTCGCCGAGCACACTCGCCAAAGGGTGGGGAATGGGGACGACCCGGGGCTTGCGGCCCTTGCCGACGAGTGAGATCCGCCGAGCGTCGAGGTCGATCTCCTCCGTGCGCAGGTTCACCAGTTCGCTCATGCGTAAGCCGGTGTAGTGCAAGGTGAGGAGGAGCACCCGGCCCACCTGCCAGCGAAGACCGGGTTGTGAGCTGGCCCACTCGATGATGGCGTCTGCCTCGGCGTCGCTGTAGAACTCGACCCTGGGCCGGACCGGACAGGGGAGGGTCACCGCAGCCGCGGGGTTCTCCTCGCTCAGGTCCTCGGCGATGAGGAAGCGGTAGAAGCTGCGGAGCGCAAACAGGGCAGTCGAGCGAGTGATCTGCGCGATCCCCCGGTTTGCCTCGTGAAGCAGGAAGCCTCGCACCTGAAGCTTGGTGACGTCACTCAGCTCCACCGAGGGGTGAGTTTCTGCCAGCCAGCCACAGAAGGCCTTCACATGCACCGTATAGGTGTCCACCGTCGCCTGCGTCCGGCCCTCCAGGAGCCGGAGGTGCGCGCCATAGGCGTCGAGGAGGGCGACCTCGTCGACGACCTTGAATCGAAGGCGGTTTGTCGGCACGGGACCCTGAACGGGAGCAAGCCCTGTGGCGATCTGACTCTTGCGGTTTCTAGCGGCCATCGTTCTTGCCCTCCTCGGTTCTAATCGTGGCGGGCGTCATCGGCTGCCCTCCCGCGTCATCGGTCACCGCCATACGCTCGTCGGTCCGCAGGACCGAGCGCACACTCTTCGCCTGCCATTGGCCACCTCGCTTCGTCCGCCGCCCTTCTGCGTCAAGGGTGGCGGCGATCTTGGCGTAGCTCTGGCCAGTCGCCCGAAGTTCTCTTGCCCGTGCGAGCGTGTCTTGCTCGGTCGGCTCAGGGACGGGGCGGCCGTCCTCAACCTCCGCGAACCTCCTGGCCAGGTCAGCGACGAGACGCCTTGTGAGGTGAGCCCGAAACCCGCGCAGCGATCGCCGAGGGGCATCCGCCTCCTCCATCTCTTGCAGCAGCCGCTCGCGCTCCTCCGTGAGGGAGCGAGTCCAGAGATAATAGGAAACGAGGGCAACCTCTGCGGGCGTCACCCCGAGTCGACGAGCTGCCTTCTGCTCGGCCTCCCCGCGGGGAGCCGCCAAGGTCTCTTCGATCAGATCCTCGGAGAGGCTCGGAGCGAGACGGGACAACCTTGCTTGCTCCTCTGGCGTCAAGGAGCGTAAGAGCCGCCGAGGGGCGAGCTGATCCAACGTCGTGTCTCGGCCCCGGAAGTCCTCTCCGCCACGGACCAGCGTCCTCAACCCCGAAGACGATCCCCCAAAACCAGGAGTCACCTGGACCCACACCGCCTCACCCTCAAGCAGTTCCGCGACCGGACATTCGAGGACATGCGCGAGGACGAGCGCCTCGGCGAACTTGAGGTCCTTCTTCCCGGCCTCGACGTCGGCCAACGTCGAGCGAGACCAACTGAGCCCGGCCTGGCGACACCGTCCGGCCAACTGGTCCTGTGACAGCTCTCGTTCTTCCCGGTGGCGACGCACGGAGGCTCCGAGGAACTCCGCGAGTGTGGGCAGTGGCATGTGACCAGTATATCAGAGCGTCCCAGTATGCCGACGCTCCACATCGGGTCAGCTCGTGCAAGCGCTGAGAGAGCTGCGGAGGTGGTAAGGCCGCCCCCCTGCGACTGATGCCGCCTACCGAGAAAAGGGTCTCCCCCGACCAAACCCAAGGACGACGAGGTGGTGGGTCCTCGGTAGCGTCCCAAGGAGCGAATGCGTACGGGCGACGAGTCGGGGCTGAAGCTTCGATTGAGACACGACCGCGAAGGCACCTAGCCGATCGAACGTCCGTTCGCTACCGTTAAGTCGTGGCCGACCTGTCCTCGGAGGAAGCCGAGATCCTGCGCCGGTCGATCGCCATGCTCCCGCCGCAAGCACCGAGCGGCCTTAGTCGTGAGCGGGCACTCGCGATCCTCGGTCAGCTCGTGCGGGTACTGAGAGAGCTGCGACGACGCGAAAGTCCTGGTCGTAGGTCGCCGTAGAGGCACTAAGAGAAACGGTGGCGCTAGTCGGCGAGTAGAGGTCAGGGAGTGAGGTGGCCAATGCACGTGCTGCCGTCGTTGTCGCTGAGCGTGCCGTCTGGACAGATGGTGTGCGACCAGATCACGCCATCCAGGTCGGCGTGGGCCAGGGTGGCTCCAGCCAGGCCAGCGCTGGTCAGGTCGGCGCCGCTCATGTCGGCGTCAGTCAGGGTGGCGTAGGTCAGGTTGGCGTAGTGCAGGGTGGCGTAGTGCAGGGTGGCGGCTGTCAGGTTGGCGTCGAGCAGGTAGGCGCCGGTCAGGGTGGCGCTGCCCAGGTCGGCGGTGGTCAGGTTGGCGGCGGTCATGGTGGCGTCGGTCAGGGTGGCCTCAAGCAGGTTGGTGCCCGTCAGGTTGGCACCGGTCAGGATGACGCTGGTCAGGGTCGTACCCATCAGGTTGGCGCCGGTCAGGTTGGCACCAGTCAGGTGGGCCTGCTGTAGGTGGGCACCCCTGGAGGTCGGCGTTGGCCAGGTCGGCGGTGGCCAGGTGAGCTCCGGCCAGGTTGTGATTCTTGAGGCCGCAGCCAGCAAGGTCGATCTCTGGGTAGGGAGTCGCCGAACAGTTGTAAATGGCACTGGCTGTACCGGCCCCACCGGTCGTACTGGTCGCGGCGGCGAGTCCCGCACCCCCGAGTGCCAGCAGTCCGACGACAGCCGGGATGACAAGGATCTTCTTCGTGAGCATTACTTTTCCTTCCTTGCTGCTGCGCCCGTGAGACCTCGTTTGCGTGGCATCGGTCCTCCTGTCGAGATCCTGCTTTGCCCCACTGCGCGAGAGCATCGCGCTCCCAAACCCAGCGCGTTGCCTTCGGGTAGCGGGGCTGGTGCGCGAGCGGGTGGACAGCCCTAGACACTCCTAGACGGGAATAGCAGGGAAACCCTGGTCTTTCTCTCTCGCGCCCTGGTCGGAACGTCGAGACCGTCTTAGCTATTGCCAGAATCGACTCGCTAGGCGCGTTGAGGTCATCGAGCATCTGCTGGACGTTGGGAGGGAGATCGCCTGGATCACCCCAGTAGGGCTGGGCGGACAGCGTGAGCACGCCCTTCCGCGGGTACAGCCAGCCGTTCCACGTGCCCTACGTCGGGGGGTCCCTCGGCACCCGCTCCAGGTTCACTAGTGCCTTCCATGGCCTTCACCAAAACCACACAGGCTCGGCTCCCCCACTTCCCCGCTCAACGCGGGAATCCTTGACGACGCTGCAGACTTCGCTTCATGCTGCGGACCGGCCAGTTGCTCCACCCCGCTTCGACCCCGGCCTCTCAACCGAAGCCGGGGGCTTCGCTACCGAGGACCCTGGCGTCTCCCCGGACCGGACTTGCACCGGCTGGCCATCGAGAGCTTCCGCTCGGTTACGTCATGACCGCTCCTTTGCGTTCAAGCGTCCGAGCTGCTGGACGCACGTGGATCAGGACTGACTGGCGGCTGTACGTCGACGGACGCGACAAGACAAAGCTGGTCGACGCACTTGACTGGCAGATCGCCGCCGTTGAGAAGGTGCTCTCCGGCGAAGAAGTTCCCATTCACGCAGTTCTTTGCTTCGTGGGGGCTAACTGGGGTTTGTTCTCAAAGCCGTTTCAGCAGGCTGGTGTGTGGGTCACATGGGTGTCCAAGTTCGCCGACATGATCCTTGAGCCGGGTCCGTTCGACGAAGACGCCGTTCAAGCCATTGCTACGAGGCTCGCTCGCGCCCTGCCAGCGAAGTGAGAGGGGCAGGTTCAGACTGCTCTGCACCGAACAGCCTCAGCGGGGAGCGAACGCCCGCGATCCTCGGCCAGCTCGTGCGGACTCTGAAGAAGCTACGGCGGCGCGGAAACCCTGGTCGCAGATCGTTTCTAAGCCCCTAGAAACGTCGGCGAGGGTGTCAGTACCGGGCTACTTGAGCCTCCCTATCCGTGCACCCGCTTCAGTTCCGCGGGATACTTGAAGCGGGTGCACGGCTCTGTGCTTCCCTCGCAAGGCAACTGGGGTCGTGCGCCCATACTTATCGGATGCTCGCGCCGTTGCCTTGAGCAGCGGGGTGGTCACACCGTCCACGGACCTCGCAAGCGAACTGGTAGGAAGGTTCAGCCGGTACCCGGGTCTGGCGGGCGAGATACGTAGGCCCGGGTGCCGGTCGCCCGAGCGCCGCCTACTTAATCCGCCTTGTCTCGCGTGCCTAATCCTTGTCGCCCCCACGAACCGGAAGCTCTTTGCAGCAACACTCCGGATCGCCGCAGGGAGTGACACGGACACCTCGATCGACGACACAACCGCACTCGGCGACTTTCGGGTGGCGGGCTGTTCCGCGTGGCGGGGTGAACTGGACTACCTGTGGTCACGCGGGATACCGAGAAGGGTGCATGACTCACCGATTCTGGGGTCATGCGCCCAGTCAGCTCCGCTCGCAGCGAGAAACGCAGGCCCAGGCGCTGTCACTTGGCTGTCCACCGTCGGGTGGCGGGCCGTTTCGCGTCACCGTAAGCAAGAAAGGTGGCCCGGGTGTGTCTCGCGGCCCCGGGCCACTTCCTTTGCTTATCCCCCGCTAGGAGGTCTCGCAGGCCTATGCCCCCGGTCCCGGTCCCCCGGTCCGGTACCGGTGCGCCGTGTGGCGGGTGCACGGCCCCTTCCTCCTGGTGGAGCAACACGGCCGCGTAGCGACTTATTCCTGTTTCGCCATTGAAGGCGTGACCCAGTTCCGCGGGATACCGTGACGCGTACACGGCCCTCTGCTTCCCTCGCAAGGCAACGGGGGTTGTGCACTCACTCGTCTCCGCTGATTGGGCCAATATTCGCCCGTCCCGGGTAGAACTTTTGAGCGAGGGCTTGTAGGGTTGCCTCTGACCGGTGCCTGGGCTCGCGGCGAGAAACGCAAACCCAGGCACGGGTCCGTCGCAGAGGCTCTGGTGCCTTCGGGTGCCGAGGCCGTTTTGCGTCAGAACGGCCCGAAGGATTTGCCTTAGGCTCCCGCCATTCTTCGACTAAAGCCAGTTAGTCCGCCCCGTGATCCAAGGCGGTCCAAGCGTTCTTGTTCGCCGGTATCACGACGGCGGACTCGCCCTCCAGGTGGACGATCAGATCCTCCGGGTTCCTCAGGCAGTAAGCGCCAACCCGGACTCCACGATCGGGTGGCCAGGTCAAGTCGATCGCTAGTCCAATAATCAGGATCGGGCTGCACCCCCTCACGCAGACGTACGTCATCCTCATCGGATCGGCGGAGCTGAGGCGCGCCCGGTTCAG
>JBEKBT010000120.1:0-7734 GCA_050015255.1 Acidimicrobiales bacterium
AAGAGGGCGCGGGCGACCCCCTCGTCGGACAGGTCTCCCTCGATCACAAGGGTGAACTCGTGCTCACTCATCGTCTGCCGCCTTCCTCTCGCACGCGTACACGGCACGCCGGATCTGCATGGCGTGGTTTCCCGCCACCCGCGGCGTCGACCAGATCCACACCAGGCAGTCGTGCCCTTCTCGCTCACAGATCGCTCGGCCCCAGGGATGGCCGGGGCGGGGAGCCTCGATCAACCAACCGTGTGCCTCCGCGAAGTCGAGCGCCTCCTCGACCTCCTTCTTAGGATGCCGAGGTCTTCCCGCCATGTTGACAGATTACAACGCTCCGTTGCGTAGTGTCAACGAATGCCGAGAATAGGAGGACTCGCCAGCGGAGCAAACCGCCACCTGGGTACGGTGTGAACCGTGCCCAGGGAGCCAGCGATGGAGTCGCTCATCGACGAGATCACAGTCGACGCTCAGGACGTCGATGAACAGCTTATGGGCTTCCTACAGGTCTTCTTGGACGAGGTGGCGGTCCCCGCCCCCGCCACCCTGCTCGACATCGTCGTCGAAGTGACGGGTTTCGATTCGGAAGGGGACGAGCGACGCGGCCTGGTTGCCCACTGCAGGCACGGAGACCGTGCCGGCACCGTGTCGCTCGCCGATCTCCGTTTCGATCGGCAGTCGATCGCAGGGTGGCTTCACGCCGCTTACCGGACCTGGCTGTGCCTGCCACCGTTCCCTGCTCGCCGTCCCGCGAACTGGAGCTGGCCATCTTGACGGCACGGAAGCCTCAGCCAACCCCGGCTCTCGACAAGCTCGCAGGCAGTGAATGCAGCCGGCTGCTCACTGCGCTCCTCGCGTCGCACCCCGACTTGCGCGGAGAGGCCGAGCACCTCGCGCTGGCTCTTCTCGCGGACAGCGACGCCGACGAGGTCGCCGAGTCCATCGAATGGGAGCTCCGTGCGGCCGATCTCGACCACCTCGCTTCGCGGGCGGGTCGCGTTCGCGGGAGGGGCTACGTGCACGAGAGTGAGGCGGCAGCCGAGATCTTGGAGGAGTTACTACAACCTGCGCTAGACGACCTGGCCAGGCGGGCCAGCCTTGGACTCGAAGACGCCGCAGGCCGGATCGGTCTCGGACTGCTGAGCGGCCTCTCGCGATGTCGGGACGGCGTCGAGATGGGCACCGTGCTGGCATATGCAGGACCGGACACGATCGACGAGCTGGTGAGGTCGGTGCAGCGGGTCATGGCCACCGCCAACGTTCGGCTGCCATCCGATCCGACGTGACTACACCGCCGGACGAGGTGACGGGCCGGTCCGACGACAGCGAAAGTGCGAGCAACCGAGCATCGACGAGCATGACTGCACGCGCCTGCCGCTTACGATTGGCAAAGGCGGCGCCGAGCCCCGGCTGCTGCGGTGATCCGCAGGGGTGTGCCGACCGTCAGGGGGACACCGACCGGAACGTGCGCCGAACGCGGGCGAGCACCTTGCGCGTCCCGCGATCGTCCGGGTCGGTCACGTTCGCCACTACCACGGTCACCGGTGTCCGGGTACCGCGACGACCGAGGATGTCGGCGAAGTGCTCCTCGTCCTTGCGGATGCGGTTCACGTCGGCGGCCATCTGTTCGGCCGCAGAGCGATCGCTGTCGTGGCGGACATTGACGACGACCATCTGGGCGTGCTCGATGCCGGCGTAGCGATCGGTGACCGCCCAGCGCGCTCGGGGTTTCGCAGCTCGCAGCCCGCTGCTCTTGCGAAGGTCGGCGAGCGGCTTGAGCCGCACGCTCTCGAGCAACGCCTCGTGCCCGCGGCCCATCTCGGCGACTACTGGACCGCCCGCCCAGTCGAGAAGGTTGATGGCACTATCCGGCTCGCTCAGTACCTGCTCGAGCACAGCGGTGTTCGTGCGATCGTCTGTCGTCGGCGAGCGGCGCACGAAGAGCTCGTCGCCGTTGGCTGGTGCGGGTGCGACGAAGACCCGGAGGTCGACGAACTCGAGCGGGCTGTCTCCTTCGACGACGACTTCCTCCGAGTAATCCGTCATGAGCTCTGTCATGAAGAAGGCGTCGTGCCCGCTGCCGTCGCCTGGGAACCTAAACAGAGCGGTACCGCTGGTCCCCGCCTGCCGGTAGCGGCGAAGCTCGGGGTGCGTGCGGGGGGAGCTCTCCCGCGGCTGTGTGAGCGTGTCGTCGCGCCCGCACCGCGCGGCGATGACGAGGGCGTCGCTGCACTCCAGCATCGCCTCGACCAAGGCCGTCTTCCCGGCCTTCGCTGGCCCGGCCACGTGAACGAACGCTCGCATTCTCAGCGCAGGAACCGCGCACGGCGGCAGCAGCGCCCACTCACAGGCCGAGCTCCCTGCCCAGGACTCCGGACACGAAGCCTCCTCCACCCTCGCCGAGGACGATCTCCTTCATACGTTCTCGTGTCTCCTGCCACCCGGTCGCTCTTCTCGGCCGCCTGCATCGTGTTGGCATATGCGCTCCAGACATCAGCGCCTGTGACCTCGTAGCCGTACCCTTTCGCGAGCCAGCACACGGCGAGAAGCCCGGCACCGCGGGCGAAGTCGGGTTGGCTCTCGGTGAAATCGCGACAGGCGCGGGTGAGCGTCCTCGGGTCGCAAGGGCCGGCGTCGGCGAGAGCGAGCGCCTCGTCGTAGAGCCCGGCTTCCTTGGCTGCGGCGAACCATTTCGCCTCCTCTCCGGGCGTCGTCGCCGCGAGGTCGGCCAAGAGCTCGTGGGCGCCTTTGTGCGGATACTTCTTGGCGACCGCCCGGAAGGTCGCCAGGTAGGTGCCGCGGCGGTTCGCCCGCAGGCCGTAACGCGAGTAGGCCTCGTCGGCGAGCCCCGAGGAGAGAAGGATCTCCTCGCACATCGCGTCGACCTCGTCGTCGTAGGTCCACGGCCCGCGGCACGACTCGGCGTAGCGCACTGCCTCGGCCTTCTTTCCATGGCGGCGAGCGCCCTCACGGCCCAACGCTTGTACGGCCAGATCGTGTCGACGTCGAGTATCTCGACGATCTCCTGGTAGCGCTCTGCCGCGTAGAGCGCGCTCAAGCATGCCGAGGCGCCGTGGAAGTGACCGTGGAGCGCCGGGTCGGGACTGAGGGCCATACGCGTCACGCCGACCAGCTGGTCCGCCCAGGCGGACGCGACCTGCTGCGAGGCGCAGAGTGCTCCCCAGTGCTCGGCAAGGCTCTCGATGTACGGCATCTGGTCGGCTTCGTGGGCCGCCCACAGCCGGTCGAGCCAGCCGTTTCCGCGTCTTGGCGTCCGCCGCCGCGCCGGTGACGACGGGCACCAGCTGCTCAATCGCATGGTGGACCGCCGTCCCGATCGCCCCGGAGGAGCTATCGACGTGCTCAAGCGCAGGCGAGACACGCTCGAGAAAGGTCACTGTCCCCTCGGCGCCGAGCAATGGGTCGCGGCGGGCGACCCCTTTGATCTCCGTCACCGCCTGCTTCACGCGCTGGACGGCGGGCTGGGATCTCCAGCCGAAGGCATGCCGCCTAAAGCGCGCCTTGAACTCCCAGCGATACGGGTCCGGTCCGCTCACTTGCCAGTCACCGAGCCCCGGCAGACTGCATCCGCAGCCCCAGCTTGTGAGCGTGGCTGCAAGAGCGAGGTGCTCCCCGGCCCGCGAAGTCGGTTGGCATTGCGTTGGAACTCGGTATCACATGCTGCGGGTGCGGTCGCGGCCTTGCGGGAGGTCAAGCCGGCCGCGAGGCGGAGCTCTTCTCCCAGCTCGCGGATCCGCTCGGGGGCACCCGGGTCCCGGAGGACCTTCAACTCCCAAGTAGTGAAGGTCATGGTCTTTCTCTGCGCCTCCCGATCTCTGCCGGCGTCTTGCTGCCGCCACCACCGGATCCTCTTGAAGGGTGCCACATCACACGCTGCCGCATGACAAGGACCGACACACCCGTCCACCTGGCAACCAGACTCGGACGGTGACTGTCCGCCTTATCACCGCCTTATCATGCTCTCCCTTCGCCAGGTACTCCGGCTCCTGCTCCTCGCCTGCAGGTCGTCTCGCTTGGCTCAACCGGCGACGCTCCTTGCCAACGATCCGACAAGGATGTCGAGCTGATGGTGCTCCACCACGACATCCGAGTTCTCGAATTTCAGCTCACGCGCGCGTGAGCTACCGAAGCAGTCTTAAGCTTGGGAGCTGTCGCCCCCATGGCCCGGACGATCTCGTGCTCGACGTCGGGGCGGGCACCGGCGCGCTCACCGAACCCCTCGTCGCCTGTGGCGCTCATGTCACCGCGATCGAGCTCCACCCGAGGCGCGCCGCCGAGCTGCGGCGGAGGTTCGCTGAAGACCACGTCACCGTGGTCGTCGCCGACGCAGCCGACCTCCGGTTGCCACGACGCCCGTTCCGCGTCGTTGCCAACCCGCCGTTCGCCATTGGCGTTGCGCTCCTGCGACGCCTCGTCGCTCCGGGGAGCCGACTCGTGCGTGCCGACGTCGTCGTCCCCTGCCACGTGGCGAAGCGGTGGACGTCCGGTGCCGCGCCCGGTGAGGGCCGCTGGTCGTCCGAGTTCACCGCCGTGGTCGGACGACCGCTCCCCCGCTCCGCCTTTTCACCGCCACCACCGAACGGCGTCGCCGTGCTCGTCATCGAGCGGCGACCACATCAAATAGCCAGGTAGAGCTACGAACAGCCCGTGAGTGCCGAAAGTGTCGTCCAGATGCCCTGAACTGGGGTGACACGTATCGGACGCCTTCTGTCTAATGCAGGTCGGCTACCCATAGCACCCAGGTTGGAGTATGCGTCGGACGGGATTGAATGGTCCTGACCGCTAGCGCGTGCCGATCCTGTCCTCCAGTCCGCCCGCACATTATCCCCAGGCCAATCGCATGGACGGAGTTTTCGGCACCCACACGTTCGTCGTCACAGACGGCCTCGAGCAGCTCGGACAGAGGGCCACTGGATGGCGGCCAGACCCGGCAAACGGATCCACCACAGCAGGCGACAGGCCGACAACTAGGATATAAGAGGCCCGTGAAACCATGTCAGAAGGGCCGCAAAAAACAAGCAGAGGGTGCCGAAACAAGCGCACACCTCTGCTATGCCCCTTGCTGTTTCCTCAGCGCAGGAGGGAAACCGGGCTGAGGGTCTGACACGTTGATGGGCTGCGTACCAGGGCCGGCGGCGGGAGGTCACACGAAGGCGACCGCCCGCCGACCGGCCTCACCTTTTAGAAGTTGTATTTCAGGTAGTTGGCCTTGGTGAACTCCAAGGGCGCCGAGTAGATGACCGTGTTGCGCGTCGCGCCGGTCACCTTGCTGGGTGCCGCGGCCACCGTGTAGACGCCTGTGCCCGGCACCAAGCCAGGGAGGCCAACGACGGCGCCGTTGAAGCTCTGCGGACTGCCGTAGTTGGTCTTGATCCCGCACCACTGCGATGGCGTCGGGTTGGCGGGCGGTGTCTTTGCCGTGCACTCCGGCGCCCCGTGCGCGCCCTCGTAGGCGAGCCTGGCCATCAGCATGTCCAGCTTGCCCTGGCCAATCTCGTCCCAGAGGAACAGGGCCTGCATGGACTTGTTGGCGAAGTACGTCCTGTTCTCCTTCGGGGGGCCGATGCCGAAGTCGCCGATCTTGCCCGACTCGTGCAGGTCTGCAATCGCCTCGGCGGTGCCGACGCAGGCGGCGCTGTCGATGCAGATGATGGACTTGACGTTCGGGTAGGAGTGGATGATGCCCTCGGCCACAGACAGGGAAGTCGATTGGATGGACAGGCCGTAACCAATGGTGTCGAGCTTCAAGCCGGGGTACTTGGCGGCGATGTAGGCCTTCATGGCGCCGATCCAGGCCAGCTGGATGGTGGCGTCAGTAGTGGACGACATGATGGCGATCTCCGCCTTCGGCCCGGTGAACCCGACCACAGCGTTGATCAGGGATTGGCCGATCGCGCTGTACGCGGTGTCCTGCATGAAGAAGTCACGGGCGGTCGGCACGTCGGAGTCGTAGGTGATTACCTGGATGCCGGCCTTCATGGCCTTCTGGAGCACTGGCGCCGGCACGGTCGGGTCGTCTGATGACATCGTGATGACGTTGTAGTGCTCTGCGATCTCGGCATCGAAGATCGATACCTGTCCCTCGGCCGACGCGGTCGCAGGCGCCGTGTACGTCAAGTCGATCCCGAGCTTTTTGGCGACCTGCATCGCGCCCTGGTCATTGGCCTCGAAGACTGCCAAGCCGAGCAGTTTCGGGACCATTGAAACCTTGATCGTGGGCAAGGTCGTGGCGGCGGCACCAGCCGAGGAAGACGCGGCGGTCAGGGCCATTGTCGCACCCATCGCGACACAGGCGGCTGCGGCGCCTATCTTCCAAGCCAGCCTCCGCTGGATGGTCTTAATTGGCTTCATGTTGTGCTTTTCTCCTTTGTTTATCCCTCTATACAAGGCGGTTGGCTCCCGCTTTATTGTGCTTTCCTCCTTTGTTCATGCCTCTATGCGAGGCGGTTGATTCCCGCCAACCGTCGCGTCGCCGGCAAAGGCCGCGACGCGACGAACTGCAAGCCAACAAGCCGAGAACTTGCTGGACCCGCCCCGGCTAAGCACCTGGTACCTCCGGGATCTGTTGCGCGCTGCCGAAGCGGCGTCGCAGGAGCTCCTTCAGGTGCACACCCGCCCGGTGGTCGAGAGCGATCTTCATGACCAAACAGAGCACCAGCACGATGCCTTCGATCATGGTGGCCGTGAGAGAGCTTTGACCAGCGATCAGCAGGCCCTGGTTGAGGAAGCCGAGCAGGAAGGCGGCGATGATGACCCCGCTCATCCGCCCCTTCCCCCCGAAGATGTCGATGCCTCCGAGCACGACCACGGTGATCGCAGGGAGCAAGAGCGAGTCGCCGATGTCGTCGCGGGCGGCATTGTAAAAGCCGGACACGAAGATCCCCGCCATCCCTGCCAGCAGGCCGCTGGCGACGAACGCGGTGAAGAGGGTGCGCTGCACGTTCACCCCGGCGTAGCGCGAGGCCGCCCGGTTGAAGCCGATGAGCACGAGCCCTCGCCCGTAGCGGGTCCGGGTTACGAGCAACCAGACGAAGGCGGCGATTACTGCGTAGATGATCAGCTGGTCCGGGATCGGCCCGACGGTGCCGGTGCCGGCGAAGTCGACGAACGATTTGGGAAAGTTGTAGGGCGGCGTGTTGCCTCCCACGGCTGTCGCCACACTGCCGAAGATGAACTGGGTACCCAGCGTCACCAGCAGGGAGTAGATGCCGAACCTGGTCACGAGCAGCCCGTTTATCGCGCCGCCGAGGGCGGCGGCGAGCAGCGCCACCACAACCGCCAGCCAAATGTTGAGGCCGTGTTGCCAAAGCGTGGCCATCACGATGCCCGAGAGGCTCGCCATGGCGCCGGTGGAGAGGTCGATCTCCCCGGCGAAGATCACCATCGCCTCACCCAAGGCGATCAGCCCGACGAAGAGGAACTGCTCGCTAAGGGCGAATATGCCCGAAACGCCCAAATCCCTGAAGTCCGGGACAGCCGAGCAGAAGTAGGCAAGCAGGGCGACCAGCAGGACTGCGACGGCGACCACCCAGACCGTCTCCTGGCGCCCAGCCGTTTGCGCCCGGGCACGCCGAGCGGCTGGGCTGGTGGCGATGGCGCTCATTTAACCTGGATCCACCGTCAGACCCCGGTGAGGTGACTGCTGGGTCCTGAGTTGCGGGATTTTGGCGGCGTCACGACTGCATGAGGGCCCGTGTCGGAGTCGGGGACGTGTTCGTCTCGCCT
>JBEKBT010000121.1:0-11064 GCA_050015255.1 Acidimicrobiales bacterium
TTGGGCAGCACATTGGGCAGCACATTGGGCAGCACATTGGGCAGCACATTGGGCAGCACATTGGGCAGCACATTGGGCAGCACATTGGGCAGCACATTGGGCAGCACATTGGGCAGCACATTGGGCAGCACACCATATGCACTGGGTGCCAGGACGGCCCGAGAGCGCGCCGATGGCGAACCCCCCGAACGCGGCACAAGCGTACCGTTCGATCGGGGCCAAGGACGGCTTCCTGACCCGCTTCAGACGCCAGTGCGGCGAGCCTCTTGGCGGGACCGTCGTTCCCGCGTAGGTGGAATCGAATCGGGAAGGTCGGTTCTGCACGCGCTCGATGGAGCTCCCGCGCCTCGT
Source organism: Acidimicrobiales bacterium (assembly GCA_050015255.1). Classification (GTDB taxonomy): domain Bacteria; phylum Actinomycetota; class Acidimicrobiia; order Acidimicrobiales; family Bog-793; genus Fen-455. Next base: position 352 of record JBEKBT010000121.1, read on the forward strand.
CGAGATCGTGCAGCCTCGGTTCCAGCTCGACCCTGCTCACGAGCGCGGGCAGCTTCTCAATGACGTCGGCTACCTCGTCAAGCCGGAAATCGAAGCGGCTGACATCCACCTGACCAATGGCATCGCCATGTCGTCGGAGCACCTGATGGACAGATGGAGCGAGAACCACCTGGGCGTAGACTTGTTTTGTGAGTTCGTTGCCGTCTCGAACAGAAGAGCAGCTGACAGCGGGTGAACGGCAGAAGCTCGACGACGCCGATCGGCGCCTCCGCGCCGCTGTGGTGGCTTACGAGCCGTTCATCGGCCGAGAGCTGCAGCCTACGGGGCCTGTTCCGGTTTACGACTCGGCGGCGATTGCGAAGGCACAGGCTGAGGTCGAAGCGGCCGAACAAGAACTGTGGCGCCTTCGCGAGGAGCTGCTCGGATGGGTCCGGCCGTCGTGGGCCCCGAGTGCGACCCTGGTCACCGACTGGTTCTCCTCCGATGACGAGGTCTACGACGAGGTCGAAGCCCGACCCAGTCGATAGGTCCGCCTCGTGGATCGCGGACAGATCGTTCTAGCGCCCTTCCCCTACTCCGACCTTCGAGGCATGAAGCGTCGCCCTGCGTGCGTGGTGTCGGCTTCTCTTACAACGAGGGTCCCGACGTCGTCGTGGCGATGGTCACGAGCAGCGGTACGCGGCTACACGATCCTGGTATGGGCGACGTGACGATAAACGATTGGCGGACGGCAGGGCTCCGCAGGCCGTCGGTGGTTCGGACCGGGTCGGCTCCTCGTTCTCGAGCGTCGGCTCTTGACCGCTCTCTTGGGCTCGCTCGCACCCGACGACGTGGAAGCGGTTGACCGTGCACTGCTCACCGTATTCGGCCTGAGATAGCGGACCCCGGCGATCGAGCCGGACGTCGTATCGAAGGTACCCAGAACGAGTCGGTCAACTCACAGGGCTGTGACCTGGTCCTGTGAGTGCCTTCCGGGGGCAGCCGTACCGCGAGAGGTTCCTCAGTTTCGACGGCATCCTTCGCAGAACGCGCCCTGCTGTGAGTACTCCTGTGAGAAGTGCTGTGAGTCGCCCAGCTCACCATGACGCGATGGCCCGGCCCCACTCGACCAGTCGCGACGGCCCGGCAACGGTGTCACCGCGACGACCCTGGCGCGCGCCCGCTGCACGGCCAAAGGGAACGTCCGACGACACAGCTTTGGTCGACCAGCAGCTCGCCCCCGAGCCGCGCACGGCCTCGGCAGCTCGAGGAAGGTCGGGAGCGATGAGTGCGGCCACCGACTCACCAGACGTCGCCACCGCTCAGCACCCACGGCACGCCGAGACGGCTGGCTCACCTACGACACCAGCGAGGCGCGAGCCGAGAACTGCTGAAAGCGTCATCGAATTCGTCCGACCCGAGAGTTTCGATCTCCCCAAAGAGGCCCTCAGACGCCTGCTCGATCTCATCATCGAGCAAGCCGATCTCCACATTGAGCGACCCGCGAGCTAGACCGTGTCCATGCGCTTCGCCTTCTACGGACGAGTCTCGACCGAGGACGCGCAAGATCCCGCCGCGTCGCGCGCTTGGCAGGTTCGCCGAAGCAACGAGCTTGTCCGATCCCATGGCGGCGAGATCGTCGCCCAGTACTTCGATCTCGGTCAGTCACGTTCGCTACCCTGGAAACGTCGGCCGGAGGCGAACCGCCTGTTGGAGGATCTCCCCAACACCGGCCGGGGTTGGGAGGCGGTCGTCATCGGTGAGCCCTCACGCGCCTTTTACGGCAGCCAATTCGCCCTGACGTTTCCCTTGTTCACGCACTACCGCGTCGGGCTGTGGGTGCCTGAGGTGGGTGGTGCCATCGACCCCGGCTCCGAGGCGCATGACCTCGTGATGAACCTCTTCGGCGGCCTCTCAAAGGGCGAGCGCACCCGCATCCAGGTACGCGTCCGCTCGGCCATGGAGGCCCTCGCCGCGGAGGGTGACCGCTTCCTCGGTGGCCGGCCACCCTACGGCTACAGGTTGGCCGACGCTGGGCCGCATCCCAATCCGTCAAAGGCCGTCGCCGGGCAGCGTCTCCACCGCCTCGAGCCCGATCCGATCACGGCCCCCTCCGTCCGCCAGATATTCGCGATGTACGCGAGCGGCGAAGGCCTCCGCTTCATCGCCGAGGGCCTCAGCGAAGAAGGCATCCCCTCCCCCGCCGCCTACGACCGAGCGCGCAACTCTCATCGAGATCCCCGGGGCTGGTCGCACACCGCAATCCGAGCGATTCTCACAAACCCCATTTACGGCGGGCGCAACGTCTGGGGAAAGCAACGTCGCTTCGAAGAGCTCCTCGACCTAGACGACGTCTCGGCGGGCCACGTCACGCGGATGCGCTGGCGTGCGTCCTCGGAGTGGATCGAGGCCACAACGCCCAGGACGCAGAGTCTGGTCGACGAGGCGACACTTGCGGCGGTCGCGAACCGCATCGGTGGCGGTGCCCGGCGGGAGAAACAGCGCGATGCCGTGCACCCCTACCTGCTCCGGGGCCTCGTTCGCTGCGATCTCTGCGGCCGAAAGATGCAGGGTTCTGCGCGCCGATCGAGGATTCCAGGTTCGCCGACGAGGGTGCTCTACCGCTGCGAGTTTGGCGCCCGTCGGTCCGTGCCGCTCGGCATGGACCACCCGCCGACGGTGTACGTCCGTGAAGACGCGATCGTCCCGAGGCTCGACGCCTGGTTAGCCGAGATAGTGACGCCCGAGGCCCTCGCCGGCGCGCAGGCGATGCCGCCGGACGTTGCCGCTCAGCACACGGCCGTTCGAGTAGCCATGGCTGACTGCGACGTCCGCATCAAACGTCTTCTGGAGTCCATCGAAAGCGGGATCGCTCACGAGCTGGTCGCGCCGAGGGTCAGAGAGCTACAGGCGGAACGCTCGCGGCTTGAAGCAACGCTCGGCGTCCACAACCAGGGGCGCCGGTTGTCGGCCCACGAGATCGCCGAGTGGGCCGATGCGCTCGGAGGCGTGGTTCAGGTGCTCAAGCAGGCGAATCCTGAGGACCGTGCAGCTCTGTACGCGGAATTCGGCCTGACGCTGCGTTACGATCCGACAACACACCAGATCAAGGCCACGGCGGAACTCTCGCGTGTCGGCCGTGGTGTCGGAGGGGGGACTTGAACCCCCACGCCCTTGCGGGCACTAGCCCCTCAAGCTTCCCTCCTGGGACTTTGGCGAACTAGCACGAACTCACATGGCATATAAATAAAGGGTTTCGTCTTCGAACTCGGTCGTGCCGACTCCAGAATCTGAACATGGAACGACTCTGTTTCTGACACTGTTCGAGTCCCTCGGAGTTTGCCAGCACAAGGACCGCCCCCAAGCTTCCTTAACGCGGCAGGGCCGCATTGAGCTTCCGTTCGGCATGTTCGATCAGGCGCCTGGCCGCCTCTACAGCCTTTCGAGCCTGGGCGGCACTCACTGGAGCCGGGTCGTATTCGGCCGGTGTCTTGAGCGGTAGGAGCTGGCGAAGATAGCGCGCGCCTTGTACATCTCCGATCGTCTTGAGACGCTCTGGCGCGTCGGCGTGCTCACCCTTCGAAACCGAGCCGACAAGGGCACACGAGATCGCGTCGCCAGCATTCATCCCAGCATGTATTGCGTTACTCGTGGCTGCGGTGTAGTTCCCGAGCCCGAGGGAGAACTGCGCAGCCTCAAGGAACTCCCTGGCCTTGCTCAGATACTTCGGAGCCTGAGAAGGCGACAGCTCTCGTGTCGTCCGGGCCCGGCGCGCTGTCACCGAGCGCCCTTTGTCCGCTTGGGCGCTGACGCCGTCACTTTCCGCACGACCGGCATCGCCGCTGCTCGCTCGGAGGTCTCCGCTCGAACCACTCGTGCCGTCACTGCCCGGGCGGTTAGCTTGGCGATGTGCGCCGCTGGCTTGCGACCCGAGAGCCGGCGAGGCGACGGGCTCTCGACAGCCTGGGAAACGATTGTGGCCCGATCCCCCACCGGAGCGGCGATACGCGAGGGCTCCTCACCAGCGAGCGTGACGGCGCCATCGACGATGGTCCGCCACAGCGACCGCGTCCTTGCCAATGCAGGAAGCTCGTGCCGTGAGGTTTCGATGACGTTGACCGGGTTACCGACGACCACGTGAGCCAGGTCCTGCCAGTTACCGAAGCTGTCGAGCCAGGACTGGTCGTCCGGCTCGACGTCATCGGAACGCACTACCAGGACATCGAGATCACTCTCGGCGTCGTCAGTACCTCGAGCGAACGACCCGAACAGGGCAAGACTGGCCGGCGCGGGCTTGATTGACTTGGCGAGTTCACCGAGACGCGAAATGGCCGTTGAACGAGCATCCGCCAACGCGAGCAGTGCCATGGCCGCGGCGTTCGTCCGTTCAAGTTTCACGAGGGAAGCGCCTGCCACCTCCCGACGGGAGACGATGCCGAGAAAAACGAGCCGGCGGATCTCGATGCTGGCGCGATCGCGTGAAACGCCGCCAAGCTGCGCGACGCGACGGATCGGCAGCTCCGCATGGGTGCGTGCCAGCACACCGAGCACCTTGCCCGTCGTACCTGGGATAACCGCCTCCAGGGGTCGTGAGTAATCCACCGGGATCATTGTAGGGAAACATCTGCACTGATGTCGGTATACCCGACAATGGACCGTGGGCTTCTCGAGTTCCGAGCCCCGAGTTCGAGCAGCTCACGTAGACGACCATCACGAGCGCCTCGATCCTCGCGCACCTGAGGTGGCGACGGCCGGCGCGCTCAACAAGCAAGCTTCCCGCCTGGGACTTTGGCGAACCACCACGAACTTACATAGCTTATACATAAAGGACTTCACCTTGGACGAACGTTCACGATCAGCAGCGAACACGCGATAATCGCGCGACGGAACTGGGTCGTGTCGGCCCCGGAGTCTGAGCATGGAACGACTCTGTTCATGTCGCTGTTCGAGTCCCTCAGCGCCTACCGGCGAGTGCGGGGAGAGAGAGAACCCGGGGCCGGGAGGGCGCCGAAGCGCCGCGGAGCGGCGAGCGAGAGCGCCCCGACCAGGGCCAGAGGGTTCCCGGGAACAGCTAGGAAACCGCCGCACGCGGGCGGCGACGGACGCCCCGGAAGGGGCAGGCCAGCGAGCGCACGGGCGGGGCGGAAGGGAGCCGCGGCCACCTCTCGATTGGAGCAATATCGAGAGGTAGTGAACCGCGCCGTCTCGCCGCGCGGCCACTGAGCTAAGGAGGTGTCAAAGTGCTCGACGGTCAGCCGGTGGCGTTCCTTTCCTGTTCCGAGAAATTCAAGAGCAGCGTCGCTTACCCAGTAAGAGCAGCCCTGGCAGATATCGATGTCCGTGGAGTGATCGTCGGCGAGGAACCTCAACTTCCTCGCACCGATTGGGGGCCTGAGGACAAGGTCGAGTCCTACCTGAACGCATCGGATGCCTTCCTAGCGCTATGCACGGCTGACAACGTGCACACTGACGGCAGGATCGAGTGTCGGCAGAACATCATCGATGAGGTCCAGCGGGCGAGGAACAAGCCTCACCTCCGCTCACGGATCATGGTGCTCAAGGTGGCGGAGGTACAGCTCCCGAGCAACATCAATCCGATTCATGAACCCCTCGACCTGGAGAATCTGGGGCCGTGTATCGACTTGATTATCCGCCAACTGCGAACGTGGGGGGTGCTCGCTGGCGCGCCGGCCATCCCGCACACCCAGACGCCCCTGATCCCCGTGGACAGACTCCTTGCTGAGGTCAAGCTCGGCGAGTTCGATAAGGCAACGGCTCTGGCGTACCAGATCTCGCTTCACGGCGACCGGGCAGGCCAGCTTGCTGCTGTCGCTGAACTGTTGAATCGTCTCAGGCCGAGCGCGGATGACGAGAACCTGCAAGAGAATACCGGTGTCCACGTCATCTCCACGGTGCTTGATGGCTTCGCCAGGATCGACCACACCCTGGTGTCGCCGCAGGCGATCGAGGAGCTCTCGCTGAGCCCCGAGACGACACACCGCATAGCGGCCGTCGATCTTCTTTGGGATCTGGCGGAAGCCGCCCCTGGGATGGTCCCTCTAGGCCTTCTCGGGCGACTCGCCCGTCCCAACGACGAGGACTGGTACGTGGAAGCGCCGGCAATGGCCGTTGTCAAGCTGCTTATGCTCACGCGTCGCCACGCGCGAGTTATCTTCGACCGACTGGCGGCGTCGACTGAGGCGGAGGATCGGTACGCTGTCGCAGCGGCGCTCTTGGACCTCAGCAGGGTCCAGCCAGCGGCTGTCCCACCTGATCTCGCCCACCGGCTCGTGAATGACAACGACGAACTGGTCAAGAGTAAGGCGCAAGAGGTGGTCGACGTGATTTCGAGTTTGCCAAAGGACGCTTACGACCAGCGATACCAACCGTTTGGTATCTGAGGTCTTTCATATGGGAGAGAGGGACCAAGGGCGCGGGAGCAGGCTAAGACCGGGGACGCGGCCCGGAGGGCCGGCGGCACCGGGGCGGAGCACCCGGGGACCACAAGCACACCCACCCACCCAGAAAGACGCCGGCGGGACGACGGGAGGGACCCACAGTTAGGGGCGGGGTGGGTGGGCGGAAGCACGGCGGCTAATCTCAGGGTGGGCCTACTGTTAAGACCTGTGGCAGGCTGTCGAAATCTGGACGAGTGAGCTCTGTACGGCCGTCGACGCCGGCAACCTGGCTCGCGTGGCCCACGCTGAGGGAGGTGAGCTTCGGATACGAGGCGACCGGCGCCACACACCACGCAGCCGAGCTAGCGCGGATCATGACTCGATGGGGCGACCTCTTCACCGCTGAACTCGTCATCGAACTGACCGGGCAATACGCGGGTGCCGTGCGGTTGCTCGTAGGTGGCGAGGAAGTCGGGTCAGTTCCTCACGGAGCCGCCGACGCATACCGGCCCGTCATCGAGGCACTAAACACGGGCGGTAGCGCGGCTACTTGCCGGATCTCGGCGGACGAGGGCGAACTCGCACCGTGGCTCCTGATCTTGGGCCGCCCAGCCGTACGACCAGATGATGCGCCGTTCCTCCCACCCGTCGGAGCCGGTGACTACGTGACCCTCGCGGCCGACGAGGCCGAGCGCTTGGATGCGTCGCTCAATAGCCGAGCGAAGACGAAGCACGTTTTTCGTCCCGCGGCACTCACGGTCGGACCGGGCGGTCTCGGAGTCTGGCTCGACGGCATGAGGGTCGGAGACCTGTCGGGCGCCTACCTGCGCGTCAAGGAAGCGGCGCGGGCAGGAAGCGGCGCGGGCAGGTTTCCCGCTGACCTGCCTCGCGGAGCTGCGGAGAGATCCTGGCCGCGGCTTCAGGTTCGAGGTGTTCGTACCGGGCTGAAACAGCCAACACACAGCGGGATTGCTTCAGGGTGCCGGCGCTTACGCCGACGAGCTGAAACCCGATTGCAATCAGTCTCCAAGGCTCGTCACAGGGCCAGTGCCTTAACTTGACATGGCGCCCCCGCGGCCGGGTCTGCGTCCAGAACCTGATGTCGGAACGATCGGGCGGGCTTAGCGACCTGGCCTGGGGGCGCACCAACCGACGGAGGAACGATGCCAGTTCCAATGAGTGGCGGGCGAGCCAACCTCCCAGGCTCCATGCAGGACGCCATCGCGCGCGGTCCGCGACATAACAGCGTCGAGGTCCTTGCGCAGCCCACTCTGGAACCGTCTCACAGTTGCGACTCCATCGCTCGCCCAGCGCGGCCAGCGAATGCAGCATGTCAGGGTATGGGACCGGATTTCTTCTTTCCTGCAAACGCCGTCGGTCTCGCTCGTGTGAGACGCATCTGCGCGCAGTGTCCTGTCGCAGAACAGTGTCTCGCCACCGCCCTTGATGACCCTTCACTTCACGGAATCTGGGCCGGCACGTCCGCACGGGAGCGTCAATATCTGCGAAGTGAAGAAGGATTGGGGTGGGGATGAAACGGCACGGTCCACGAGCGGATGGTACCAAGTCATCCTTGGCGGCTCGCTGGACCGTGACGCCGTAACGGATCAGTTCCGGCGCGACGAACTGCTTGCCCTATCTTTCTTAGTGATGACCGAGAGCAGCGGGTGCCGTGAGTCGCCTCTGGCCATGGTCGCCTCGAACCTCGGCCAAGTTGTCGAGCCCACGCCCATCCTCGCCGCCCCGCCCAGACCGAGCTGGAGCGGCATGGTTGCGCGGGCCTCGGCGGCCTGGCAACAGCTGCGCTCGACCCTCGCCGTATACGCCGGGTCACGCGCGCTCCTGCTCATCCTCGCTGCCGTCGACAGCGCCCTCACGCACCGTTCCCTTAGCTCGGAGCTGAGCAACTGGGACGGTTACTGGTACATCAAGCTCGCGAGCAACGGTTATCCGACCCACATCCCTCACGTCTATTCGACGCTCGGTTTCTTGCCGCTCTACTCGATGCTGATGTGGCTCGTCACCCACGTGCTCTTCTGCTCGTACCTCGTCGCCGGGCTCCTCATCTCAGGCATCGGCGGCTTCGTTGCCACTGTGCTCGTGCAGCGCCTGTGCACGACCTGGTGGGGGGAGCGCAACGGGCGGCGCGCGGTCCTGTTCTTCTGCGCCTTCCCCGGCTCGGTCGTCTTCTCGATGGTCTATTCCGAGGGGATCCTCATCCCGCTGGCCGCCGGGTGCCTCATCGCCCTTGAGCGTCGTCGCTGGATGCTCGCCGGCATTCTCGCCGGACTCGCCACGGCGGTCGGACCGGACGCGGTCGCCATCGTGGTCGCCTGTGCCGTGGCGTCGTTGCTCGAGCTTCGGCGGCGCGGGTGGCGCGACCGCGAGGCCCAGCGCAGTCTCCTCGCCCCCCTGCTCTCGCCGGTCGGGCTCTGTGCCTTTGGTGCCTTCCTCTGGGTCTGGGACGGCACTCCTCTGGCCTGTTTCAAAGCTCAAAGCTACGCCTGGGGCGAGCGGAGCGACCCGTTGGCCCTCTACCACCAGGCGCAGACACTGGCGAGCGAGATCTCCTTTACGCACTTCGACTACCACGCCATCGACCTCAACCTGGTCGCCGGCCTGCTCGGCGCCGTCGTGCTCGTCATCGGGATCGTGCTCATGTTGAGGGGTGCTCACCGGCCCCCGGCAGCTGCGATCGCCTGGGCGCTCGGCATCGGTTTCCTGGCGGTCACCTCGGAGTACACGCCTCCCAACCCCCGCCTGCTCATCACGGCGTTTCCCGCCCTCCTCGTCATCGGGTGTTACCTCAAAGACCGCGGTTTCAAATGGCTCATCGCCGTGAGCGCCACGCTGCTCGTGGTAATGAGCGCCATCACCTACATCGGCTTCGCGCTGCGCCCCTGATCGGCACGGGCCTCGCTCAGGGCGAGCCCCGTCGTCACCGGCCCATACGGGTGTAGGACGATGACTAGCTCCGTGGTCACTTGGGCTCGACGCCGGTCCAGACGGCGGCAAAGCGTTCGTAGACAGGCGGGCGACCGAGCACCTCCTGCACGAAACGCACGGCGCACGTCGGGTTGACCGTGTTCTGCAGAGGGATGACGACCGCCTGCACCTGCCAGGTGACGAAGTCGGCTTGTACCGCCGGGATGAGAACCGGCGAGGGGACGAGCCCGGTCTTGGTGACCTGCCAACAGGTGGTGAAGGCAGCTTCGGTTGCGCCCTCGTGGGCGTTGCCGACGGTCGCCTCACCGGCCGGGATGCGGTACTCGAAGCCGTCGACCGCCTGCCACACCATCGGCAGATTGTGAATGTTGCGAGCGAGCGGGTAGGTGAGCAGGGTGCCACCGTCCATGTCGGGCACGACGATCGGCCGCATGAGTGCGACCGGCATGTGCACCTGGCTGATGTTGTAGGGCCAGCTCGGCACGAGCGAGACGACACCGGCCACCGCCAGTACGAGCAGGACCGGGAGAGGCGAGTAGGCGATGCTGCGGGCCCACCTCGGTTGCCCGTGGAGCCTGCTCCGCGCTGGCCTGGCCCAGCGGGCACGGTCCAAGACGACGGCCACGGCCATGGCGATGAAGAGCCACATGAACAGGCAGTAGCGGGCGGCCACCTCGCTCTGGACGAAGGGCAGGTGCGTGAAGATGTCGAACGGGAGGCGGATGGGGGTGATGTGACCCCAGACGCGAAGGCGCGAGCCCATGGACAAGAGCAACGACAACGCTGCCATCACGACCGAGAAGCGGACGAGACCGTCGCGACGAAAGCGGGCTGCGCCCAAGATGAGGAGCAACAGGATCGGGATGCCGACATAGGAGCCGTTCTCGGCGACATCTGGCTGCTTGACCCCGAGCGTGGAGGTCAGGTACATGAACGAGCTCCCGGTGCTCGACAGGCCGAAGGAGAAGTGCTGGTTCAGGGAGGGAATGATGAGGCCGGCGAGATCGGTCGACAGCTCGGCGAGCACATGAGGGGGATGGACGGCGCCGGGAACGTGCTCGGGACCGGTACGGGCCACGATGGCGAACCAGGCCGCGAAAGGAACGAGCAGCACGACCCCAAGAACGATGGCCTTGGCGGCGTAAGGGAAGTGGCTTGCGATGAGCTGTCGCCGGGCGATGGCAAGGACGATGATCCCTATTGCCGCCACGGCCAGGATTAAGGCGAGGACCTCGGCCGACCAGCCGAGCTGGACGATCATGACAAGGCCGAGGGCGATGCCCATGAGCCACCAGCGCCCCCTCTGGCGGACGAGTATCTCGTCGAGCAACAAGACCATGAGCGGGGGCACGATCGCCAGGAGAAGGAAGAGATGTCCCTCGCCCTGGCC
>JBEKBT010000122.1:0-7457 GCA_050015255.1 Acidimicrobiales bacterium
GCTCGTGCTGGTCCACGACAAGGATGAGGAAGCCAAGAGCTTCTACCGGCATTACGGGTTCGTCGAATCGCCGGTCGACCCCATGACCATGACGATGCTCATCGGTGACATGTGATCTCAGCTTCTCGGACACCCTCAAGGTCTGAGTCCGCCGATAGGGGAGCGAACACACCAGGCATCAGCTGGGGCCGTGCGCGCCTCGTCATAAGCGGGAAGACTCCTCAAGCGGCCAGATCCCAGATCGTCTCGCGTGTCGTATGTGGGAAAGTCCCCCCTCCGACACCGGATAAAAGTCCAGTTCAGAGGCCATTTCGGCGAAGTGCCGGGATGGCCTACTTTTTTGCCCCGACCGGTTATCGCGCGCTTATCGCGCGTCGCTTTTCTGGAGGCCGCCCCGGAGGATGACGTCGAGCGTGATCACATGGATCCGAGCCCCCATCGAGTCCTCGTCGTCGAAATTGGCGCTCTACCACCTCTTGCGGGGGCCGCAGCTGATCCGCACATCTACAACCGTATGGTTGTAGATGTGAGTCTGTCTGAAGCGGACGTCGACCGACTTTTCCATGCCCTCGCCGACCGAACGCGCCGGGACATCCTCGGGCGCGCCATCACTCACGACCAGTCGGTCTCGGCGCTTGCTCGCCGTTACGAGATGAGCTTCGCCGCCGTGCAGAAGCACGTGGCCGTCCTTGAGCGAGCGGCACTCGTCACCAAGGAGCGCCGCGGGAGGGAGCAGATCGTGCATGCGAACGGTCCGACCATTGCAAAGGCGATCGCGCTCCTTGATCAGTACGAGCAGCTCTGGGTCGACCGCGCCAACCGCATCGCCGCCATTCTCGAAACACCTCAAGAAAGAGAAGGAGACCACAAATGACCGTGATCAGTACGACCAAAGATCCCGAGAGCCTCACGCTCACACTTGTCGCCGAGTTCGATTCGGCGCCGGAGCGCGTCTGGACCGTGTGGGAGGACCCGCGCAAGCTCGAGCAGTGGTGGGGCCCACCGACGTGGCCGGCGACTTTCACCCGCCACGACTTCGTCGTCGGCGGCGAGTCGCGCTATCACCTCACCGGACCGAGCGGGGAGATTCACCGCGGCTATTGGAAGATGCACGTGATCGACAAGCCGACGCGGATCGACTTCGCGAACGGGTTCGCAGGTTCCGACGGCGAACCGACGCCGGAGATGCCTCCGGTAGCTGGCTATGTGACCTTCGAGGCGACCGACGGCGGGACGCGGATGACCGCCGTGACGCAGTTCATCGACCTCTCCCAGATGGAGATGATGGTCGGCATGGGGATGGTCGAGGGCATGGCGCAGGCAATCGGTCAGATCGACGCGCTGCTCGCCTCCGCGTCGGTCTGAGACGAAGTCAGCACACTACCGAAAGGATCAACGATGCCGCGCGTAAGCACGTACCTCAATTTCATGGGCAACACCGAAGAGGCTCTTAACTTCTACAAGTCCGTCTTTGGCACCGATTTCCTAAGTCCCATCATGAGGATGGGTGACATGCCGCCTGCTTCCGGAGCACCCGAACTTTCGGATGCCGAGAAGAACATGGTGATGCATGTCGAACTGCCGATCCTCGCGGGTCATGTGCTCATGGCCACCGACATGCTCGAGTCCATGGGACATGAGCGACGTGTCGGCAATAACGTCACCATCAACCTCGAGCTTGAGGACCGCAGCGAAACCGAGCGGTTGTTCGGATTGCTTTCGGATGGAGGGGCCGACGTGTTCAAGCTCGCTGACATGCCGTGGGGCGCGTATTTGGGAACCTGCGCCGACCGTTACGGGATCCGATGGATGTTCAACTGCCGAGAGCAATAGGTAAGTGATGGGGAAGCCTGGCATTTTCCAGAGGTGATGGCCCGCCAACCGCCCTCGTGGAATGGAAAGGAGAGCTGGATCGTGGTCGAAAGCTCCAGCCTCGTCGCTACATGGCCACGAGCGGGCCACTGCGTTGCGCGACCGAGGCCGTAGCCCCTACCCACACGTAACGTTGCCGATTCGGGCGCGTCGTTCCCGTCGACCGACGCGGGTGCAAGGGCGTTGTTCTGTACTCTGGCGCGCCTCACTACCGGCAGCTCTGTGGACTCGTGCCAAGGCCCAGCGAGACGGGTGCCGTCATCGCTACACCAGGCACTGTTGGAGTGGCGGCAAGGCCAATCCCGGACCCCGGAGCAGGTCGGACGGGACATCTGCCGCGGCTCGCTGGCGTGAAGCTCCTCCGAGATCGTTGCGGCGGCTGGCTGCTCGAAGGCGCCCGCTTTGGACATCAGGCGGGGGAAGCAGACACCGCACGTGACGACGTGTGCGGCGTCGGCTGGTATCAGTCGCGAGGAGGATGCTCGGACTGCTCGGTCGCGACACGCCTCGGGGCCGACGCGGCCGTGCTTTCGCCTGCTCTCAGCCACGCGCCCTTGTCCTCGCCTGACACGTCCTCGAGGGTCCGGCGTGCGGGCTCGGGCAGTACGAGACTCAACGAGAACCCGAGTATCGAAGCGCTTGCGGCGACGAGGAGCATGCCTCGCAAGCCGATGTGCCGTTGCAGCTGCGGCACAAGGAACACGCCGATGAAGGCACCGAGCTTGCCGACGCCTGCTGCTATCCCATGGCCGGTCGTTCGCATGTTCACCGGGAATACCTCAGACGGGAGGACGAATGTCGTCGTGTTCGGTCCGAACTCGACGAAGAAGTAGCTGAGACCGAAGACAAGGAGGAAAGGCACGACTGTGGCGGTGAGCCGGGGAACCGCGCCGAGCGCGACGAAGGCGACGGTCATGACGGTGAACCCGATCAGCTGCAGCCGCTTGTGGCCGATCCTGTCCATGCGCACGACGGCGAGGGCATAGCCGGGCACCGCGAACACCACGAAGATCGCAAGGGTCCAGGCAAGCTTCGCTTCGAGCGTTGCGTGGGGGTCGACGCCTTTCAGGATCGCGGGCAGCGACAAGGTGTTGCCGTAATAGGCGTAATCGAAGAGGAACCAGGTTCCCGCCGTGCCCAACAAGAGGAGCAGCATCCGGGGATTGGTCATGAACTCTTTGAGACCCATATGCCGCTTGGCCTCGACCGACACCGCAGAGGCGTCGAGGACTCCCTCGGAGAACGCGGCCGCCTGGCGCGCCGCGCGTTCGCCCTCGCCTTGCACACGCTCTTGGAACCTGGGCGACTCGGGCATCTTCGCCCGCAGGTATATGACGGTGGCGGCCGGGATCGCGCCGAGGCCGAGCAGCAACCTCCAGCTGAGGGCTTGGGAGACCCCTGAGGACAAGAGGGCCAAGCCGACGAGCGGGCCGACTATGAGGCCGAGCGCCTGCATCGAGAACACCATGCCGACAAGACGACCCCGGTCGCTGCGGTTGGAGTATTCGCTCATGAGCACGGCAGAGACCGGGTAGTCGCCCCCGATGCCGAGCCCCAGGACGAAGCGCGCCACGACGAGCCATAGGAAACCCGGGGCAAACGCAGATGCCAGGGCCCCGACGATCATGACTGCCGCCACCAGGACGTAGACGCTCTTGCGACCGAGGACGTCAGCGATCCTGCCGAACACGAACGCTCCGACAAAGGCACCCAGTAAAGCCGCGCCGGTCACCCAGCTCGCCTCGGTGGTGCTGAGGTGCCACTGAGTGGTCACGATGGCCGCCACCGTTCCGATGACGAACAGGTCGTAGGCGTCGGTGAAGAATCCCATGCCCGAGATGAGGACAGCCCTGCGATGGAACCTGCTCCTCGGCGCCTCGTTGAGGAGGTCGCTGATAGAGACGGGCGCGAGGCCTTCTTTCAGATTCTCAGGCTGGCCTAACAGCAAGGGGACTCTCCATCCGACGAGACTCTGGATCCGCTTCCAAAAGTTTCCCCCAATTGTCACTTTCGCAGCCCAAAGTGATTTCCAGACGACATCGGCATGAACACAAGATGAACAACGTGGTAATTCCACGTGTCGCGTGGTTATCGTTCCTCTGATGCAGGCGTCGTTCGAGGGATCTCCGGTTGATCGCCGTGTCGCTCAGCTGTTCGCGCTCGTGACCGAAGCACTTGCTGGAGCAACGCAGGCTTTGCTGCGCGGGGAGATCTCACTCGGTATCGCGGTGATCGAGGGGGACCGGCTGATCGACGAGCTCACCTCCGACGTCGAACAAACCGTCTGGGATCAGATCGACACCGAGTCGCCGAGCGGTGACGAGCTGCGCAGGCTGATCGGCATTCTCCGGATCCTGCCGGAGCTCGAGCGCAGTGCGGATCTCGCCGAGCACATCGCCCAGCGTGCCGTCGTCAACCTCGGCGCGGAGATGAGCCCGCTCAGCCGCGGGATTGTTCAGCGCATGGCCGAGGTCGCCCTCTAGATGTGGAAGGCGACGGCGGATGCCTTCGGCGCCCACGTTCCCCCGGTGATCACCCTCGACGAGGAGGACGAGGAGATCGACATCCTTCACGAACGCCTGACCGGGGAAGTGGCACGTGGGGCAATGCTGACCGCGGTTGCCGCGCAGGTCACCCTTCTCGCCCGGTTCTACGAACGTCTCGGGGACCATGCCGTGAACATTGCCAAGCGTATTGCCGGCTTTCCTCCGCAGGCCGGCTCTTAGCGACAGGTGAATAGCGCCGCCGGCAGCGAAGACGGTGGCCAGTGGGATCGCCGACCCCCAACGGTCGCTGTTAGAGAGGAAAGGCTTCTGCTCGGTGCCCGGTCTTGGCTGGATAGGTCCCCACGTCGCCCACGTAAGAGCCTTAGAAGCGGCGGCTTCGGGGGTCGTACCTCTCATGGCTTTGCCATACCCACGGCGGTTTGGCAGCGACGACAACGGGTTTTCGTGCGAACGGCCGGCGCCGTCGTGCCGCCCTCCGCTCCGAGTGTGGCTTCTTTCGAACCGACCGACCACTTCAGCCCATGTGGCGAACGTGAGGGCCGGTGTCTCCTCGCCCCTACGTTTCGAGCGCGGTGGCGCTCAATCTCGCAGCTGACACAGTCGTCGCGGTCAAGGTCGATTCGAGCGCCTTGTGTTCGATCGCCCGCTAGACGGCCGAGTCCTGGCGCTGACAAGCTCTGCGAATGCCCTGCACGGGTCCATGATGGAATGAGTTGCCGGGCGGATACGGCGGCGGGACTCTCCCGGACATCTTGGACTCCTTTCTGCCAGACAAGACATCGTCTCGTCCAGCGGTCAGGTGTTCGCGGATCCCGGGTCACTCCACCTAACGTCTCGTCTGCGTGGTCGCCCAACGATCTCGACGGGACCGAACGCCATCCAGATCGAGGCTCCGCGCGTACGACCTCCGCCGCACGCGTAGCGCTTGGGCCTTGAAGGGGACCTGTCGCAGCTGTCGTCGGTCAACTGGAGCCCAGAGAATGGCATCGATTACGTCGTTGTAGTGAAAGCGGCCGCCGCGCGGCCGAACCGCTTGCTCCATTCACCGAGGTAGTCGGCGAAGTCTGGCGGTGAGAGCACCTCGAACTCCACTCCGATGATGCCGAGCCCCATTGCCGGCCACTCGAAGCTGTCGGCGTTGAGAATCACGAGGCAGCGGTCTTCATCGAGTTCCTCGATTGACGCCCAAGCACCGATGCGGGCGCGTACCGCGGCGGCCTCGGCGTGGATGACCGCCTTGACGCCATAGGGAGCTGGGGCGTTCTCGATGCCGCTCCGGACGAAGGCAGCGGCATCCCCGCCCGGCAGTTCGCGCGGGATTGACCGGGTCCCAGTCGTCGCTGGCGCGCGAAGGCGATCGACGCGAAAGCTCCGCCAGTCGAAGCGGCTGAGGTCCCACGCCACCCGCCGACCGAGCAGCACGAGGCGATGCGACTCGACGCGTCGGTGGCTCTCTTCGCTGTCGCGCGTTGTGTAGTCGAGCTCGAGGTGCTCACCGTCTCGGCAGGCCTGCGCGACGACGGCAAGAGCCGCGGGATCGACACTTGTCAGCATGCCACCCCAAACCGCTGGGACGGTCATCGCCGCGAGCGCATCCACCTGACGTCGAAGCGGCGGCGGCATCACCTTCGCCACTTTGCCAAGGGCGCGCGCCGAGGCCTCCGCGATCCCGCTGAGCGTCGCGCCCTGGATCGCGACGGATGGTCTGACGCCGAGCGCGATCGCTTCCTCGTCGTCGAGGATCAGCGGCGGTAACGCCGCGCCCGCCACGAGCTGGTAGCCCCCGTCGACGCCGCGCCGCGCATCCACCGGGTAGCCGAGCTCGCGCAGTTGCCTATCTAGCTTACCGTGACTGAAGAACGGAGTACGCCGACGAAAGGAGCAAACAAACGATGAGCACGTTGCAGACGACGACCGAGCGAGAGGACATCCTGGAGACCCTTGCTAAGCACCGTCACTTCCTCCGTTACACGGTCCGCGACCTCACCGACGAGCAGGCGACTCAGCGAACGACCGCGAGCGAGCTCACCCTGGCCGGGCTGATCAAGCACGTTGCCGCGGTGGAGGCGAACTGGGCGACGTTCATCCTTGAGGGGTCGCCGCAACAGATCCCGAACCTCGACGACTCGGCGCAGGTCGCCGAGTGGCTGGCGGGCTTCCAGATGTTGCCGGGAGAATCACTTGCCGGGCTGCTGGAGAACTACGCCGCGGTTGCCCGCCGGACCGACGAGATCGTGGCGAGCATCCCGAGCCTCGATGACTCCCATGCGCTCCCAGCCGCTCCGTGGTTCGAGCCGGGGGCTCGCTGGTCGGCGCGGCGCACGCTGCTCCACATGATCGCCGAGACGGCGCAGCACGCCGGTCACGCCGACATCATCCGCGAGTCGCTTGACGGCGCCAAGACGATGGCGTAGCGGGGTTCGGTCCACCTGGATCCTAAACGCCTCGCGGTCCGAGGCCTCGCCGATTATCTGTTCGGCGCTCGTCGCGTGACGGGTGGTTCCTGCACTCCGTCGGCGCGTAACGACGTTCGGGAGCGCCAAGGGACAGGTTGAGTTGGGGACAATGTCCTACCGCGGTAACCGGTTCGACTTGTTCGAGGCGAGCGATTGGCGCCGACTGGTTGCCTTGAGTCTCGGACCGGCTCCGGGAGCTATAAGGCCGGTCCACGAGGCGGCCAAGTACCGCTCGACCGCGTTTATTCGTTCGGTCGGCTACAGGCGAGTAGCGAATGTCCAAAGGTGGCCTTCACTGTCGAACACCGAATAGTCCCGGAGCCCGTAGGCCTGGTCGACGGGGGTGGGCGCAGTAGGGCGCCCTCCGGCGGCGATGACCCGCTGGTGGTGGGCGTCGACGTCATCGACGTAGACGACGAGCTGGCCGCTGGCGTAGCCGAGGTTCTTCGGCGAGTCGAGCCCGTGCTCGTGGGTGACACGGTGCATCCAGATGGCCGTCAAGCCCGTGGTCACCTCACCGTGCACGGCCGTCCCGTCCGGCGCCCGGTGCAGTTCGCCAGGCACGAACCCGAACGTCTTCACCAAGTACTGCTGGCTTCTCTCGATGTCGTCGTAGACGAGG
>JBEKBT010000123.1:0-7456 GCA_050015255.1 Acidimicrobiales bacterium
CTTTCTTCGCAGCGAGGAAGTTGTCCCGCAGCGGCATTGACAGGGAAAGATCGAGCAGGAGCACCGTCGCGCACTGGGTCTGGTGCTCGGTGCGCTCGATCTCGAAGTCATCTGGGGCAAGCCGAACCGGGAACCGAACCGCGAGCTTGGCGCTGTCCGGCCCGGCGCTACCCGGCCTGGCTCCCGCGTCGAGCTCGCCCTCGGCAACCTGGCGGCGCAGCGCATTACGCAAGGTCCGCTCGATGTGCAAGTTGAACGGGTCCCCGAGCTCATAGGGCTTGGTGTCCTCGGCACGCTCGTGCCCCACTCCCACCCTCGCGATCCCGTGCCCGCCGAGGCGGTCCTTTGAGAGGTGCTTGAAAAGGTCCTCCAAAGCCCGTTGGCCGATGCGCCGCAGCCCCTTGGGTGTGAGCTCGAGCCGACCCTCCCGCTGCTCGACGAGGCCGGCGTCCTCGAGTCGCCGGGCCAGCTTCTGCAGTTCGGCCAGCGACGCGGAAGCGTCCTTGCCCATGAGCTCACGCACACGGTCGAGGTCTATCTCGGCGAGCGCTCCTGGCTGGGGCGCCCCCGAGAGCATGTTCTCGAGCTGATCGAGCTCGCCCAGGCGCTGGAACATGTCCGCAGTCTCGGCCAGCCCGAGACCCTCGGTGCCGCTGAAAGACATCCGGCGGCCCCACTGCTCGCCGGGAAAGGCCGCCCGCAGGTTCCCCGCCAGCCGGTCCATCTGCCACGAGAGGTCCATGTCGCCGAGAAGCGCGTCCATCAGCTCCTGCAGCTGGGCGCGCTGGCCGGGCGTCATGGAGGCGAGCATCGCCGAGGCGGCTGCCATGCGTTGAGCAAGCTGCTCGAGGAGATCGTCGAGGTCCTTCGGGTCACCCGGGAACAGATCGCCGTACTGCTCCATGAATTGCTCGAAACCAGGGTCCAGCGCCTCGCCCGCCGCGCGCTGCTCCATCATCCTGTTCAACGCATCGAGGGCGTTGCGGATGTGCTCACGTTCGGCGGCGCCGGTCGCCGCTGCCGCTCCCGCCACCTGGTCGAGATAGGACTGCACGACCTCCCCGCGCAGGCGCTCGAGGAGCTGCTCGAAGCGCTCCCGCGCCTCGCTCGAGATGAACTCGTAGCTGGTGAGACCGCGTACCCGCCCAGCGAGGTCTTCAGGGAGAAGCCCGAGCTCTGCGCGCCGCTCACCTACGACCTCCTCGGTGATCTCGCGGCGCCGCTGGTCGCCCGAGGAGCGAGCCTCCCGCTCGAGAGCGTCGAGCGCCTCGCGTTCCTGGCCCAGTATCTCGCTGAGCTCGTTCGCGATCTCCTCGTAGGCACCGCCCAGATCGTGCTGCTCACGCTCCTGGCGGCGGCGCTCCCGGATCCGCTCCAGCAGCTCCTGCAGTCCCTCGACGTGGCGACCGTTGCGATCGCGAAAACCTTGCTGCAGCATGCGGCGAAGGGCGTAGCCGACGTCGCCGTGGTACATGAGGTCGTCTTGGATCTCCGACAAGATGTCGTCCGCACCGAGGTCGAAACCGGTCTGCGTGCCATCCCATCTCGAGTAGCGGTAGATCGCCACGTGCCGGGCCTAACGCGCTCGGTAGGTCGCCCGAGCCCCTGCCGCCTCCTTGTTGAGGCGCTTGGAGAGGTGCAGCCCTTCGAGCACTAGCTCGAGGGCACTGGCGATCGCTGCGGGGCTCTCCGACTCGGGCGTCAGCACATTGACCGGCGTCCGGAGCGCCGGCACCTCTTCGAGAATGCGCACGTAGTTCTGCGAGGGAAGATCGGGCCCGGCATGCACCACCTTGCCATCCTCGAAGCCGTTCACCGCCTGCCCGAGTGTCTCGGGCGGGCAGTGCTCCCGGAAGGTCTGGAGAACGGCGGCCTTGATGAGCTTGTCGACCAGCTCCTCGTCCTCGCCCTCCTCGAGCGACTCGATCTCGAGCTTGCCGAGCGTCGAGGAAACGAGCGCGCCGAGGTCGCTCACGCGCGGCACGGCCTCGCTGTCCCCCTCGCGAAGTGCGCGACGGATGGCGGCCGCGCCGAGGGTCTCCTGGTTGGTCACGCTGAGGCGCACGGACACGCCCGAGTGCTGGCTCACCCTAGGGTTCCGGCGGGCGAGCTGGCTCACGCGAGCGACGATCTCGGACATGTACTCGGGAAAGTAGAGCCGGACCGGGGCGGACTCGAAGCTGCGGGCCTCCTGGGCGACGATCGTGAGCTCGGTCTCGAGGTCCTGCGGGTAGTGAGTGCGGATGCGGGCCCCGAAACGGTCCTTCAAAGGCGTAATTATGCGCCCCCGGTTCGTGTAGTCCTCGGGGTTGGCCGAGGCCACCAGCAAGATGTCGAGTGGCAGGCGCACCTTGTGCCCGCGGATCTGGACGTCACGCTCCTCGAGAACGTCGAGCAGGCCGACCTGGATGCGCTCGGCAAGGTCCGGCAGCTCGTTGATGGCGAAGATCCCGCGGTTGGTCCGCGGCACGAGCCCGTAGTGCAGTGTGAGCTCGTCGGAGAGGTAGCGGCCCTCTGCCACCTTGATCGGGTCGACCTCACCGATCAGGTCCGCCATGGAGGTGTCCGGTGTGGCGAGCTTCTCGCCGTAACGCTCGCTCCGGTGCAGCCAGGCGACGGGAGTGTCGTCGCCTGCCTCGGCCACTAGGTCGCGGGCCATTCGGGACACGGGCCGGTAGGGATCGTCGTTGATCTCCGAACCGGCGACAATCGGCAGCCACTCGTCGAGCAGGTTCACGAGCGAACGGATCATGCGGCTCTTGGCCTGTCCCCTCTCTCCGAGGAAGATCACGTCATGGCCCGCGATGAGGGCGTGCTCGAGTGCCGGTAGGACGCTGTCGGAGTAACCGAGGACTCCCTCCACGACGGGCCTGCCCTTCGACACGCGCCCGAGCACGTTGCGGCGGATCTCCTCTTTGACCGGCACCGAGCGCCAGCCCGAAGCCCGCAACTCTCCGAGTGTCGACGCCAGCGACGACCGAGATGGCCCATCGCCGCCGACGAGAGACGGGCGCGACGGGCGCCCTCCTATCGTCGGTCGGGACTCTGCGGGCTCCGGCAATTCGCTCACTCGGCGAGACTAGGCGCAAGACCTCACGGCTGGGGTCGCGCGGTGCAATGATGATCTCCACTCCGGACAGGCGTGGTGAGGATGCGTCCGGCCTGCAGTCGGAGGAAATCGATCCCCACGGAGGCAACTGTTGAGCATCGAGGATTTGCCATTGGCAGCTACTCGGCCCCAGCCGATCCCTGTCCGGATCGGAGCACCGAGGGGGGGCCCCTCGAGGGCAGTCGTGCTCCGCAAGGACCGCTGGTGGGTGCAGCCGCTCGTCGCCGGGCTCGGCCTGCTCGCCTTCGTCGTCTACGCGACCTGGGCAGCGTTCCGCAACGGGCACTACTTCGTCGGCCTCGACATGGGCCGCAACTACCTCTCCCCCTTCTACTCGCCCTGCTTGACGAACAACTGCCCGTCCGCTGTGCGCTGGGGGCCCATCACGCCGGCGAGCTGGACGGTGAGCCCGGCGATCTTCATCCTGATCTTCCCCCTGGGATTCCGTCTCACCTGCTACTACTACCGGAAGACCTACTACCGTTCCTTCTGGCTCTCACCGCCCGCCTGTGCGGTGGCAGATGTCGGTTCGACATCGGACAAGCCGGGCGGGTTCCGCAAGGGCTACACCGGCGAGACTCGCTTCCCACTCGTCTTGCAGAACATCCACCGCTATTTCTGGTACTTCACGCTCATCTTCGCGGCGCTCTTGACCTATGACGCGATCGAGGCGTTCCGCTTCCCCGGTGGCATCGGGATGGGGCTGGGCACGGTCATACTCGTCGCGAACGCCGTGCTCATCTGGGCTTACCAGCTCGGGTGTCACGCCTGCCGCCACCTGACCGGCGGCAACTTGAAGAAGTTCTCGAAGTCCCCGGTCCGCCTGTGGATCTGGACAAACCTCACGACACCTTTGAACAAACACCACCAGCTGTTCGCCTGGCTGTCCCTCGGCACGATCGTGCTCTCGGACTTGTACATATACCTGGTGTCTTCCGGCGTGATCACCGACCCGAGGATCTTCTGATGACCGACACAGAACGCCATGACTTCGATGTGGTCGTGATCGGCGCCGGTGGCGCCGGGCTCCGAGCCGCCATCGAGGTGCACCAGATGGGCGCCCGGACGGCACTCGTGTGCAAGTCTCTCCTCGGCAAGGCCCACACCGTTATGGCCGAGGGAGGCATCGCCGCCGCCCTCGGCAGCGTCTGGCCGCAGGACAACTGGGAAGTCCACTTCCGCGACACGATGCGGGGCGGCAAGATGCTGAACAACTGGCGCATGGCCCAGATACATGCCCTCGAAGCGCCCGATCGCGTCCTGGAGCTCGAGGAGTGGGGAGCGCTGTTCGACCGCACGCCTGACGGCAGGATCCTGCAGCGTGACTTCGGCGGTCACCGCTACGCGCGCCTCGCCCATGTCGGTGACCGCACCGGCCTCGAGATGATCAGGGCCCTGCAGCACCGTGCCGTCTCGATCGGCATCGACGTCTTCATGGAGTGCAAGATCGTCCGCCTCCTCCAAGACCCCCAAGGGGCCGTCAACGGAGCGGTCGGGTTCTGGCGGGACTCCGGCAGCTTTGTGACCTTCGGCGCCAAGGCGGTCGTGCTCGCCACCGGTGGGGTCGGCAAAGCCTGGAAATTCACTACGAATTCCTGGGAGTGCACCGGCGACGGAATGGCCCTTGCGCTGTGGGCCGGTGCCGACCTCATCGACATGGAGGCCATCCAGTTCCACCCGACGGGGATGGTCTGGCCGCCTTCGGCGCGCGGGCTGCTCGTCACAGAGGGAGTCCGCGGCGATGGCGGGGTCCTCCTGAACCGCGACGGCGAGCGCTTCATGTTCAACTACATCTCCCCGTTCTTCGCCGCCGAGACCGCGGCGACTATCGAGGAGGCCGACCAGTGGTACGCGAACAAGGTGGACTTCCGCCGTCCTCCTGAGCTGCTTCCTCGCGACGAGGTCGCCCGGGCGATCAACTCGGAGGTGAAGGCGGGCCGGGGAAGCCCGCATGGCGGCGTCTACCTTGACATCGCCAGCCGCCGCACCCCCGAGGAGATCCGCCGCCTGCTGCCCTCGATGTACCACCAGTTCAAGGAGCTGGCGGACGTCGACATCACGACGACGCCGATGGAGGTCGGGCCGACGTGCCACTACTCCATGGGAGGCGTTCGCGTCGAGGCCGACACCGAGGCCACGACGATCACCGGCCTGTACGCCGCCGGTGAGGTGGCCGGAGGCATGCACGGCTCGAACCGGCTCGGGGGCAACTCGCTCTCGGACCTGGTCGTGTTCGGCCGCCGGGCCGGGAGGTCAGCCGCCGAGCACGCCGTGCAAACCCCGGGTGATCGGGTGATCTCCGAGGCTCAAGTCGCCGAGGTGACAAGACATGCGACTTCCTATTTCGACAACAAGGGCACCGAGAGCCCGTACGCGGTGCACCACGACCTGCAGGAGACCATGCAATCGCTCGTAGGCATCATCCGCGTCGAGAGCGAGCTGCTCGAGGCGGAGGACAAGCTCGCCGAGCTGCAGGACCGCGCCTCGAAGTGCACCGTCGAAGGCGGCGTGCGTTTCAACCCGGGCTGGCACCTCGCCCTGGACCTGGAGTCGATGCTTGCCGTCTCCAACTGCACGACTTTGAGCGCCATCGCGCGCCGTGAGAGCAGGGGCGGTCACACGCGGGAGGATTACCCGGGCTTCAGGCCGGAATTCGAGAACGTCAACATGGTCACCCGCCTCGTCGACGGCAAGTACGTCGTGGTGCAGGAGCCCAAGCCGCAGATGCCTGACGAGCTGGCGAAACTGTTCGAGGAGGAGGCGCACTGATGGCAATCGACACCGAGCCGGCGGCAGCCACTCCTCCGGCGCAGCCGCCGGCGGCAGCTCCGAAAGACCTCGTCATGCGCCTGTGGCGGGGGGACGCGGGCGGCGGCCGATTCGTGGAGTACCGCCTCGAGCCACAAGAAGGAGAGGTCGTGCTCGACGTCGTCCACCGCATCCAGGCGAGCCAGGCTCCCGATCTTGCCGTGCGATGGAACTGCAAAGCGGGAAAGTGCGGTTCTTGCAGCGCCGAGGTCAACGGGCGTCCCGCCTTGATGTGCATGACGCGGATGAGCACTCTTCCTGCCGACGAGCCCGTCACTATCTCGCCGATGCGCACCTTCCCGATCATGCGCGACCTCGCGACCGACGTCTCGTACAACTACGAGGTCGCCAAGCTCATCCCCGCCTTCAAGCCGAGGCCGAGGGACCCTGACGGCCTTTACCGCATGGCTCAGGTCGACATCGAGCGCGGTCAGGAGTTCCACAAGTGCATCGAGTGCTTCCTTTGTCAGAACGTCTGCCACGTCATGCGGGACCACGAGGACAACAAGCCCCGGTATGCGGGGCCTCGTTTCTTCGTGCGTCTGGCCGAGCTCGAGATGCACCCCCTCGACACCTTGGACCGGCGCGACTACATCCACCGGGTCATGGGCCTCGGGTACTGCAACATCACAAAGTGCTGCACGGAGGTGTGCCCGGAGGAGATCCATATCACCGACAACGCCATCATCCCGTTGAAAGAGCGTGTCGTCGACGCCCACTATGACCCGATCGCGTGGTTGGGACGGAAGATCGGGCGGCGCCCGGCGCCGCTTCCGGCGGCCCAAGCCGGCGAGTACACCGGCGCCGCCCACACCCAGCCGGCCGCTGCCCCCGCTCCAGGGCCCGGCGATCGCGCTCCAGATCGTTCTGAGTCCGGCACCGGTGGCTGAGTTCCTCAGCGAGGCGTGGTTCGAAGCACTCACGGCCGCCCTCGGCAGCCTTTCGACCGCGGACACTCGGGCCGCTGTGTCGGGCGGGTTCGCCCTAGGCCAGATCGTGACGGGAGTGCCCGACAAAGCCGGTGCTGCCGGGGTGCAAGACGGTGAGGTTCGCTACACGCTCGTTCTCCGGCCGGACGGCCCGGTGTCGCTGGTGCGGGGCTCGACCGAGCCGGCAGAGGTGATCCTCGTCGCCGACTGGTCCACCGCCGAGGCGATCGCTTCAGGCAAGGCCTCGGTACCGGAGATGTTGAGCGCCGGAAGGATCAAGCTTCGCGGCGACACGCGAGCGCTCGTCTCGGCCGGGGACTTCTTCGCCGCGATCGCTCCTCTCGTCGCGACCGCGCTTGCCGGCGCGCAGACGACTTAGCCCGGTGCATGACCACTTTTACCTGAGCTCTCGCGGCCGACCGGCGCGGTCACGCAATCGTTACCCAAGCGCGATCAGTCGCACTGGCGGGCGGGAGTACGCTGGCGCCACGGCGTCACGAGAGGGAGATGAAGAATGACCTTGACAGGCGTGGTCGACGATCACATGCTGAGCCAGTACCGCGTGCTGCTCGACCGGGAAGATGAAGCGTTCGACGAACTCGAGCATGCC
>JBEKBT010000124.1:0-8463 GCA_050015255.1 Acidimicrobiales bacterium
TCAACGCTTCGCCTGCGCCCTCGCGGACGCCAACGCATGACTCGGGGTCACCGTGGGTCGCTACTCCTTCGGTGTAGGGCTCTTGCATCCCCTCCTCCGTGCCGGTTTATCCCGGCGCTCTTTGAAAGCTGTCCTCTAAGGTCCGGGAAAGAGGGGAACGGGCCGCGAAACTGCCTCCGGCGCGCACAGTGCCTGGTGGTAGGTGGTCTGTAGCGCTTCGTTGTGCTGTTCGCTCAGAATGCCGGAGTTGGCTGCGCCCCGGGGCCCGCCGGTGGTAGTCGTTGGGGATCTCGCTTAATCTCTCTCTATCTTGACGGTTTTCTCCTTTGTCATCATCCGGCGCTCTCTCTCATCCCGGACACGGTGGCCTCCGAACAAGGCGCACCTACTCCCGTCTGCTCTGTGACCGCGTCAGGTCGGCTGCTCATCCGCCCAGTGGTGGCTTGGGTCTTCGGAATTCTCGGGCTGCTCTCGTACAACTGGTGGGTTTTGATTCCGCTCAGGCCCGGTTTGATGCGCTCACCCAGCGAACTCTTCAGTGATCTCGAGGTGACCGGGCAACCCTTCGCCACAGCGATGCAGCGTGCCGATCTTCTCTCCGGCCTGCTCCTACTAGGGGCATTCTTGGCGGTAGGAAGCAGGAGCATCCCGGATGGCCGACGCGACTGGTTGGCCATGATGGTCTTCGCTGGCGCCGGATCGTTGGGTGGAGTGTTCCCACAAGTGTGCGCCGATGGAATCAACGCGGTCTGCCGGAACATGGAGTGGAGTTTCCGGCTTCCCCTTCAGCAATACCTGCACATTGTTGCCGGCATCCTCGAATTTGGCGGCATAACGGTTGCCCTCCTGTTCGCATTTCGACGAACACGCAACCAGAAGACTCGTATCGCCAATGCCTATCGATACTTGGCTAGGGCCGCATTCGTCGCATACCCGATCCTGGGCCTGGCCTACCTGCTGAACAGGCTGGGGGGTCTCGTGGAACCAGTCTTCTTCGTGGGCTTCACGGCCATGGTTCTGGCACAGCTCTTTGAACGAACTCATGGTCTCCGCTCAAGTCCCGTGAAAGGCAGGGAGGAGCGTAAGATCAGATTTCGGCCCCCGGACCGTGCCTGGTGCGACATGAGAACCCTCCGCCCGTCACGCCGCCACGTGGGCGACCGTGGGCGCCTCCTTGCGTCAATACGGATAGACCCGAACACAAAATGCTCAAAGCGCGTCGCCTAATGAGTCTTGTCCTTCCCTAGACCGGATTCAACCGCGAGTCTGGCGCAAGATGCTGGCGCAAGATGAGTGTCAGACGTGCCGCGACGGATCGAGATCGACGGCTTGACTCGCGCCGGCAGCTCCGCGCCACCACCAGCCAAGCAGAGCTCGTCGGTTGTATGCGGGAATGGCCGCGGCTCGTGAGCGCCCCGGAGCGCCGGACTACGTGGCTACGACATCAGACGGAGAATGCTCGCAACATTGGTGTCCCCGGCGGTGCGCTAACACCCCGGGGACTGGCACCAGGAGGCGCGCTCCCGATGCATTCCGCAGGCTACTTGCCGGCTCCGGCTGGCATCACGACCCTTGCCCTCACCCCTGAGGATGTCGCCGATTCCACGACGGCGCTCGCAGAGACCTACGTCCGATCCGACCTGGCCGGCGTTTGTGTCGCCGATGGCTTCGGCGTCCGAGTCGTGGTCGAGCGCGGTGCCCTGGAGGTTCACGACGGCGTCGGCCCGTACCGTCGCTCCCGCCTCTATGACCGGGCCACCCACGGCCTTCGTCGCCTCGTGATCCTGAACGCTGCCGGCGTGGTCAGCCTCGACGCCCTCCGCTGGTGCCACGCACTCAGCGTCGGGGTCCTGGTGCTCGGGCCGGACGGCACGGCCCAACTCACCTCGACGCCTCGTATGACCGACGATGGCCGGCTGCGGCGTACCCAGGCGCTCGCGCCCTTCGAGCCATACGGCATCGACGTCGCCCGGTGGCTCATGTCCCGCAAGATCGTCGGCCAGGGGAAGCTTGTGCTTCGTCGCTTCGGCGACTCCACGACTGCCGAGACGATCGGCGACCTCGCCCTCGCCGCCGAAGGTGCCGAGACGATCGACGAGCTGCGCCAGCTCGAAGCGAGCGCCGCCGCCCTCTACTTCGGAGCCTGGTCAGGTCGGCCCGAGTGTGCCCCGACATTTGCGGCAAAGGACCGGCGACGGATCCCGCCTCATTGGTCACGCTACGAAGGGCGCCGCTCGGTGCTCGCCTCGGCCGCCTCGAACCGCAAGGCCGAGCGACCGGTGAACGCGATGCTGAACTATCTCTATTCGCTCGTGGAGGCAGAGGCGATCCTCGCCTGCCAGAGCGTTGGACTCGACCCCGGTCTCGGGATCGTTCACGCGGACGCCAAGGGGCGCCAGTCCCTGGCACTGGATCTCATGGAGCCAGTACGGCCCGAGGTCGACGGCTTTGTGCTCGACATGGTCGAGCGCCGCACGTTCCGCAAGGCGGAGTTCACCGAGACCTCCGACGGGCACGTCCGCTTGCTCGCGCCGCTCACCCATGAGCTGGCCGAGACCATGCCCCAGTGGGCCAAGTCTCTTGCCCCGATCGCCGAGCACGTCGCCCACGTCTTCGGCAAGGCGATGGACGGCACGTACTCGGCTGCCACACCACTCACCTCCCGGCGCCATCGCCATGCGTAGGCGCTAGTCAAGGCGCGCAAGGCATCGCCCCAGGCGGCTGCCACGTCGTCAACGACGCTGCAGAAGCCGATGAGTGCCAACGCGCTCCCCTTGTGGACCTGCCTCGACTGTGGAGGGGCCGTCACCAACCCCCGCCACGTCCGATGCGACACCTGCATCGCCGCGGATCCTTCTCAAGCCCCGGAGGTCAGGGGGCGGCGTGGCACCGCCATTGCCGCCCGCAAGCGGGCGCTGGCGGAGTGGGACAAGGCCAACCCCGGAGCAGTCTACGATCCGGAGCTGTTCCGGCGGGACATCCTGCCGCGGCTTTCGGGCGTGAAGCTGTCCGAGATCGCCGCAGCTGCTGGCTGCTCGAAGGCGTCAGCGTCCGACATTCGGCGCGGCAAATGGGTGCCTCACCGTGTCGACTTGGCCGGCCCTCGGCGAGCTTGTAGGCCGTCGAGAACGCTTGACGTGGCAGGTGACAGAGGATTGTCGCTCGCCGCATCCCGTCCAACCCAGCGTGAGCCCGATAGTGTGACCCAGGCCGACGTGCGCGACCTCGTGGTTTACGCAGGATTCGACCTCGGCAACGAGCAGGTCCTCCTGGAGTTGTCGAGGTCGGATCGTCTACGCATCGACGTCGAGTTCGGCGGAGCCGGTGAACGTGCGCCCGCGTCGAGGACAGTCGCTCAGGCGCGTGGTGCTGCTACGGGCCGGCCTTGGCCGGTCTTGAGCTGAGCGCTGAGCCAGTTGACGCCAAGACATGCCAGCCCCAGCGTCAAGGCGATCAAAGCGCTCGCCAGCCACGTCGGGAACATCTCCGAGAGGAACAGGCCGTTGGTCTTCAGGGAGGCGATCAGAGCGAACACAAACAGGACGACGGCACAAAGGTAAAGCAGGCTGCCAACAAACATGTAAATGACCTTCATAACTGTTACCAACCTTTCTCCAGGAAGAGTACTTCTACAGTCAGAGCGGCGCGGCAGTGAGATCCACGGCATCCTCGGTGTCGACTCGTCGACGCCGGGCGGTTGCTGACTTCGGTTGCATCGGTCGAAAGCGAAGCCATCCCAGGTCGCTCTTCGGCAAACACGACCGCCCACAAGCGCCCTACGGGTTTGTCCCAGTGGCCGTCGGAACCCACCGTCTGGTGCCTGCCTGCCGCCAGCCAACGACGTCACGCCCTGTGCGCCCCTGTGCGCCCCGGCATCTCGGCTGGGCCTGGGGAACCTACCACCCCGCCCCTACGCCGCCACGTGGGCGAACGTGGGCGCCTGTCCCGCCGGCCCGTGGGCGCATTGCTCCCACGTCCCTGCGGGCGAGCGGATCGGCCGCTTGCCGCCCCTGGCCCGCTGACCGATTGGCTCCCCGGGTGAGCCGCCCTGAGCGTGGCCCATCAGACGCGCTGAAGTTGGCGCGAGGACGTGATCGGCCATACTTAGGCCATGCGGCACCGCTCGATCGGCGCCCTACTCGGGCTCCGGGTGATCCTTGTGGCCAACATCGTTCTGCTCACAGTGCTCGGGGTGCTGTTTCTGATGTCTTATGAGCATCCCGTGGCGTACGTCTTCGCCGGTCTCGCCTGGCTGGCCGCGCTCGTGCTCTTCGACCTTGTCCGTTTCACTGACCCCTACGCGCGGCCGCGGGGTAACCGCCGTAGCTCCGCAGCACGCGCACGAGCCGCCCGAGAGCCGCCCCACGCGTGATTTGCCCTAATCGTTCACCGAGTCTCGGGTCGACCCCGCCAAGTGCTTCACGGACAGTCGTAACCGGCTTGGCCGTTGTCGAGAACTACGTTCGGGAGCCGATCGAGGGCTGGCCATTGCTACCGCAATCGCATGAACCAGCCGGTAGGTTCGGCGGGCAGGTGCCTGTACACGGGATATTCGGGTAGCAGACCCCGTTGCCGCAACAGGTGTCGACCAAACAGACGTACCCCGGCGGGCAGCTGGTATAAGGCCCCCCTGCCGGCCCGCAACTGGTAAGCGCGCTACAGCAAGTAGGTCCATAGGAACAGAAGCCGGCACCAGTGGAGGTAGTAGCACAGACGCACCCAGAAGTGGAACTGAAGCAGTATGTGAAAGTTTCGCAGGTCTGGCCCGCACATTCCGCTGGATTCGATACTGCTGCGGCCCGGCTGACAAAGCTGTCGATCACCGGTGCCACCCACACGGCCCCACCGACGACGGCGCCCGTCTTGATGACGCCGCGGCGCGAAATTCGCGACGTACCGATCCCATCTAGGAGGTTCTCCTCGGTCACCCAGACCTCCTCTCAGGCCGAGCCTCGTGCACGCGCGTCGGCCCCACGTCGGGCTATAGGTCTTGGCTGGTAGCACGGAGTACGTCATTTGAGCGAAAATCAATGATGCGGCTGACCGCATCTCGGACTACTACCAAACGGAGACCCGCATCAGCTCGACGCAGGCGGACCTCAGGCTCTCTACGCCTCCAGCCATGAGCTACCCGCCGTCGCAGTTCCCTCAGCACCCGCACGAGCTGACCGAGGATCGCGGACACTACCCACCACCGAGTTCCGCACCCCGGCTCGTGCGGCAATCGCCTCTCCCGGTCCTACCGGTCCACGGTTCTGTCGTCCTGGCTGTTGCTTTCCGAGGTGTTGAGGTTCACAATTCTGCCGATCAATCTCCGGGCCACGTTCCCCGGTCCTCCCCAGCCGGGAGTGAGGACACTCGGACCAAGAGGGGAGGCTGAGGGGAGGTGGACGTGATCCGTCGACTGCTCGTAGTGCTGCCATCTGCAGCACTCCTGCTTTGTGCAACGCCGGGGGTTCTAGGCGCCACCACGACAGCTGCGGCCGGGGCTACGACGCTCTACGCCTACGCCGCCGGGGGTGCTACCTCGCCCACAAGCTGCCCCCAGACCACCACTACCTCCCAGCAGTGCACGCTGGCCGATGCACTCTCACCGGCCAAAGTCGGTGACACCGTGGCGCTCGCCACACCCGGCAAAGCGGGGCACTATGTCGGCAACTGGTCGGTAGCCACCTCGGGCACGTCGTCTGCGGCTCCTCTGACCATCAAGCCGGCGCCGGGCGTGACGAACCCCGTCCTCGACGGCAACCATGGCAGGGCGGCTGGGAGTCGCTCTTTCGGCAGCACGGCGTCAACGACAGCGGCCAGCTCGGCGACGGCACCTCTGGTTTGGGCAGTGATGTGCCGGTCCAGGTGCACGGGTTGTCCGGGGTAGTGGCGGTGGCTGCCTTCGGTGGGTCTGACAGCCTTATCGCCCTGCGCAAGGACGGCACCGTCTGGCACTGGGGGGCCGACGCCAATTACCTCTCCAGAGCGAACAACGATGTCCCGGTGGAAGTCCATGGCCTTTCCCATGTGGTGGCCATAACGGACGGCTCTTACACAGAGCTCGCGCTACTTGGGAACGGGACCGTATGGGGCTGGGGCGATGACGAGGACGGGGAGCTAGGCAACGGTGTGCACACGTATGCCACCGCCCCACTCATGGTCCGAGGTCTGCACGACGTGGTCGCTATTGCTGGTGGGACCGCGGAGGAGTTTGCCGTTGTGGCGCCGTCCAAGAGTTGACGTCGAAACGTGGTGATCCGCCCTAGGAGGGCCAAGGGCGAAGCCGCCAGTCGCAGACTGTGGACGTCGCCCCATTTGACGCGAACCCCTCCTCACCACGCCGCTCGATGGGAAACGTCATGGTTCGTTGCCACGGCGGGCGGCGTTGGTCTGGCTTCCGGCGTTGACGACCGCTCGACCTGCGGGCTTGGCTGCGCTATGAGGGTCGGGCGAGAAGCCGACCCGCCCGTGTGGCCTCAAACCGAGAGCCGCGGCCAAGACCGTCACGCCTTCGCGCCGCGGGCGCCGGCCTGTCCTCCCTGGGACGACGTTCGGGTGGACCTTATGGGACGGCTTTCAAACCCCGGCAAGGACTTCGTGCAGGTCTCTGACAAGGGAGTTCGCGATCATGGATGCCGAAGAGACCTCGAGGTCGAGGGCGCCAGGCAGCTCGCGGCCGACAATCGCCAGACCCAGATCCGCCTCGGACACACTGACATCGAACGGCTGATTGCCGCATACGCGGAAGGCAGCTCGGTTCTCCAGCTTGCCGCTCGCTTCAATATCCACCGCACCACGGTGCTTGCTCATCTCGAACGCAACGGCGTCCCTCGGCGCCGATCGGGTCCGAAGCTCCGCGACGAGGATGTCCACGAGGCAGCGGTCCTCTATCGTGACGAACTCTCGCTCAAGGCGATCGGGGTTCGTTTCCTCGTCGCCCCTGACACGATCGGAAAGGCGCTTCGGCGTGTGGGCGTGAAGATACGTCCGCGACGCGGTTGGACTCGCGCCTGAACCAGGAACCGCGTTGACTGCGAGCGAGTAACCGACGCTCCTCCGCCTCTGGGCTTTCGGTGACGCGCATCAGTAACGGGCGCGCCTTTCGAAGTCAGGCTGCCGCACCGGATCCGTCTGCGTGGCTATCGGCTCACGACGCGACGCCGTTCGGTGGCGACATTCTGTTCCGGGTGACTTCCGTCAGGATCTACTCGCGGAAGGCGGTTAAGGGGTTGTCGCCTCGTCGTTGTAGCGCTGGGCGACAGCCCCGCCCCATGGCAAGCCGACCTGAAGGAGCAAGACGACCGAACATCCTGATCGGCACGCAAGCTCCGGCGAGGACATGAGTCGGCTCCCCGCAAGTGTCCGGCGCCGATCTGGGCCGTCCAAGCCGAGCGGCGAGATCGTCCAGGTCCCGACGACCGACCCGACGACCGAAGGGCCGTTGTCCGAGTCACTCGGTCCGTTCGTCGTTCTCCCCACGCCTGTCAATGGCCTCTCTGCGATCCTGACGGGCGTTGGCGACGACGTAACCGAGGCCGACGGCGAGCACGATGACGGTGGCAAGCCAAAGGGCGTGAACGGCGAAACCGACAAGGCCAAACAACAGGGCAACGGACATGAACACGACCATGACTACGTCCGAGACCCTGCGTTGACCGAGCAACGAGGAGATGCGTCGAGACTGCGGCGATCTGGCAGGCGTCACGGGGGACCTCTCTTCCATGAAGTAGTGCTGTCCTCGTGACCGAAGGCGGTTAGCGCACTTTTTTGGTCTCCCGCCCGATCAAGCAGTGGCCTCGACACCCTGTTGAAGATCCCCACGGGCTTTGTTGTCGACGAGAACCGCCAGCAGCTCACCGATCGTCTGGTGTCGATCGGTGTCTCTTCGCAACGGCACGTGAACCTGAATCCGGTAGCGATTGCGACGGCCGTCCTTGTCCTTTAAGACATAGCCAGCGGTGGTCAGGTCGGCGACAATGCCAAAAGCGTTCCGCTCGGTGATGCCCAGGGCAGCGGCGATGTCGCGAAGGCGCACGCCTGGATCGTGTGCGATGCAGGCGAGGACACGGGCGTGGTTGGTGAGAAAACTCCATTCTCCCATGGAGCCAGTCTATCATATTCAGGAATCTATTTGCTAGTTCGATAAAACTGGAGTACGATCACAGGTATCCAAACGAAGTGGTCCCCGACCGCATCTGGCCGAGAGCTACGGCAACAAGATGGAGGTCAAGAAATGGGACGGGCAGGAATGTTCTTCAGCACCCTCGCGATCGCGGCGGGTGCCGTCATGCACTGGGCGGTGACCACCACTGGTCACGGGTTCAACGTTTCCACGGTGGGGATCATCCTCATGGTCGTCGGGGCCGTCGGCCTTGTCGCCTCGGGGGTCGTCTTTGCCACCTCACGCCGACCGGTCGGTAGCGGCAAACGCACCTATGACCGTCAAGCCACCGACGCCCAGGGTCAGTCGACCGA
>JBEKBT010000125.1:0-7384 GCA_050015255.1 Acidimicrobiales bacterium
CCGTGCCGGTCGAGCCCGAGCCGGTCGAGTGCGACGGGCCCGACACGCTGGTCGCGCCCGTCGCACTCGAGCCGGAGTCGCCCGAGACATGCGTCCCCACCGGGAGGACGCTCGACTCGGCGCATGCGGCCACTGGCATCGCCAAAGCACCGGATCCTGGCAGGTCAGCTTGTTCGAGGACTGTCCCGTTGCTGGATAGCGCGTACACAGATGCCTGACCCTCCATCGTCTCGGTGCCCTGGCTTCCGGTCCCGCCAAGACCGCCCGTCCCGAACTGCTCGACCAGCACTGCCCACTGGTCGACGACGGTCATCTCGTCCTGCCCTCCAGCAGTGAATTCGGCACGGACGGTCGATGTCTGACCTGTCGTGTGCGCGACCACTACTGCAATCGGGGACTGCTCCGCGACACCGACGACCTGATCAGAAAGCACGTCCATCGGTTCCGCGGCAGACGGCCCGAGCGGCGCCGTGACCACTCCGACCGCCCCCGCGTCGGACACCTCGACGACAAGCCCCTGAGTGAGGCCACAACTCTCCGACGTGACAGGCGTGGGTAGCGGCGAAGTGCCGACGGTTGTCGTGGTCGCGCCGGTCGTGCCGCTGTTGCCGGTCGTGCCGCTGTTGCCGGTCGTGCCGCTGTTGCCGGTCGTGCCGCTGTTGCCGGTAACGGCCGGAGGGACAAGGGTCGTTGTCGTGCCGCTCCCTGCAGCCGACGACGAACCGCTCGCAACTCCACCTGATCCGCGACCGGTCGACCCCGAAGCAATCGGGACGAGATCAATGGGTGCTACGGCCCAGGCGGCAGTGAAAGCCCGCACGGTGACGCCGTCGTTCACACGAGAGAACAGGTGGCTGAGCGTCGCATCGCCGAGCAACGCGGACGGCATGTTGGAGCAGCTCGAGAAGTCGCAAACAGCCGTGAGACCCTGGGAGGCTCCTGTGTACCGCAGGCCTCCTCCGCCGCCCGACTCGGCTCCGCCGGCGGTCGAGGCCGAGCCCGAGCTAGGGGCCTGCGTATTGCTGCCCGAGACAGAGGGCGCGAACGCCGCCGATCCGGTGCGGGATCTCGCTCCGACCCAGTCGAGGCCCTTGGGGGCGCGACCGATGCTTGCCCCAGATCCGCCGGCTGGGGCCGTAAACCTCGGCGCACCGATGACTGGCCCCGGAACGAGCTTGGCGTACCCTGGCTGCGTTGTCGGGATCGTTGCTCCTGCCGTCCTCGTCGGGCTGCCCCTATGGCTCACACCTATGCCCACGCCCACTCCGGCGAGCGCCACCACGAGGCCGAGCGACGCCGCCACGCGGGCGCGGCGGGCCTGCAAGCGCCTGTGCCTGCGGACAATTCCCGCGAGCACTTCCGGCGAGGGCTTCTCGGAGCTGGCGCCGTCTAGAAGGTGGGAGAGATCAGGTCCGTCCATGACGTTCTTTCCAAGGTACAGAGGAGGGTGGCTCGGCGCTCAGGAGGAGGGAGTGACGAGCTGGTAGACGACGGTCACCTGAACCGATATCTGCTGCTGACCCGGTTGCACGGGCACCGCGGTGCCGCTGTTGCCCGTGGGGGTGGCGCTTTCAAAGAGCTCTGGGTAGTAGACGTTCTGGCCGGCGTTCTCCTGGTCGGTGACCTTGACGATGGGGCCGAGCGCCAACCCGCCCCCGGCCGCGACCTGGGTGGCCTCGGTCTGGGCGGCGAGCATCGCCTGAGCCCGTGCCGCCGCGAGCAGCGAGGACTGGTTCGAGACGGAGAACGAGATCCCGTCCAAGGTGACGTCGTTGCCGGTCGCGTGCACGGCGGCGTCAAGAGCTTCTCCGAGGTCCGAGAGATCGGTCATGGTCACGGTGAGCTCGTCGTCGGCGCTGAAGCCGGTGACGTTCCCGCTCGAATCGGTGTTGGCGGAAAGGTTGAGCCAGCTCGTCTGCATGTCCTTGGCCTCGACGCCGTTCTGCTCGAGCGAGCTCTCGAGCGCGGCGACCTGGGCATTGTTCTGCTCGAGCGCCGCGACGGCAGTGGAAGCGGTCGTGCTCACGCCGACCCCGAAAGTGGCGGTGTCGGGCGTGCCTTCGACCTGACCGTTTCCCGTGACTGTGATCGTCGCCCCCGAGGCCGCGCCAGCGCCATGAGCCGAGGTCAGCACCGTCCGGATGTGGGCTGTCCCGCGTGACGCGCCGGAGCTGGTCCACAGCGTCGAGCCGAGAACCAACCCCACGACGACCAGGGTGGCGATCCCGACGACCCCGACCGCGCGGGCTGTCAGGCTCAGGCCGAGTCTGCGGACGGTTGCACCGGCGGAGGGGCCGCCAGTTTCGACGACCGTTGGCGCCGGCCCAGCGCCCAGCGGTGCCCGTGGCTGATCGCCCGATTCGGGCTTGAGTGCGGGCTCTTGGCTAGTTGCTCCGTCTTCGTTCACGTCGGACGCTCCTTCGGTGAGTGCTCGACCCCCTCGCTGAGGGTCCGAGATTGCAAAGCGCCCTGGGTACCGATTCGCGTACGTCAGACGGTAGGTAGGGCGGTACGGACCCGGCGGACTATCGCGGCGTGCCACTCGCAACGGCCCCTTTGATCGCTCCGGCCCGGGCCGGAGCCTCCCCCGGGGTGCCGACCCCCGGTTGCGGATCGCACGACTCGACTGTGCCCAAGGTGCGGCCCTTTGACATGATGTAGCCCCTACCGGGACATGGAAAGACCACCGCGTCCCGGCCGGCCGCCGTACGAACCCGACCGGTCCCACCCTCGTGCGGCCGGCCACATGCGTCTTGCAACAGGAGCCCTCCATGAGTTCGCCGACTCCGAGCACCTCGGGCAGCGAGCTTGGAGGCATGCGCCAGAGTCAGGCGGCGTATCCAACCAGCCTGCTTGCCCTGAGCGGCCTGCTCAAGGTGCAAAGAGTCTGGTCAAACACCTCGAACGCCGGCGAGATGCCGAACACGATCGAGAGGCAGCCTCCTCGGGCCGACGCCTCACCGCCCGGCCCGACTGCCACCGGGCGTTCGCGACCGGCGTTCCATCTCGAGGACTCCGAGTGGAGCCGGCTCGCCATCGGCGTGGCCGCGGACGCCATGGCGTCGCTCGGGCTGACGGCGAGCGCGGACGTCCTCCAACTCGGCCCGGACTCGGTCACGGTTTACCTGCCGACCTCCGAGGCGCCGCCGTGGCCGTTTCTTCGAGGACGGCTCGCTCAGTCCTGGAGCCTGCCCCGTGACTCGCGCATCATCGCCTCGCTCCCGGTCACACCGGCGATCGCGAGCGCAGCACGTAAGGCCGCCCTGGTCACCTTGTCCGAGATGCACGGGCGCCGGGCCCTGGTCGACCTCGTAGCCGTCGCCTCGACGATCCTCAAGGGGGACCAGCCTGCGGTCGGCGTGAAGCTCGCCGAGATCGCAGTGGAGCTTGGTACCCGGCGATGGTCGGATCTCGAGACCCTGATCCTGGTCGCGTTCGACCAGCCGATGCCCCGGCTCGAGAGAACCAGGCACGTCCCGGACTTGGCGTCGGCCCTCGAGGAGGTCGCGGTCCGCTCCATGAACGGGACGGGCTCGCCGTCGATCTGCGTGATCGTTCCGCCGTGGGCAAGTGATCCGGCCGACCCGCTGCTCGGTGAGCTGGTCCGTTTCTGCGAGCAGACCACCGGTGTCGGCCTCCTGTGCTGCGCGGGCGCGCAAGGCGCGCTGTGCCTGTGGGAGCTCGCCCCGGAGCCGGCAGGCCAGCCCACACTCACATTCGGAGACGGGCGCCGGATCAACGGCGTCGACCTCGGCGAGCTCGCGGAGGCGCCCGTCAAGGCCCGGGTCCCGCCGCAGGCGCGAGACACGATGCCGATGCCGGCTCTCCCTGCCCTCCCGGTTGAGGTCGGGTTGCTCGGGAACGTGCAGGTCAACGGAGCTCTCGAGTCGTTCAGACACCGCAGGCGGCTGACTGAACTGGTCGCCTTCCTCGCCATGCATCCTGAAGGCACGACCACAGATACTTTCGCGACCGCTCTGTGGCCGGAGCGACGAGTGCCGGTCCAGACGCTCGCGAACCGGCTCTCGGAAACGAGAAGAGCGCTCGGCCTTGCGAGCGACGGCCGCCCCCGTCTCCGCAAGGAGGCCAGGCGGCATCGCATCGTCGAGGTCGACACCGACTGGGACCGTTTCAAGGACCTTGCCGCAGAAGAGCGCGGGGCGGAGTCTTGGCGAAGAGCCCTTGCGCTGGTCCGCGGCCGTCCCTTCGACGGCCTCGAGCGGGGCGAATGGGCCCAGCTGGAGGGCTTCACGGCGGCGATAGAGGCCTCGGTGGTCGATCTCGCCTGCCGCCTCGGCGAGCACTCGCTCGAGCGCGGCGACGCCGGGCTCGCCCACTGGGCAGCACTCCAGGGACTGCTGGCCTCGCCTTGGGACGAGCGGCTCTACCGTTTGCTCATGCGTGCGGCGGACGGGCTCGGCAACCGCGGCGGCGTGGAGGCTGCACTGCGTAGCCTGGCGGTGGCACTCGAGCTCGAGGGCGATCCACTGCTCGGCATCCATCCCGAGACCTCGGCGCTCTATCGCAGGTTGACCTCCAGGTCACGCACCTAACCTCGGAGGGTCGTGTCGGCATATCGACGCTGGGGAGGAAACGTGGGAATACTCGAAGGAAAGCGCATCCTGGTCACCGGGGTGCTGACTGATGACTCCCTCGCTTTCGGCGCGGCACGCCTCGCCCTGGAGGAAGGTGCCGAGGTGGCTCTGACCGGCTTCGGCCGGGGCTTTTCACTCACGACTCGTGCAGCCCGCAAGCTTCCTGCACCGGTCGAGGTCTACGAGCTCGACGCCACAGCCGAGGAGCAGGCGGATCGTGTGGCCGATCAGCTCGAGAAACGGTGGGGGGTGCTCGACGGCGTCGTGCACGCCATCGGCTTCGCGCCGGAGAGCTGCCTCGGAAGCGGTGTCCTTCCGGCAGGCTGGAAGGACGTGGCGAACGCGATCGAAGTGTCGACTTATTCGCTCAAGGTCCTCGCGGCGGCGTTCGCGCCGCTCCTCAGCAGAGCCACGAGCGGGGGGTCAATCGTCGGTTTCGACTTTGACGCCAGCGTGGCGTGGCCCGGTTACGACTGGATGGGCGTCGCCAAGGCCGCTTTGGAGTCGCTTGCCAGATACCTCGCTCGCGATCTCGGGCCGCGTGGCATCCGGGTCAACCTCATCGCGGCCGGTCCGATCAGCACGGTGGCGGCGAGGTCGATCCCGAGTTTCGGGCGCTTCGAGAGCGTCTGGGACGGGCGTGCCCCCCTCGGCTGGGACGTCAAGGACTCCGAGGCGATCGCACGAGCTTGCGTGGCACTTCTCTCGGACTGGTTCCCCCGGACGACCGGAGAGATCGTCCATGTTGACGGCGGGTTTCACGCGACGGGGGTCTGACGGCACCGAGGTTTGACGGGGCCGACCGCTCCGTGGCCGGGTGAAGCTAGGTGGTCGGGGCCGGCGAGGTTCAGCCCCGCGGCCGTCAGGTTACGTGCCCGGGACGGCGAGGTTCAGCCCACGGACTCGTCCCGGGTTCCCTGCGATGCGGGCCTCACGTTAGCCGTGTCGCGGCTCTCGCCGCGGAATTCCGGCTAGGTTGCGCCGGCGCTTCAATGAGCAGGCGACAACCGCCAGGATCAGCTCAATAAGCGAAGGCCCTCATCAGCCGCCGCCATCGCCGGGTCCCCCGATGGTCGCCTTCACCCGGGTGCCCCGTCTCAATGCTCGGCAACCGCGGTCAGCGCGGTAGGGTTGGGCCGCTCACGCGAGTGTCCGTTTGTCTCCAGGTCGGCGGCGCTCCGAGTGACATCTGCTTGACCGGGCGGCGTGGCCGAGTGGTTTAGGCAAGGGCCTGCAAAGCCCTGTACCCCAGTTCGATTCTGGGCGCCGCCTCCCAGCTCAGAGGCACTTTTTCCGAAGCAGCCAATTTCAGAATCCCGTGTGGATCCCGTCGGACTCCTACGGATGCAGGTGAACAACGGCAGCCTGCGGCGGCTCGCCGGCCGAGGCGATAACCGAATCCATGTAGTCGGCGAGTTCCCGGCCGCGTTCCGCGGTGGCGTGTTGGTAGCGCAACGCGGCGGCCGGCGACGCGTGCCCGATGGTCGTCATCAACTCCCTGAGGGTCACGTCCGGCTTGCGTGCGAATGTCGTGGCGGCGTGGTGGCGGAGGTCGTGGATCCGAATATCGGAGAGCCCGACTGCCGCGACCGCAGCCCGCCACTCCTCGGAAAGATCTGCGCGACGTAGCGGCAGACCTGAACGGCCCGTGAACACCGCACCGGCCGGACCCGGAGCGCCGTTGGCGGCGATATGGGCCTCGAGGCTCTCAACGAGCGCTCCTGGTAGCGACAAAGACCGGACGCCGGCCTGTGTCTTCGGCTCGGTGATGATCCGATGTCCGTTGATCTCCTGTGCTTGACGCCGGACGTGGATCACCCGATGCATCAGGTCGACGTCCCGCCGCTCGAGCCCGAGCAACTCCCCCGTCCGTAATCCGACGAAGCCTCCGAGGAGCACAAGACACCGAAGACGGGGGTCAATGGCATTGGCGAGTTTCAGCACCGTGGAGCTGTCGAGCATCGGGCGCTCCTCGGCGTGCTCGATCCCGGCCCCC
Organism: Acidimicrobiales bacterium; assembly: GCA_050015255.1. Classification (GTDB taxonomy): domain Bacteria; phylum Actinomycetota; class Acidimicrobiia; order Acidimicrobiales; family Bog-793; genus Fen-455. Next base: position 6,592 of record JBEKBT010000125.1, read on the forward strand.
TTCAAGTGGCACGGATTTCGAGGGATCAGCTCATCGGACACTGCGGTGTTCAAGATGGCCCGTAACACCCGGTAGGACTTCGCTGCGGCGTCTGCGCTGGCGGACGCGGTGAGCTCCGAGTGCCACTTTCGGACGCGTTCGGGTGTGATCTGGCGCAGCTTGGTCTTGGCGAAGGGCGGCAGCAGGTTACGACGGAGCAAACCCTCATAACCCTGGCGCGTCGCCGGCGTGAGCGGTCGCCCCTTCACCAATCGGTGTTTGAGCCACTGCTCGGCGTACTCTCCGAATAACCGCTCCCCCCCTCGCGGGTCAGTTACAAGGCCGACCAGCTCATCGGCTCTCACCTTTGTCAGCCGCGACTCGGCGTCCGACTTCGAACGAAAGCTGTCCGAGCGTTCCGTTCCGTTGATGATGTAGCGCACGTCGTAACGCGTGCCGTCAGCGGTCTGTCGGGTCCGGATATGTGCCATTGGCCGAAGCTACTCCGTATAGGGCTCGAATAGGGGGCTTTCTGGCGGGATTCGTCCGGCGTTGTTATTACGTACCCTGCTGAACGATCCCGTCGGTCAGCGTCCGCGCGATGGGGCGAGGCTCGAATTACCGTCGGCGTGGCTCGACGACGGTGTCGCCGATCAACCTGTTGACGAACGACGACAGCGAGCTCACCGGCACACGCCTGCAGCGGCCGATGTTGACCGACTGGAGCTCACCACTGGCCATCAGCTCGTAGATGGTCGTTCGTCCGACCGACAGCCGGCGGGCGGCCTCTTCGGGCGTCACGAGCAGCTGGTCG
>JBEKBT010000126.1:0-7238 GCA_050015255.1 Acidimicrobiales bacterium
GAAATCCAACGGGTCGTCCTTGAAAGGGTCCTCCGGGTGCCCGCCTCGCAAGGCGGCCAGCTCGATCATCTCGTCGCGCTCGAGGTGGCTCACCTGCCCGAAGCGGGGAAACGACGACACGTCGAAATAGACCGCTCCGCCGGCCCGATAAGCATGTCCGGTATCGAGCACCATGCCGATGAAGCCGAGGATGTCGGGGATGGCGGAGGTCGCTCGCGGCTCGGAGTATGCAGGGAGGAGCCCGAGTGCCTCCATGTCGGAGTCGAAGCGGGCTATCTCCCCCGCCGCGAGGTCCAGGTAGTGCACACCGAGCTCGCGAGCCTTGCGCAAGATGTCATCGTCGACGTCGGTGATGTTGCGCACGCACAAGGTCCGATGCCCCAGGTCCCGCAGGCGTCGCTGCAAGACGTCATAGGTGACGTAGACGGCCGCATGGCCGATGTGAGCCGAGTCATAAGGGGTGATCCCGCAGGTGTACATCGTCACGACCTCGCCGGGCGTGAACGGGACCACCTCGCGGCGGGCAGTGTCGTATAGCTGCACGACAGCTGTTTACAGCTTTTTGCGCGGGAGGCGTCAGACCCTAGACGCCCTCGACCCTCAGGCCGGTCAGCCGGATGCTCGCGTGCGAGCGCCGCCGGATATTGACGCCGATGAGCACGGCCGTGAACGCCTCGATCGCGGCCGCCGCCGACAAGCTGCCCGCGTCGATCCCGCGGCAGCCCGGTATGCGGTCGACGAGCTCGATGGTGGCCTTCGTGGCCGCGACGTGGTCAGAGCAGACGAGGACATCGGCGTCCAGTGGCTCCTCGAGGTTGGCGAGCCCGCGGGCGGGAAGATGATGGAACGCGCCCGATACCAGGGCCCGCGGGGCTGCATCCTGGACCGCCACGCACAGCGAGCCGCGGGCGGGCACGACGGCCTCCATGTCGTCGCCGACCTTGAAGAGCGCATTCGCCATGGAGATGACGACCTTGCCCTCGAGGCGGTCGGCCAAGGCGGCAACGGTATGGGGGGCGCCGTCCCAGGGTGTCGCGACGACGACGATGTCCGCCTCGCAAGCCACCGCGTTCGAGGAACCATGCAGGTCCAAAGCGCGCGCCGCCCACTTGTCACGAAGCTCGGCAGCAGTCTCTTCCCCGCGCTCGGCCGAGCGCGAACCGATCGACACCGACATACCAACAGACGCGAGCCGGGCGGCAAGTGCCTTGCCTGCGGGGCCCGTCCCTCCGAGAATTCCTACGTCCATGCTCCTAGCCTTGCACACCTCGAGACGCAGGCCCGTGGCCTTCGGGTTCGCCGGTGTCGTAGCGGGCGAAGGTCGGCATCAGCCAGGTCACGAGGCCGACGCCCAGGAGGCAACCGAGCCCTCCGGAGACGACCGAGATCTGGGGCGTCGACAGCGCCGCCACAGCGCCGGCCTCGAAGTCCCCCAGGCGCGGCCCGCCTGTCACGACAGCGGTATGGACAGACGAGAGCCTGCCACGCAACGCCTCGGGAGCCTCGAGCTGCAAGATCGTGCCTCGGAAGACAGCCGAGACGACATCGGCCCCGCCGGCGAGCGCCAGCAGGACCAGGGCGGCGGCCAGCCACGGCACGAGACCGAAAGCGGCGATCGCCGCTCCCCAGACGGCAACGGCGACCAGGACTGCCCGCCCTTGTCTTCGGACCGCGACCACCCAACCGGAGAGCAGGGCACCGATCAGCGCCCCAGCGCCCGGCGCCGCGTAGAGAAGCCCGACCGTGCCGGCGCCGCCGTGGAAACGAACAAGGGCCAGGGCCGGGAACAGCGCCCGCGGCATGCCGAGAACCATCGCGTTCAGGTCGATGACGAAGGTTCCCTGCAGCACGGGCCGGCCCCTCAGGTAACGAAGCCCTTCGGCGATCGAGCCGAAGCCGAAGCGGGTCCCGCCCTCGGGGGGCCGGAGAGCGGGAAGGCTCGCGACCGCCAGGAGTGACACGGCGAAGGTGGCGGCGTCGATCCAGTACACCGAGGCGATGCCGACCTGGCCGAGAAGAAGCCCGGCGATCGCCGGCCCCCCCACCTGGCCCAACTGGAAGAGAAGCTGCCAGAGAGCGTTCGCGCTCGCGAACATCGGCCGGCCCACCAAGGTGGCGAGCACCGCCGAGCGCGCCGGGCTGTCGACGCTGGCAACCCCGGCTCCGAGAGCGCTCAGAGCGTACAGCGGCCACAGCGCGGCGTGACCGCCAGAGCAGTTGAGGGCGAGACCGAGGCTGCAGGCCGCGAGCGAGAGCTGTGTGAGGAGAAGCAGGACCCGCCGGTCGACGGCGTCGGCGATCGACCCGCCGAAAAGCGAACCGGCGAGCACGGGCAGGATCTGGGCCAGCCCCACCAGGCCCACGTCCAGCGACGAGTGGGTCAGGATGAACACCTGGTATGGGATCGCGACCACCGTCAGCTGGGAGCCGAGAGTCGACACGAGATAGCCGCCCCAGAGACGCCGGAACGGTTGTGACTGGCGAAGCGGCCCGAGGTCGACCAGCAGTCTTCCTCGAGCCATGGCCGCCAAGCTAACTAGACCCACGCCGTCCGCGCCCGCAGCGCGAACCCGGGCGAGGCGTTTCGCGCCGTAACCTCGAGGTGAGCCAGGAGAGAGCACGGGAATGGGTCGGTCACTTCGCATAGGGAGCATCAAAGGCGTACCGATCCGCCTCCACTGGAGCTTCCCCCTGCTCGCCCTCTTGGTGGTCCTTCCCGCGGGGAGCAAGCTGACCGCGCTCGCTTTCCTCGAGGGCCTGGCGTGGCTCGCGGCGCTTTTCATCTGCGTTGTGCTCCACGAGCTCTCCCACAGCTTCGTGGCCCGCCGCCGGGGCTTTGTGGTACGAGACATCGTCTTGTTGCCCATAGGCGGAGCCTCGGAGATCTCCGGCCTACCGGGCCCACCCCCCGACGAGCTCGCCATCGCCATCGCCGGACCCCTGGCAAGCGTCACCCTGGCTCTCGCCTTGGCCCTGATCGGCTACATGACAGGGGCACACCTGTGGCCGCCGGCGCTTTTCTCCGGGGCACTTTTGAGCCGGCTCATGTGGGTCAACTTTCTGCTTGCAGGCTTCAACCTGCTTCCCGCCATCCCGATGGACGGCGGCCGGGTACTGCGCGCCCTGCTGGCACGAAAGCTGGGCGATCTGCGGGCGACGGTCCTCGCTGTGCGGATCGGGCGGGTGATGGGCCTTGCCATGATTCTGGTCGGGCTCCGCTTCGACCTGTGGCTCTCCCTGATCGGGGTGTTCGTCGTGGTGGGGGCTGGCGGCGAGCAGCGCGCCGCCGCGGTTCGCACGGCAACGGGAGGGCTGAAGGTCACCGATGTGATGGTGCACGACCCGACGACCCTCGAGGTCAGCTTCCCGCTCTCGGTCGTGGCGCCGTTCCTAGAGGCGACGCCGGGCCGGGTGTTGCCCGTCGTGGACCACGGGCGGTATGTGGGCCTGATCGCAGCCGACCACCTCGCGGGCCGAGCCGGGGCGCTCCTGGTCGACAACGCCACCGATCACCTCGCTCCCTCGCTCGCCCCACAAGACCCCCTCTACCCGGTGGCGGTCGAGTCTCTTCTCGGCGGCCGGCGTCGTGCTGCCGCCGTGCTCGAGGACGGCCAGGTGGTGGGAGTGCTCTACGCAGCCCATCTCGAGGCGGCTTTGCGGCAAGCGACGGCCGGCTTCGGCGCCTCGAGCACCCGGCGCTGAGGAGTCGCCGCCCCCTCGCCACGCGCGCCGGACGCAGGCGCCTGGTGAGAGCTCGGGCGGATGTCGGCATCCGCGCGCGACCGAGCTCAGCCGGCGCGGCGATCGGCCTCCACTTGGCGCGCTTCATCCTGGAAACGGGCGCGCTTGGATTGAGCGGTCCGCCGTCCACGTTCGGCCTGATCCAGCACGACCTTGCGTAGCCGCACGCTGAGCGGGGTCGCCTCGACGCACTCGTCCTCCCGGATGAACTCGAGCGCCTGCTCGAGGGAGAGCAACCTGGGCGGGATCAGGCGGACCAGCTCCTCGGAGGTCGAAGACCGCATGTTGGTGACCTTGCGCTCCTTGGTCGGGTTTACGTCCATGTCCTCCGAACGGGCGTTCTCGCCGACGATCATCCCCTCGTAGACCTCCACGCCCGGCCCGACGAACAGCGCCCCGCGATCTTGCAGGTTCAACAGGGCGTAGTTGGTCGTAAGGCCCCGCCTGTCGGCAACGAGGGAACCGGACGAACGCGTCCGCAGCTCGCCGTGCCACGGCTCGAACCGGTCGAAGATGTGGTGCAGCACTCCTGTCCCGCGGGTCTCGGTCAAGAACTCGGTACGGAAGCCGATCAAGCCTCGGGAAGGCACCGAGTAGTCGAGCCGCGCCCAACCCGTGCCGTGGTTGACCATCTGCACGAGGCGGCCTTTGCGCAACGAGAGCAGCTGGGTGACGACGCCCAGGAACTCTTCGGGCACGTCGATCGAGACTGCCTCCACCGGCTCGTGCAGCTCGCCGTCGATCATCCGGGTCACGACCTGCGGCTTGCCCACGGTGAGCTCGAAGCCCTCCCGGCGCAGCATCTCGACGAGCACGGCGAGCTGCAGTTCGCCGCGGCCTTGCACCTCCCAGGTGTCCGGGCGCTCCGTCACCAGCAATCGGATCGAGACGTTGCCGACCAGCTCGGCGTCGAGCCGGTTCTTGAGCAGGCGGGCGGTGACCTTCGACCCCTCGGTGCCCGAGAGGGGCGAGGTGTTGATCCCGATCGTCATGCCGAGGCTCGGCTCGTCCACGATGAGGACCGGGAGCGGCCGCGGGTCGTCCGCATCCGAGAGCGTCTCGCCGATGGTGACCTCGGACAGCCCTGCCACGGCGATGATCTCCCCTGGGCCGGCCTCGGCGGCCTCGACCCGATCGAGCCCCTCGGACACGTACAGCTCGGCGACCTTGAACCGCTCCACGACCCCGTCGGCTCGGCACCACGCCGCCTGCTGGCCACGCCGGATCGTGCCGTTCAGCACGCGGCAGATCGCGAGCCGGCCCACATACGAAGAAGCGTCGAGGTTCGTGACAAGAGCTTGCAGCGGATGGCCGGGTTCGAAGGTGGGGGCCGGGATGTACTCGTTGATGACCTGGAACAACGGCTCGAGGTCCGTGCCGATCACGGCCGGATCGAGCGAGGCGCGCCCCGCCCTGGCGTTGCAGTAGACGATCGGGAACTCGATCTGCTCCTCGTTGGCGTCCAGGTCCAAGAAGAGCTCATAGACCTCGTCTACGACCTCCTTCGGGCGGGCATCGGGTCGGTCGATCTTGTTGACGACGAGCACCACCGGCAGACGCCGCTCCAGCGCCTTGCGCAGCACGAATCGGGTCTGGGGCAACGGGCCTTCGCTCGCGTCGACGAGCAGGAGAACGCCGTCGACCATGGCGAGGGCTCTTTCGACCTCCCCGCCGAAATCGGCATGGCCCGGCGTGTCGACGATGTTGAGCTTCACTCCTCCGTGACGTACGGAGGTGTTCTTGGCCAAGATCGTGATGCCCTTCTCGCGCTCGAGGTCCATCGAGTCCATGACCCGCTCGTTGACCTCTTGATTTGCGCGGAAGACCCCCGACTGCCAGAGCATCCCGTCGACGAGCGTGGTCTTGCCGTGGTCGACGTGGGCGACGATGGCGAGATTGCGAAAGTTGGCGCGCGAAAGCATATTGGCAGGACCCCGGAGATGGGCACGGCTGGTCAGTACAACAATTCCGCCAGTCGGTACAGGTCCTCAGGCACCAGGCGGGGTTCGGCAACCACTTCGGACAGCCGGACGTTTTCGACATTGTCGCCGCGCTTTATGGGAATCTGACCGAAGCGTCCCTCGCGCACGAGCTTGTAAGCGGCAGCGCCGACCCGCGTCGCCCAGACCCGGTCATAGGCGGTCGGCGTGCCTCCTCTTTGGGTATGGCCCAGGACGGCGACTCTGGTCTCATGACCGGTTACATCCTCCAGTTGGCGACCAAGACGCTCCGCGATTCCGCGGCGGCTGAGCTGGGGATGCCCGAAGGCGTCGAGAGGTGCCTCACTGTCCGACGGGGTGGGCAGGCCGGTGATCTCGGCTCCCTCCGCGACGGCGAGGATGCTGTGGGTCCTGCCTTGCTGGCGACGGGCGTGGAGATGGTCAATGACCTCCTCCACACTGACGGTGAACTCCGGGATGATGACCATGTCGGCCCCTCCGGCGATGCCCCCCATCAGCGTCACCCAGCCGGCCTCGCGTCCCATCACCTCGACCACCATCACTCGGTGGTGTGAGGCAGCTGTGGTGTGCAGCCGGTCCATAGCCTCAGTGACCAGTGCGACCGCAGTGTCAAAGCCAATGCAGTACTCGGTGACCATGAGGTCGTTGTCCACCGTCTTGGGAACGCCGACCACGGGCAGTCCCCGATCCGCCAGTGCAGCGGCCACCGAGAGCGTGTCATCTCCCCCGATAGCTACCAGCGCGTCCAGGCCGAAACGGCCGATGCTGGCAATGACGGCCTCCATCTTGGCGGCGTCCGCCAGGGGGTTGACCCGCGAAGTGCCCAGGATCGTGCCACCACGATTGAGGATCTCCGCCACGTCCGCAGGGCGCAGCGGGCTGACATCGCCGTCCTCGAGCAGGCCTGCCCAGCCGTTGTGCACCCCGAGAACCTCGACTCCGTCGCGGAAAGCCAATTTTGCCACGGCTCGAATGGCCGCATTGAGCCCTGGTGCATCTCCTCCACCAGTGAGGATCCCAATCTGCACGAGTTCCTCCGTTCCCTTGCTTGGGATGTTGAGCGAGTATAACTCGGCTGATTGCGGCCTATTTTTCCGATCCTTGCCACCCGGGCGCACCGCGCCCTGCCCTTTAGCCAGGTCCAGTGATGATTGCCTGTCACTGGTCGGCGGCTTGTGCCAAGCTGCAGCTTTGATGAGCACGGGCCCAGAACTCGGCGAGCGCCCTCAGGCGCCGCCTCTTGTCGGCGCCGGGCACCTGCAGGCGTCCTCTGTTGCAAGCGCCAAGCCGGTGTGGCGGGGAAGGATTGCGATCGCCGTCGTGATTGCGATCTACCTCTGCCTGGGCGTCATGGCGAACCTGCCGTCGTGGACGGGCGGGGTGACCCACACCATGCAGTGCGGCGGCTGCGGCGACAGCGGGCAAGAGGTGTGGTTCCTGGCATGGGGAGCCCACGCCCTCACCCATCTCCAGAACCCTCTCCGCACGAACTGGCTCAACTATCCCTGGGGAGTTGACCTCGCCGACAACACCTCG
>JBEKBT010000127.1:0-6894 GCA_050015255.1 Acidimicrobiales bacterium
CACTGCCCTCACCCGCCAGAGCGGCGACGTGGACCGGCACAGCGCCTTCTTGACCCTCGTGCACCAGGACCCCGTCCTCGCTCCCGTAAAGATGATCGCCGAACCCTGGGACATCGCCGGGTACCAGCTGGGCGGCTTCCCCGCCCGTTGGTCCGAGTGGAACGGCAAGTACCGCGACAGCGTCCGCGATTTCTGGCGCGGCGAGGACGGGGCCCTGGGGGAGCTGGCGCTGCGCCTCACCGGCAGCGGGGACATCTACGCCTCCCACCAGAGGGTGCCGACGGCCAGCATCAACTTCGTGACCGCTCACGACGGCTTCACCCTGGCCGACCTCACGGCCTACAACGAAAAGCACAACGAGGCCAACGGCGAGGACAACAACGACGGCGAGAGCAACAACCGCTCCTGGAACTGCGGGGTCGACGGGCCCACCGACGACCCCGCTGTCCTGGAGCTGCGCGAGCGCCAACGTCGCAACTTCCTGGGCACGCTGCTGCTGTCTGCGGGGGTCCCCATGGTCCTCGGCGGCGACGAGATCGGCCGGACGCAAAAGGGCAACAACAATGCCTACTGCCAGGACGGCGAACTGTCGTGGTACGACTGGGACAACCTCGACAAGGACCTGCTGGCCTTTGTCAAAACAGCCATCGCCCTGCGCCGGGACAACCAGGCCCTCCGGCCCCGCGATTACCTCCGCGGCCCCGAAGGCGGCCCGGCCCAGATGGTCCTCTACCGTCCGGACGGCAAGCACATGACGGCCGACGACTGGCAGGACCCCACGGCCCGGGCCCTCACCGTCGCCCTCGACGGCCGCCAGATCGAAGACAGCGACGGGGAGACGACGAGCGACCGGTTCTTGTTGCTCCTGAACGCCCACTTCGAGCCGGTGGAGTTCGTGGTGCCGCCCGGTCGGGCCAAATGGGACGCAGTGCTCACCACCGGGCCGGTCGAGCGGACGCCCAAGCTCACTAGACGACGGACGGTTCCCCTGGACGCCCGGTCCCTGCTGCTACTGCACAGCCGCTAGCAACTCCCGGGCCGTTGGTGGCTGTCGAGCTCAGGGCAAGACAAGGGGTCACGTCGCCGGGCTCGGGCCACAGGTGGCCCAGTTGAACGACCACCAGAACCGGACCGGCTCTCGAAGGGTTCTACAGCCATGGGCTCGCCTACCGCGCCGGCACGGACCTTGTCCCGTCGTGGCCCCGTCGCCCTACCCCTAGCGGCGGTTTCGACCTTCGCCTTGAGCGCTGCAGCCATCGCCACGACCACGGCGGCCTACGCGTCGCAGGTGCCGGCCCCGACCAATGACCACGCCGCCTGCACCAGTCGCTCGAGCAGTGCCGGCACCCTCACCGTCTGCCCGGGGGTGGCGGCCGCCGGGAGCTCGGTGACCGTTTACGCCCGGGGCTGCGACGGGGCCTCGCTCGTCTTCTTGGGCCCGCTCGACTATGTCGGCTCCGGAGGCGCGGGCGAGCCTTTGCCCGGAGTTGTCAGGGAAAAGAAGGGGGCGAGGTTCGCCACGACCTTCGTGGTGCCGCTCAAGTACCTGGCAGGGGGGAACCTCGACGCCGCCGTCCCCGTCGTTGCCGGCGGTGCGTACCAGTTCGGCTCCTACCCGGCCGACGAGTGCAGCGTGCCCTTTACGGTGACGGCGCCGTCGGGCACCAGGACCTTCATTTACGACCCCTTTGCCGCCTCAGGGCTCAGGCCGGGGCTACATATCACCGCCCGCGCCGGGGGCACTTGCCGGCAAGGCACGTCGCCTGTGGAGCTGCGCTCCTACTACCGGTGTTTCACGACGGTCTCGGATAAATCTCCCAGGACCGCACTCGTCTTCGACCCGTGCTTTGCCGGCCATCGAGGAGCCGGCGGCCAACCGGTGCAGATGATATGCCCGACCAACCCTGCCACCGGCGACGCCATTCTGCTCACTGCCACTTCGGTCACCGCGAGCCCGGGTGGTAGGGCGGGCACGGCCCCCCGACCGGTCCCGCCCACCCCCCTGGCCCCGTGGGCGGTCAAACTGGCCGACGGCCAGGTATGCCAGCTTGTCGACGCCGCCTGGGGCGGCCTCGGGCCGTACAGCTGTCAGGGTGGACCGGACACGGCCCACGGTCCCCCGGGCGCGGCCACCAGCACCGGAGTGGCCGATTGCCACCTGCCGGACGGTTCACATCCGTGGTGGACAACCCGGTGCCAAACCCGTGAAACGGTGGACAGCCCGTTCCGCCAGACAGTTCTCACGACCGTCTGGTTCTAATGGTGCCCGAACTGGTTACGCCTCCTGTTTGCAGGACGGCCGCGTGTAACCGCGCCTCACCAGCAGGGTTGCCGACGGGCCCTACTGGGGATCAGCCGCTACCAGGATCTTCGCCTCACGCCCTGACGAGATAGCCGCGAAGGCGTCGGCCGCTTTCGGCAGCGAGAAGACCGAAGTGACCAACCGGTCGGCGTCGAACGCTCCGCTGCCGATGATCCGGGTGGCGTCGTCGAAATCCTCGGAGCGGTACGTGGTGCAACCCTGCAGCCGGATCTGGTACTCCTGCAGGACCGGCAGCTCGATGCTCACAGGCCGCCGCGCCCCGCCCACGACCGCCACAGTGCCGCCTTTGATCGCCATCTTGATGGCGCTGTCGAGCGTCTCCTGGTGCGAGACGCAATCGAACACGACGTCGGCGCTCTCCCCGAGCTCACCCCGCACCGCCCCAGCAAGGTCGTCGGATGCCGCGTCCAGGACAGCATCGGCGCCCAGGTCCAGGGCCATCTGACGCTTGTTCGGCAACGGGTCAGCGCTCACGACCTTACGCGCCCCCCCGTGGCGGGCCGCGACAAGGGTCATCAGACCGATGGTGCCCGCACCGATGATGGCGACCGCCTTGCCGTCCAAGTCGCCCACGAGCCGTACCGCGTGCACCGGCGTCGCCAGCGGCTCGATGAGCGCCGCCTGGTGGTCACTGAACGCTCTGGGGATCTTGTGGAGGCGGTCAGCACGCACGGCAAAAACGTCCGCCATGCCTCCTTCCTGGTAGCCACAACCGAAGAACTGGAGGTTCTCGCATAAGTTCTCGGCCCCGTTGCGGCAGGGCTTGCAATGGCCGCATATCAGGGTCGGCTCTACGGTGACGCGGTCACCGACCGTCACGCCATATACACCATCGCCGAGCGCGGCCACAACGCCGACAACTTCGTGGCCGGGATAGTACGGGGGTTTGAAAAAGAAGTGCTCCCCGTGCGCGCCCGCCTTGTCAGAGCCGCAGATCCCCGAGACCGACAGCTGGACGAGCGCCTCACCGGGCGCCAGCACCGGGACAGGTTCGGTGACGATCTCGACGACATCCGGCGCGCTCACCCAAACGCGCCGGCGGGTTGGACCGCTGAGCATTTTGTGCCTCCTATGATTTGACCGTCCCGCCGATATCCCAGAGATCTTCCCAGGACTGTCCTTCTCTCCACAAGAACACATGGCCTTTGATTAGGCGGTCGCCACGGTCGATCCCCGCCATGGCCGCCATTTCGTCCTCGGTCAGCGGGTCGTCGACCACGCTCTGCAGGTTGGACTCGTACTCGTTCCGCCTGGTGGAAAACGGGATAGGCGTCTGCCCCCGCTGGACGGCCCACTTGACGCAGACGATGGCTGGGTGCACCCCGTGGTCTTTGGCAATGCGGACAACCACTGGATCCTCGATGTCGACGGTGTCTTCGGGCGTCTTGTCCCTATCGGGCCGCTCTGGGGACCCAATGGGGCAAAACCCGATAGGTTGGACGCCCTTTTCGAGTACGTACGAGAACAGCTCGGGTTGCTGGAAATGGGGGTGGAGCTCCATTTCGTTGACAGCGGGCCGGATCCGGGCGTCGGCTAGGAGGAGCCGGAGCTTGGGGACCGTCGTGTTGGACGTGCCAATGTGGCGGACGAGCCCTTCGTCAACCAGTCGCTCCATCTGCCGCCACGTGGCCATGAACTCCTCGTGGATGTACGGCCGGGCGTTGGCGGCGCGCGACGTCACATCGACGCCGGGGTCGTGATGGTTGGGGAAGGGCCAGTGGACCAGGTAAGCGTCGAGGTAGTCGACGCACAGGTCGGTTAGGGACTTTTCGCAGGCTGGCATGACCTCTTGCGGCGCGTGCTTGTCGTTCCACAGTTTTGACGTGATCCAGAGCTGCTCGCGCGGGAAGCCGTCCAGTACTTGGCCGATCTCGGCTTCGTTCTCGTACACGCTGGCGCAGTCAATGTGCCGGTAGCCAACCTCCAACGCTCCTGCCACCGCGGTGGCGACTTCCTTGGCGGAGTAGCGGTCCGAACCGAACGTCCCCAAGCCGATCGCCGGCATGGTCGCGCCACTTGTGAGCTTGCGCACGGGAACTCTTGCAGGGTCTACAGTCATGTCTCCTCCTAGACGGACCCCACCATGAAGTCCGTCAGCTCTCTGAGCGAAGTCTCCTTCGGGTTAATGGCCGCTACGACCCTGCCTGCCCTCATGACCAACAGATGGTCGGCAAGCTCCAGCATTTGCGGCAAGTTGTGACCCACCACAACCACGGTTTCACCGTGGTCCGCCGTGTCCCGGATGATCCGCAAGAAAGCAGCAGTCTCACGCGGGCCGAGGGAGGCTGTTGGCTCGTCGAGGAGCACTACTCGTGCCCCGAAGTACATAGCCCGAGCAAGCGCGACAGCCTGGCGTTGCCCGCCGCTTAGCTGCTTCACGCCGACCCTGGACGGAGGCATGCTTATCCTCAGCAGCTTCAGGGCGTCGTCCGCGTCCTTTCGCATCGCGCGCCGGTCGACCGCGCGCACTCCCAAGATTCGCCGATACAGTTCACGGCCGAGAAAAACGTTATCCGCGACTGACAGAGTATTTACGAGAGCTAGGGTCTGGTAAAGCGACTCGATCCCAACTTCCCTCGCCGCCCGGGCGGTGTGGAACGCCACGGGATGCCCGTCGAGCAGTACCTCTCCTTCGTCCGGCACCTCGAAGCCACTGAAGATCTTCAATAGTGTCGACTTGCCAGCACCGTTGTCACCGACGATGCCGGTAAGGCCAGGCCAGAACTCTACGGACACTTCCCTCAGGGCGCCAACGTGCCCGTACCATTTTGACAAGTGCTTAGCTGCCAAGCGCGGGACGGCAACTGTGTTGTTATCAAGCATGCTTCCTCCCAGGTGCTCGCGCTCAGGTTTGAGTTTCTCTATCGCCGATGACCCGGGCGATAACCAACGCGATAAGGATCACCAGTCCGTAGACCGCCTCTTCCCAAAAGACGTTGACGTTCTTGAGGTCCAAGATGTTCTGGACCACCGCAAGGACCAAAACCCCGACGGCGACGCCGACCATGTTGCCCTTGCCGCCGAGGAGGCTCACACCGCCGATGACGGCAGACGCGAACGCTATGAAAATGACGCCCTCGTTGTACCCTTGGCTGGCGGTAATCGCGCCGTCACGTCCCATCTCCACGAAGCCCCCCATGGCGGCGAGCACACCCGCCGCCATGTAGACGCCGATCTTCACTCGGTCGACGTTGATGCCGGCCGCGCGAGCGGCTTCGGCGTTACCGCCCACGGCATAGATAGCGCGGCCAGCCCGGCGGTAACGCAGGAACAAGCCGACCACGACAAATACGACCGCCGTCGCCACCAGCGATACCGGTACCGGACCCCAGAAGTTACCTCCGATGTAGGAAAAGCAAGTAGGCAGGGCGGAGATCGTCTGCCCGTCGACGAGGCCGTCTTGAACACCTGCCAGCCCTATCAACATCCCGAGGGTGACGATGAAGGCACTGAGATGCGCCTTCACGATCAGGAGGCCGTTCACAAAGCCGACGGCGGCGCCCAGCAAGAGGAGCACGATCAACCCGGCGTACGCATTGAGCTTGAGGCCGGAACCGAAGGCCGACGCAGGCGCTACCAGCCAGGTCGCCAGCATCGGCGCAAACCCATAAGTACCTCCGAGGGACAGGTCCATGCTGCCGATCATCAGGACGAGCGCTTCGCCGGCCGTGATTAGCGCGATGGAGGAGGCATACTGGCCGATCCCCCAGAAATTGTCGGCCTGGAGGAAGACAGGGCTGACCAGGGCGCCGAAGACGATCAGCACGACGAGCACCGGCAGTAGGCTCGCGTCCCTCAAGAGGGACAGGGCTCTGCTATCCCCGCTGATCGGCTGCGGTTCGGTTTCGGCGGCTGCCGGGCTATCGGGTTCCTGCCCCGTTGGCTGCGCCAGCACGGCGGCCTCCTTTTCACTGCTGACCCTTGTCATACTGGCACGCTCCCAACCAGGGTGGACTTGCCGGCCCCATTGCGGCCAACCAACCCGACGCAGCAAGCCGAGCGCAGGGACGAGCTTACCTCCCGCAAGGCGACGGTGGCGCCGAACTGCTTGGAAATGCCGATGGTTTCGGCGCCGGGCACATCTCCGTTCTCTATTGATGTTGTTTCAGGACTCACGACCAGACCTTACTAAATGTCGGCCCGCCTACTCCCTCCTCAGACGGGAGAGGAGGGAGTAGGGACGAGGGCCATTAGTTGAGAGGCTTAGGGCGTTACCCCGTTGCAAATCCCACCATGGGCGTTGCCGTAGACATTGCCCCAGAGCGCGGGATCAGTGACTGGCGTGGTCGTGAAGCTGGCTGGCTGCCCGTCGGTTGCGGGCCCGCTTATCGTCAGCTGCGTCTTGGTGACGAAGGGGGCGACGATCGGGTCGGTCAGCTGGACGTCGCCTTTATAGCTGACGTCGCCCAGAGGGGCGCTGGTCAAACCGGGGTCCCCGATGGTGAGGGCGACACCCCTCGCCGCGTCTACGGCGTACTCGATCGCGCCCAGGGAGTACAGGTTGGCCGGCTGCGACGACGCGAAGTCCATCCAACCCTGGCTGATGTAGCACTGTTCGTAGGCGACGCCGT
>JBEKBT010000128.1:0-6636 GCA_050015255.1 Acidimicrobiales bacterium
GACGCCGTTCCACTTGACACCTGTCTTGGCTGCCGAGATCATCGCGTCAGCCGGTCGATGTGGACGCGACGTGGTCCCATGCTTCTGGCAACGGCCTGGTCCCTTAAGACTGGCAAGCGACAAAAGCCATGGCTCTGTGCGGGTTGGATTGAGGAGTAGCACGCAATCGAGCTACTGGTGATTGCAGTGACCTGAGATCCGCAGTGACAAGGACCGTGGCGGGGCAGCCGTAGCGGATGTCTACAGGGGCGTCTTCCCCGCCGCAGCTGCGTCCGCGAACTCGATGAGCGGGCACCGGCAACGGTGGTCGTGCGGCCGTTCGCACCTCAGGCGGGGCTCCTCCGAGATCTGGAGCGGACGACGGTGGAGCGGACGACGGGATTCGAACCCGCGACCCTCACCTTGGCAAGGTGTTGGAATCCGTGCATCCAGTGTTGCTCCGTCCGTCGACGTGGGCGCCGTCCGTCTCTTTGTCCGGGAAGTGCTGCCAAATCCGCCCCCTTGGTAACACGCGTTACTAGGGGTAGGTAGGCCGGGGACCCCACGTGCAGCCCTCTGAGTGCCGAAAATGTCATCCGGGTGCCCTGAACTGGGGTGATACCTTCCGGATGCCTTCTGTCTAGCGCAGGTCGCTTACCCGCAGCACCCAGGTTGGGGCACACGTCAAACGGGATTGAACGGTCCTGACCGCCCGCGCGTGCCGATCCTTTCGTCCAGTCCACCCGCACAGTATCCCCAATTCAATCGCTTGGATGGAGTTTTCGGTACGGACAGGCGATCGCGGCCTTCGCACCGGTGTCTGTCGGCGGCGAGGCGGCGGCCTTCGCCCGACGGATCGTGGCCGGCGTGCACCCCGAGCGGGCTGAGCGGGCAAAGGCCCTCTTGTTCGCCACGGCAAGGCTGGCCGCCTTCGCCCTGTCGGTCGGCTTACAGCTCGATGGGCAGGTGTTGTTCAAAGAATCGGTGATCGAGCGCTTTGTCGCCGTCGGGCATCCGGCGGCAGAGCGACCCGTCGCACACTTCGTGCCGATCTCCGCCACCTCGCCTCCAAGCTGCCAGAGCACCGGCACGCTCAGGCGGATCCACTTCCCCGCGATCGCGCCAAGGCCCCCTACTCGAAAGCCGAGATCGCCTCATATCTGGCCCTTTGCGACGCGCAGCCGACGGCGCTGCGCCGTTTGCGCGCCAATGCCGTCATCTGCCTCGGGGCAGGTGCCGGACTGATCGGGGGCGCGCTGCGCTTTGTGCGTGGCACAAACGTCGTCTGCCGCTCGGGCGGGGTGCTCGTCGTCGTGCGGGCAAAGACCTCACGTGTCGTTCCGGTGCGGGGGGAGTTCCACGAGCGGCTGCTTCGGTCCGCGGCATTCTTCAAAGACGGCTACCTGGTCTCGGGTCGCAACCCCGAGAGCCACAACGTCACCAACCCTCTTTTAAGGTCGCTTTCTGGCGGGGCTGACCTTCCCCGCCTTGAGACCTGCCGGTTGCGCTCCACATACCTCGTCGCCATGGCCGAGGTGGTCGGTCTTAAGGCCTTCATGGAGGCGGCGGGGATCACCTGCTCCCAGCGCCTCGGCGACCTCGTCAAAGGGCGCGAGGCGCCGAGCGAGCAAGAGGCCGTGGCGCTGTTGGGGGGGCGCCGGCCATGAGCGAGCTCGCCGAGCTGGAGGCCCTGCTCGACGACGAGCACCTTCGCAACAGGATCGCCGAGATCGAGTCGGCCCTTCCTGTCGGGGTCCGCCCTCGACAGCTGTCGCTTCGCACCTTGCTTATTGGGATGTTCGTCTGCCTCGACGCCGGGCGCCCGGCACACCTCACGAGGGTTCACGAGGCGCTGTGTTCGCTTTGTGAAAACGAGGCCGTCGGCTCAATCGTCGGCTATCCGTGATCGAGGTCGTAGCGGTGGCAACGGACGGAGCGCAGTTACCTGCTGCGACCGGAGAGCTAAAAAGTGGGCAAGGACACGCCCTTTCGCGATACTTAACCCATGACCACCTACAGCGTTACCGACGTCGGCGAACAGGGGCCCACCGACCAGACGCACGAGCACATCGAAGGCGTATGCACATCAGTCGGTATCCACTTGACCCGCACCGAAGCCATGGAGCGGGTTGGGTGTGCCACCCATGACGAGTTCCGCGTGGCCGCCCTCGAACAGACCGGATGCTCCTTCTGTACCCGACTCCATCTCGGTCGTGAGCTGCCCGGCGGGAAGCATCACCACGTTCGCATCGCCTACTCGGGCATCGAAGAGGACAAAATCCGAGAGGGGCTCGGTCTCCTGCGCCAGTGGATCAGTGCGGCATGAGATCAGAGGAGTGCGACGTGGAATCGCTGCGAGCCGAATCGACGATGACGGGCGCGCCTCGGCACACCGCGCTCTACGAGCGTCACGTGGCGGCCGGCGGGCGCATGGTCGACTTCGCCGGCTGGGAGATGCCCCTGCAGTACCCAAGCGGCATCGTCGCCGAGCACCTGGCGACACGCCGCGAGGCCGGCCTGTTCGACGTGTCGCACATGGGGCGCTTCGTGATCGGCGGCTCCGACGCGCTTGCGCTTCTGCAGCGCGTGCTCACCAACAACGCGGCCGGGCTCGAGGTCAACCAGGCGCAGTACACGATCATCTCGGACGAGGCCGGCGGCGCCATCGACGACGCCTATCTCTATCGGTTCGCGATCGGCGAATACTTGCTCGTCGTGAATGCGGCGAACCGCCTCAAGGACTGGGTGCACTTCACGCGCGAGGCCGCTGCCTTCTCGGACCTCACGCTGCACGACGCGACCCGGGAGATTGCCATGATCGCCCTGCAAGGCCCGCGCTCGCGCGACGTCCTGGCTGGTGTTATGACCGCAGGCCGGCTGCCCGAGCCGCTGCGCAACAAGTGCGCGACGGCCGAGGCCGCAGGCGCGGTCGTGCGCGTCGGTCGTACCGGGTACACGGGCGAGCCGCTCTGCTTCGAGCTGTTCGTGGCCGCCGAGGCCGCCCCCCGCCTGTGGGATGCGCTTGTGACCGGCGGCGCCACGCCGGCCGGCCTTGGCGCGCGCGACACGCTGCGCCTCGAGGCCGGCCTCCCGCTCTATGGCTTCGAGCTCGGCGTCGACGACGACGGTGTCGAGATTCCGATCTTCGCCGTGCCGCTCGCCAAGCTCGCCGTGAGCCTCTCGCCGCTCAAGGGCGACTTCATCGGGCGCGCGGCCCTGACGCGCCAGCACGACGCCTACGCCCGAGTCGTGGCCAGGGATTGGACGCGCCGCGCCGACCTGCCGCGACTCGTGCAGCCGCTCGCTCTGGCGGGCCGTGGCGTGGCCCGCGCGCACGCCGCCGTTTACCGCGGCGACCATCGGGTCGGTGCGGTCACGAGCGGCACCGCGGTGCCCTACTGGGAGGTCGAAGGTGAGGGGCTCGACTCGCGTCAGACCGAGCGGCGTGCCCAGCGGTCGATCGCCCTCGCCTACCTGGACTGCGACGTGGTCGAGGGCGACGAGGTGACGGTCGACGTGCGCGGCACCCGGGTGCCCGCCCTCGTCGTGCCGTACCACCTGCGTAGCGATGCGCCGCCCTACGCGCGGCCGATCGTCTACGACCACGTCCTGTCGGCGGCGGCGCGGCCCGAGGGTGAGCCGTCGGCCAAGGCGCGGCTGCTCCTGGCGGAGACGCTCGACAACACGTCGTGGCGTCAGCGCGACTGCATCAACCTCATCCCATCCGAGATGACCACCTCGCCGCTCGTGCGCCTGGCGTCGGTCATGGACCCGGCCTTCCGCTACGCCGAGCACCGCAAGTCCGCGGCCTTCTACGATGACGAGGTCTTCTACTACCAGGGGACTGGCTTCATCGCGACGGTCGAAGAGCGGCTCGAGGCCGAGCTTTCCGCCTACCTGAGCTGCGCCGAGACCGAGACGCGCCTGGTAAGCGGCCAGATGGCCAACATGGCGGTCTTCAGCGGCCTCGTGGAGTACGGCAACAGGGCCGAGCGGAAGGCCGAGTCGCGCCGCATCCGCTGCGTGATGAACAACCACATCGGCAAGGGCGGCCATCTGAGCGCGCAGCCGATGGGCGCCCTGCGCGACTTCGTGGCGCGCGACCCGCGCACCGATGCGCCGGCCGTCGTGAACTTCCCGATGCGCAGCGACGATCCGTACCGCATCGACGTAGACGAGACGCGCGAGCTGATCGTGCGGTACCGCCCCGAGCTCATCGTGTTCGGGCGCAGCATGGTGCTGTACCCGGAGCCGGTCGCTGCGGTCACGAGCTTCCTGAGAGAGCAGGGCATCGACACCGTCGTGCTCTACGACATGGCCCACGTGCTGGGCCTGGTCGGGCCGCACTTCCAGGAGCCCTTCGCCGAGGGGGCCGATCTCGTCACGGGGTCTACGCACAAGACCTTCTTCGGCACGCAGCGAGGAGTGGTCGGTAGCCGCTACCTCAAGACCGAGGAGCGCTACGAGCTGTGGGAGGCGGTCCGCCGCCGCGCCTTCCCGGGCTCGGTGTCGAACCATCATCTGGGCACGCTGCTCGGGTTGCTCTTTGCAACCTACGAGATGAATGCCTTCCGCGACACCTACCAGCCGCAGGTGATCAGGAACGCAAAGGCGTTCGCCCGGGCTCTCGCCGCGGCCGGCCTCGACGTGCAGGGCGACCCCGCCGTCGACTACACCGAGACCCACCAGGTGATCGTGCGGGTCGGCTACGGCTGCGGCCACGAGATGGCCGTCCGCCTCGAGCGCAACGACATCGTCTGCAACTACCAGGGACTGCCCGACGAAGAGGCCTTCTCGGCGGCCGGTGGCCTGCGGCTCGGCGTGGCCGAGATGACCCGGTTCGGCATGCGCGAGGACGATTTCGCCGAGCTCGCCGGCCTGGTGGCCGACGTCGTGTTGCGTGACGCCGCCGTCGCCGGCGCCGTCCGCGACCTGCGTGTCCGGTTCCGTGACCTGCGCTTCTGCTTCGGACCGGACGAGCTGGGCGACGGCCTGAGCGAGCTCGCGGCGGCCGTCGTGCGGGGAGCCGGACCCCGGGCGGAAGGAGGTCCGCGATGATCCCCGTGTGGGGACCGCGCCGTGGCGTCGCCATCGAGGTCGACGCGGTGAACTCCATCGTCGCGAAAGACGTCTACCCTCCCCAATCTTCGAGCCGCTCTGCTTCACTAGCCCCTCTGGGCTGCTCACGCCGTGGCTCGCGCAGGGCCATACCATGAGCTCGGGGGTGAAGACCTGGAACTTCGCGGTCCGGCCGGGGGTGAAGTTCCCCGACGGCAAGTCCATGGCCGTAGGAGACGTCGTGTTCTCGATCCGCCGCGTCACCGATTGGACTCGCACAACGACTGGACCACTACAGCGGGTCACCTCATCCACAACTTGCCCAGATCACGGGCTTGCGAAAGGCAGATCGGTCAGCTGAGCCGCCGAAGCCCGGTCAGAGCAGTGCTCACCTTAGGGCAGGTGTCCGTCAGGCCTGGGGAAGCCCTGTGGGTGCCGAGAAGGCCGTCCGCGGCTGCCAGCAGGACTTTTCGTGCCGCAGTCCCAAGGGGGAGGATGCCTCCTCATGGTGCTCTCGTTCCTCTACGTGGCATTCGTACGCGTGGTCCAGCTCGTCCGCCTCTCGTGCCGAACTCAGGACGACCTGGCGATCGAAATCGTCATGTTGCGCCACGAGGTAGCGGTCCTGCGACGCCAGGTCGACCGACCTGCTCTGCGGCCAGCAGACCGGGCACTTCTCGCCGGGCTGTCACGACTCGTGTCGCGGGCCCGTCGCGGAGGGTTCTTTGTTCAGCCAGCCACCCTGTCGCGCTGGAACCGAGACCTCGTGCGACGACGCTGGACGTACCCACACCGCCGGTCCGGTCGACCTACAGTCGCGGCCGGCGCTGCCGCCCTCGTCGTCCGGTTGGCTCGTGAGAACCCGACCTGGGGCTATCGGCGGATCCACGGGGAGCTTGCCACCATGGGTGTCGTGCTCGCGCCTTCCAGCGTCTGGGCGATCTTGAAGCGTCGGGGAATCGATCCCGCGCCGAGACGCTCGGGTCCCACGTGGAGGGAGTTCCTCCATGCCCAGGCCAAGGGCTTGATCGCCTGCGACTTCTTCTCGGTCGACACCGTCTTGCTCCGGCGGCTCTACGTGCTGTTCTTCATCGAGCACGGCACCCGCCTCGTCCGCATCGTCGGGGTGACGGCCAACCCTGTCGCCGGCTGGGTCACCCAGCAGGCCCGCAACCTCTGCTACGAGCTGACGGAACGGACGACGCCGGTCAAGTTCCTCATTCGAGATCGCGACACCAAGTTCACCTCCTCCTTCGACGCTGTCTTCGCAGCCGACGGGATCCGGATCATCAAGACGCCCATCATGGCGCCACGCGCGAACGCGGTCTGCGAGCGGTTTGTCGGCACCATCCGCCGTGAATGCCTGGACCGGTTCCTCATCCTCGGCCGGCGCCATCTCGAAGCTGTCCTCGTCGAGTACGTGGATCACTACAACGGGCACCGGCCTCACCGGTCCCTCGATCAACGGTGCCCCTCGGCCGTCACCGAAATGATGGTCCCGATCACCGATCCCGACTCCCCTCTCATCCGACGAACCGACGTCCTTGGCGGACTCATCCACGAGTACCGGCTCGTCGCCTGAGCTGGAGGGATGGGGTT
>JBEKBT010000129.1:0-6574 GCA_050015255.1 Acidimicrobiales bacterium
GCTCGAGCTCAAGGAGGGCCGCGCCTTCGTGCTCGACCGCTTGTGCACTCCGGAGATGCTCGGCCCATCGCTAGTCGGTCCACTTCGGCGTCTCTTCGAGGACCTCGACGGCGAGGCCCTCGCCAGCTATCTCGTCGGTGGCGTGCTCAAGGGCGACATGCACCCGATCGGCGCCAGGAGCAGCCTCAAGTGGGAGATGTTGCGGGCCGACGATTTCCTCCTCGCGCCGCTGCCGAACCACCTCTTTCAAAGAGACAACTCCTGCTGGATCTACAACGGCGTGTCCGTCAATCCGATGGCCAAGCCAGCCCGCCAGCGCGAGACGCTGCACAGCCGGGCGATCTACCGCTTCCACCCACTTTTCGCCGGTGCGAAGTTCACGACCTATTACGGAGACGACGACCTCAACCACCTTCCGGCGTCGGTCGAAGGCGGTGACGTGCACGTGATCGGAAACGGCTCGGTGATGATCGGAATGGGGGAACGAACCTCCCCGATGGGTGCCGAGATACTCACCCAACGACTGTTCGCCTCCGGCCAGGCACACACCGTCATTGCCGTCGAGCTTCCGAAGTCGCACGCGATGATGCACCTCGACACCGCGATGACGATGGTCGATCGAGCGACCTTCGTGCTCTATCCGTACTTCGACCGGCACCTGCGCTCGTGGACGATCACCCCCGGCGAGGGCGGCGGCTTGAAGGTCTCGCACAACGACAACCTGTGGGCAACCCTTGCCGAGGTGTTCGGCGTCGAGGAGGTCACCGTACTGACCACAGACGAGGACATGCGCGCCGCGGAGCGCGAGCAGTGGGACGACGGAACGAACTACCTCGCTGTGTCCCCGGGGGTCGTCTTCGGCTACGACCGCAATGTCGCCACCAACACGATGCTCAGAAAGCATGGGATCGAGGTCGTGAGTGTCGAGGGCAGTGAGCTCGGACGTGGCCGCGGTGGCCCACGCTGCATGGTCTGCCCGATCGAACGCGATCCCGCCTAAGAGAAGGGAAGCCAAGACGTGACCATCGACCTTCATGGACGCAGCCTTCTCAAGGAGATCGACGTCTCGAAGGAGGAGTTCACCTACCTGATCGATCTCGCCCAGCAGCTGCGCGACGACAAGCGCCTGGGATTCGAAGTGCCGCAGCTCATCGGACGCAACATCGCCCTCATCTTCGAGAAGACCTCTACGCGCACGCGCTCAGCCTTTGAGGTCGCCGCCCACGACCAGGGGGCCCACGTAACGTATCTTGGCCCAGGGGAATCCCAGCTCGGACACAAGGAATCGATCAGGGACACGGCCCGTGTCCTCGGGCGCATGTTCGACGGGATCGAATACCGGGGATTCGCGCAGGAGAGCGTCGAGACCCTCGCCCGCTTTGCCGGAGTCCCGGTCTGGAACGGGTTGACCGACAAGTGGCACCCGACCCAGATGCTGGCTGATGTCCTGACCATGCGGGACCACTCGAAGCGTCCCTTCGAGGAGGTCTCCTTCTGCTACCTCGGCGATGCCCGCAACAACACGGCGAACTCACTGCTCGTGACCGGTGCCCTCCTCGGAGCCGACGTCCGCTTGGCCGGCCCAGAGGATTTGTGGTCGTCCACAGAAGTGCAGGACATCGCCAAGCACCTCGCCAACGACTCGGGCGCCGGAGTTATGGCCACGGCCGACGTTCACAAGGCCGTCAGCGCGGTGGACTTCCTCTACACAGACGTCTGGCTCTCGATGGGCGAGCCACAGGAGCTGTGGGGTGAGCGGATCAAGCAGCTGCTTCCCTACCAGGTGAACGCCGAGCTCATGAGAGCGACCGGCAACCCGGAGGTCAAGTTCATGCACTGCCTTCCTGCTCTCCACGACCGAGAGACCGAGATCGGCGAGAGCATCTACGAAAAGTGGGGAATCGACGCGCTCGAGGTCACCGACGAGGTGTTCGAGTCGGAAGCATCGATCGTCTTCGAACAAGCCGCCAACAGGCTCCCGACGATCAAGGCCGCAATGATCTCCACACTCGTGGGTTGATGTGCCAGTCGCCATCGCACCGTGACCGCCATCAGCGGAGAAGTACCCGCCGGGGAGGATTGACCCCCTCCGTCGCGGTTGTTTGTGAACAGGAACAAATGCGCCGAATGGCCGTCCGGCCCATCGGCAATAACGGAAAGGAGCTTTCTGATGACCGATGACCAGCTACAGAGCGACGTGCGGCTGGAGCTCGCCTGGAATCACGAGCTCGATGCCCGTCACATCGTGGTCTCCGCGGAAGATGGCGCCGTGACGCTCTCGGGCTACGTGCCCTCTTACTTCGAGAAGACCCGTGCCGTCGAGACCGCAGAGCATGTCTATGGCGTCAAGGCCGTCGCCGACGAAATAGAGGTACGCCTTCACGCCTCGCACGAAAAAGAGGACGCGGAGATCGCCAAGTCCGTGGCCCACATTCTCGCCTGGAACACGGTTCTCGCAGATCAACGCATCAAGGCGACGATCTCGAACGGCCACGTCACCCTCACCGGGGAGGTGGGCTGGGACTACCAGCGCCAGGAGGCGAGCCGCGCGATCGCGCGCGTGCTCGGTGTCAAGTCGGTCGCAAACCGGATCACTGTGAAATCGCGTGTCCCGGCTTCAGAGGTGGAAAGGTACATCACCAATGCTCTAGCCCGCAACGCAGCACTGGACGCCCGCCAGATCCACGTCACGACCTTGGGCAACAAGGCCGTACTAACCGGTCACGTTCATTCGCTCACCGAAGACAGGATCGCAAGGAACGCGGCATGGCAGGCCAAAGGAATCGCCGAGGTCGAGGACCATCTCATCATCCAACCCTGACACGTCACATTTCCCCTGTAGGGCATCTTCCCGCTCTCCGGCGAAGCTTCCTGGTTCCCCTCCCGCTGTGAGCGTTCGGCACGAGTAGAGGCAGGCTGGGGAACACTGGCAACGGCGCGCCCCTGCCCGGATCGGCAGAGGCGCCTTGCCGTCAGCGCTCCCGCTGGCGCACCTCTTCTGTCAGCCGGGCCACTGCCGCTGTGATTGCCGGCTTCGGTGCCGTCGGGTCGCGAAGACGACGGGCAGGCTCGGGAAGGGCGCCTAGGTCGGCCTCGAATCGAGTCCGGGCCGTAGCTAGCGACAGCACGGGATCGCTCGGGCGCACCCTTTGACCTTTCGCCATGACGACCTCGAGTAGCGACTCGGTGCCCTCAGGCGCCGATTCTTCGGCTAGGCCAAGTTGGTCGACGAGCCCATGGGCGCGGAAGATCTGTTTGGCCCCCGGGTAGGTCGCTTTGCCTTCCGAGAACTTCGCCACAGGACGGCCGTCGTAGGAGACGAGCTTGTAGGCGCTGTCGAGGAAGGGGGCATCGGCGGAGACTCCGAGCCGCGTCCCGACGCCGACTGCGTCGACCGGGGCCCCTTGCTCGACAAGTGCGGCGATGGAATGCTCGTCCAGGCCTCCCGAGACGAAAATGCGAACTTCGGGATGTCCGGCGTCGTCCAGCACTCGGCGGGTCGCCCGGGCCAGCGCGGCGAGGTCACCGCTGTCGAGGCGAACGCCCACGCTCTCGTGCAGTCCGAGCTCTTCGATGACTTCGATCGCGTGGTCGACACCTTCCAGGGTGTCATAGGTATCGACCAGAAACGTGGTACGCCCCGGGAGGTCCTCGGCAAAGGCCCGGAAGGCCGCAATCTCGGTGACGAATGCCTCGATGTAGCTGTGGGCCATGGTGCCCGCCGGAGCGAGGCGGTAGCGTCGGGCTGCCTCGACGTTGCTCGTGGCGGAGAAGCCGACCATGGCCGAGACCCGAGCCGCGGCAAGACCGGCCTCGAAGCCCTGTGTGCGACGAAATCCGAACTCGACCAGTTCCACTTGGTCGCGACCGGCCAGCCGGCACCGAGCCGCCTTGGACGCAAGCGTCGTTTGGAAGGTGATCTGGTTCAGCAGGATCGTCTCGACGAGCTGGGCCTCGGCAATGGGGGCAGTCACCTCGAGCAACGGCTCGTCGGCGAAAACAATGCGCCCCTCGGCGACGGCCCGGACATCACCGGAAAAGCGCAGGCCGGCGAAGGCCTCCAGCGCCGCGTCGTCAAAGCCCAAAGTGGCGAGATAGACAAGGTCGCTTTCCTCGAACGAGTAGCCCGCGAGGATCTCGAGGCAGTCCTCCATCCCGGCGGCGACCAAGAAGCCCCGTTCGGAGGGGAGACGGCGGACGAACAGACTGAAGGTGGCCGGTGCCGTCATCTCGCGGCGCAAGTAGCTCGCCGCCATGTTGAGCTCGTAGAGATCGGTCAACAGCGCTCCGGCCATCTGCTCTCCTCGGGTATACCGGGTTCATTCCCCGGGCATGGTTCGCGCGCCCGACGACTTCTTCGACGGTAGCTGAAGGAGACTCGCGGCGCGCTCGGGGGCTCTTGGCGCCGCCGGGCGAGGAGCGCGATACCGGCTAGCTGCGTGAATTCAGTAGGCACTACTGAGGACTGAGTACCCCGCCTGTGGTCCGCTATCCCTATGAACGCGGCTTTCGCGACCAATCCATCGAGCTAGAGGGGCGAGGACATGTTCGAACCTTATGTGGCTAACAAAGAGCTCATCTGGGCACTTCCGAAAGCCGAGCTCCATATTCATCTCGAGGGCACGCTGGAGCCTGAAATGATGATGGAAATGGCCAGCCGCAACCATGTTCCGATCAAGTATCGGACTGTCGATGAAGTCAGGTCGGCGTATGTTTTCAAGAATCTCCAGTCATTCCTCGACATCTACTATGCCGGCTGCTCAGTACTCGTCGAGGAGCAGGACTTCTACGACCTGACCATCGCCTACCTCCAGCATGCGGCGGCGCAGGGAGTGTGCCATGCCGAAGTCTTCTTCGACCCGCAGTCGCACACCTGTCGGGGAATCTCGTTTGAGACCGTCATACGCGGTATTCACCGTGCGTTGGTCGAATACGAGACCCGGTTCAAAATCACGTCCCGACTCATACCTTGCTTCCTTCGCCACCTTAGTGAGGATGACGCCTTCGCGACCTTGGACGCGGCGGCGCCCTATCTCGAGTGGATCTCGGCCGTTGGACTCGACTCCTCCGAAGCCGGCAACCCCCCCTCCAAGTTTGCCGCTGTGTTCGATCGAGCCCGTGACCTCGGCCTCCGCACCGTGGCCCATGCGGGAGAGGAGGGCTCGCCTGAGTACATCTGGCAGGCCCTGGAAATCCTCCACGCCGCGCGGATTGATCATGGCGTCAGGTGCCTCGATGATGAGCGCCTGGTCGCGCGCCTGGTCGCGGAACAAACGACGCTCACCGTGTGCCCGTTGTCGAACGTGAAACTTCACGTGTTCCCCTCGCTTGGAAAAGACAATCTGCCAGCCCTTCTCGACCATGGCCTACGAGTCACGATCAATTCAGACGACCCCGCCTATTTTGGAGGGTACATAGGCGACAACTTGCTCGCGGTCGCGCAAGAGTTCCGCTTCACCGAAGCCCAGGTGGTTCAGCTCGTCCGAAACTCCTTTCTGGGATCCTTCCTTTCGGAGCCGGAGAAGGAAACTCACATGAGGCGGATCGACGCCCTGGTCTTCAACACCTTGCAGGCTGCTCGAAGCGACGAGTGACCTCGTGGGTCCCGCTTCGGATCGGAGCCCTTCCGCCGCGGGCCGACGTCATGCCGACTGGTTGCTCTCGCTTTCAAGTGAACCGTAGGGATTCAAGACAGCTACGTTCTGATCCGCGCTGGGCAACTGGCAGTGGTGCTCACCGACGATACGCCCGAGCTCGACTCGCGACCTGATGCCCAACTTGCGAAAGATCTGTCTCAAGTGCGAGTCCACGGTATGCGGAGAAAGGAAGAGGCGTCGTCCAGTCTCGCGATTTGTCAATCCACGAGCCACGGCTTTGGCAATGGCTCGCTCGGTGTCGGTGAGGCTTCTCCATCCGTCAACGCCGGAGTGGGCGGGCGAGGTGGACCGGCTGGAAGTTCGCGGTCGTGTTGAAAGCTGCACTAGGGCGCCCACGATCAAGTCCTTTACAAGGACAGCCCGGAATCGGGCGAGCACGGAAACGCCGCAACTCAGCACAACTTCGCCGGTCGGCCTGCAGCCATCAGTCAGGACAGCCTGTGCCTGCGCCCACAGGAGGGGCCGGTCGGATGGCAACAGAAGCTCGGCTGCGCTCACGTTTGTCACCATGATCCGCTCACTGAGGGCCACGACTGCGCCCCGAGATCGCTTCCGCAACCGGAGGAAGCTGTCGAAGACGAGCCGGTCGACACTTGAGGGCCCCGACAGTGGAGCGGGTCGCAGTTCCCTCTCGACCCTGTCGATCGAGGTCGGCTCGAGACTTCGCGGGCTCCATGACGGGCAGTCGTCACCTTTGCTCACCTGGATGATCGACCGTTGGGGTTGCTGCGCACCCCAGTAGCCTTCAGACAGGACGTCGATCTCGCCCATAAGGCCGGCCTCGCGGCGCTGAAGATCAGCCTCGACACCGACCATCATGTCGGCGCCTGTCAACCTTGGTGAGACGGATCGTTCACTGGTTTGATGAGTCGGCGGCCTCCTCCTTCGGCTGGTTGATCCACGCCGCTGCAGGGAGG